>JAFQKA010000012.1 GCA_017397175.1 Clostridia bacterium | reverse complement strand
GCAGTGATAACGGCAAGGCTCAACGCAGCGACAATGATATTTCTAATCCCAAGTACGCAAGAACGGTGGAGTTCCAGAAGTGCGTCGGAATCAGACGTGCAGAATTGAAACGGCTCAAGGGAAGCGATTTTGTCTATGACGAAAGCGGTTATCCTTGTGTTTGTGTTCAACGCGGTAAGGGCGGAAAAAATCAACTCCAGAGGCTATTGCCAGAGGACGTAGAGTTTGTCAGATACTATTTCCGTGACAAAGGTCCTGACGAGCTTATTTTCGCCTCCGAAGAATTCAAAAATAAAATAGACTACCATCATCTTCGCGCTTTGCAAGCGCAAAGGGCATATGACTATTATGCGTTCCTGTGTCAAACAAAGGAAGGTAGGGAACAACTGGAACAAGAGGTTCGGCTACGATACGAAACAACAAAAATAAACAAGAAAACCGGTAAGCCGGCACTGTTCAAGGAACATCTGATACAAGGCAACTATTACCTGCGCGGCGAGAATAGAAAATTGGCAAAGTTAAAGGGCTTGCCGACTAAGTATGACAAGCTTTGTCTTATGGCTGTCTCCGTCTTTCACCTTGCACATTTCAGGAACGATACGACCGTGTTTTCTTATATCTTACACGTATGATACAAAAAATAATATTTCTACCATCAAACTGGAGTAAGCAAAATCTTTGATGATAATGGTGAAAGTTTGCATACAAGACAGGAGTTAAAGATGCCCTCTTGACCATTGTAGAATTTTGTGATATAATAACCACAATAAGGTTTAATCTTGGAAAAATTCGGAAAACCGTAATCTTAGCTGTTGTGTGCTTGAAGGGTATTGCTCCTTCTCCGCCAAAAATAACGGACACCCAGCGGGGTGTCCGTTATTTTTATCGGAACGTCTAATTTGAACTCTCTCAAAGCGCTCTGCGCTTTGAAAAGGCGTTGCGGTGATGGCTTTGAGTTTGGGTGAGCAATAGGCAACACTTGAGTTCAAATCTCTAAACCCCGAACAGATGACCCAACGGGTTATCTGTTCGGAGTTTATCATGCTCCACATCTGAATTCACTCAAATTGCTTGCGCTTTGAAAAGGCGTTGCGGTGATGGATTTGAGTTTGGGTGAGCAATAGGCAACGCTTGAGTTCAAATCTCTAACCCCCGAACAGATGACCCAACGGGTTATCTGTTCGGGGGTTATCATGCTCCACATTTGAATTCACTCAAATTGCTTGCAATTTGAAAAGGCGTTGCGGTGACGGCTTTGAGTTTGGGTGAGCAATAGGCAACGCTTGAGTTCAAATCTCTTCCTCGCCATGTTTTTATGATAAAAAGGATGCCTTTCGGCATCCTTTTTACTTTGCTTTTACTGTATCTTCTCAAAATCCGCCGCGCCGTGCTTGCAGAGGGGGCAGATGAAGTCCTCGGGCAGCTCGTCGCCTTCGTAGACGTAACCGCAGATCTTGCACACGTAGCCCTTTTTGTCGTCGGTCTTGGGCTTTGGCTTTACGTTTGCGTGGTAGTATGCGTAGGTCATAGACTCCCGGTCGGAAATGACGCGTGACTCGGTGATCGAGCAGATGAACATTCCGTGAGAACCGAGATCAACGTAGCTTTCTACTACGAGAGACAGCGCCGCGTTAATATATTTTGGCAGTATGATCAGGCCGTTATCGGAGCGGATGGGTGTGCAGCCCTCGAACTTGTCGGTGTTGCGTCCGCTCTTGAATCCGAAGGTCTCAAACACCTTGAAGGGGGCTTCTACCGACAAGCAGTTGACGTTCATTTTGCCTGTCTGCTTTATTACGTGGTGAGAGTAGTTTGCCTTGTTGATGGTCACGGAAATACGCGTGGGATTATCCGCTACCTGCGCCACGGTGTTGACTATAAGTCCGTTGTCTTTCTTGCCGTCGTTGGAGGTCACAACGTAGAGCCCGTAGCCCAGCTTGAACAGGGCAGAGGGATCGTTCTTGTTTGCGCTGTCGGGTGAAAGGGCAATATATTCGCGGCACAGCTCGTCGGCAAGAGCGTCGATCTTTTCCCTTGAAGCGGCTGAAAGTGCGGACTTGATAGTGACTGTGTTTTCGGCGAAGGTAATATTCTTTGCGCCCTCGAGCATCTTTGTCATGACCTTTGCCGCCATGGGTGCCCAGGATCCGTTTTCAATGAGGGCAACGGTTCTGTTACAGAAGTTGCGGGCGTTGAGGTGATCAATAAACTCGCGCATAAATGGGAATACGTCTGCATTGTATGTGGTGGTTGCGAGAACCAGCTTGCTCATCTTGAACGCAGAAGCAACAGCCGCCGCCATGTCACAGCGTGCAAGGTCGAACACCTCAAGTCGGGGACAGCCCGAAGCCTTGATCTTTTCTGCCAGCAGGTCGACAGCCTTCTTTGTGTTGCCGTAAATTGATGTGTAGGCTATGCAGATACCGTCTTCCTCGGGGGTGTAGGAGGACCAGGTATTGTAAAGGTCAAGATAGTAGCCGAGATTTTCCTTCAGCACGGGGCCGTGGAGAGGGCAGATCATTTGAATGTCAAGCTCTGCCGCCTTTTTGAGGAGTGCCTGAACCTGTGCGCCGTACTTGCCCACGATTCCGATGTAGTATCTTCTCGCCTCGTCGGCCCAAGGCTCGTCGGCGTCCATTGCGCCGAACTTTCCGAATCCGTCGGCAGAGAAGAGCACCTTGTCCGTACTGTCATAGGTCACCATTACCTCGGGCCAGTGTACCATGGGCGCGAAAACGAAGGTGAGCGTGTGAGCGCCCAAGGAAAGAGTGCCGCCGTTTTCAACGGTAAGCGTATTTTTGCACAAGCCCTCGCCAAAGAAAGCATCGATCATGGCAAAAGTCTTTGCGTTTGCCACAACTGTCGCATCGGGGTAGGTCTTGAGGAAATTGGCGATGTTCGCGGAATGGTCCGGCTCCATGTGCTGAACGATAAGGTAGTCGGGTTTTCTTTCGCCCAGTACCGTTGACAGATTGTCAAGCCATTCATGTGTAAATGCGGCATCTACCGTGTCGAAAACGGCGATCTTCTCGTCCAGAATAACGTAAGAGTTGTAGCACATTCCGTTTGGAACTACGTACTGACCCTCGAAAAGATCCACCTTTCTGTCGTTGACACCGACGTATTTTATGTCCTTTGTGATTTCCATTTTTTTGTCCTCCTGTATTGACTTTTGTTGTAAATTATACTATAATTACGAAAGAATGTTCGCCGCGAACCAAACGCTTTATTCGGACGGCTGATCTGATTCAATCCTTTGATTTGTAATATAGCAGGCAGTGGCAAAAGCCCTCAAAATCGGGATCTGCTATCTGCTCGCGGAATTCGCGGCACATACATTTGTATTCCTCTGCTTTGCCGTAACGGCAAGGGCAGTAACCGCCTTTTGCTTCAAGCCCTTTTTTTATGGTCTCAACGATCTCTTTGTCAGGGTTAAGTGTGATTTTCAAGCGAATTTCTCCTTTTGTTGGCTTATGTTATTATTTTACGGCTTTTTTATGTCCCATGTATGTTATAAAAACAAAGTAAATATGAATTTTTGCATTCCGAAAGGTTAAAATGATGGTAATATGAAGATTTTAATAGCATCGGATATTCACGGCTCGGCACTTTACTGTGAGAAGCTGCTCGGTGCAACAGAGCGCGAAAACGCCGATAAGATACTGCTTTTGGGTGACCTTCTTTACCACGGTCCCCGAAACGATCTTCCCGACGGGTACGCACCCAAAAAGGTGATCGAAATGCTCAGCTCTCTGACGGACAAGATCACCTGTGTCAGGGGAAACTGTGAAGCAGAGGTCGACCAGATGGTGCTTCCTTTTCCCGTGATGGCGGATTATTGCATTCTCGATTCTGAGGAAGCAAAGGGACACCGGATATTTGCTACCCACGGACATCATTTCAACCCGGAAACACCGCCCAAACTGAGGGAGGGGGACATACTTTTAAACGGTCATACTCACGTGCCCGCTTGCCGGGATTGCGGTGATTTTCTCTATGTCAATCCCGGCTCGGTGTCGATCCCAAAGGAAGGCTCAGCGCATTCATATTTAATGCTTGAGGACGGAAAACTGACATGGAAGGATCTTGACGGGAAAATCTACATGGAGCACATATTGAAATAACCAAAATGAACATAGTACTCATCGGAATGCCGGGTTGCGGCAAAAGCTCGGTTGGCAAGCGGCTTGCCGGGATCAGAAACATGAAATTCGTGGATACGGATACGCTTATCGAAAAGAAGACGGGAAAGAACCTCCAGCGGATCATCAACGAGGTGGGAAATGCGGAATTTCTGCGCATTGAAGCGGAAGCGATCGCATCACTCGAATGCGAAAATTGCGTTGTCGCCTCCGGCGGCTCTGCCGTTTTGACCGTGGAGGGTGAAAAGGCCCTCGGGAGGCTTGGAGTTCTTGTGTACCTGCGCCACTCCTGTGAGGAGATCGAGAGCAGGGTCAAGAATCTTTCCACTCGCGGGGTAGCAATGGATGTGGGTCAGACCTTCCGCGACGTTTACAACTACCGCGTCGAAATTTATGAACGCGCGGCGGATATTATTGTGGATTGCGAAAAACTGTCTATTTACGAGACCGCAAAATTGATAATCGAAAAAATCGGGACATGAGAATGTCCCGATTTTTTATGATATGGTTTTATCGAGATCTACGTTGATTTTTTCTCCTTTGCCGTGGGTCAGCGATTGGAGATACATACCGTCGTCTTTTTTGATGAAAACTGCCTTATATAAGGGAGACATTTCATCGTCGAGCAGGGCGAAAAAGCTCATCTGATAGGTGTGCTCGGTCTCCACGGCCGACTGAATGTCAAGCACGACCCGAGTGGCATTTATCGGTGCCGCAGGGGAGTATGCCTGAGATTTCTGAAGATACGTAAACCTTTTTGTGGTCGCGTGGCGAACCGATCCGCTGTACCCAAAAAGTTTGTATAGCTCACTTTCGTAGTCACGCGCACCAATCGCTGCGGTAACAGTCATGTCAGGGTATTTTTCGGTAATATCGGAGAGAAGCTTTGTGTTGGAGCTGAATCTGGCGTAGTCCGAGGTCAGCATATAGTTGAGTATTGCGTCCTGGCAGGTGGCGACGATCTCGCCGGGAGAAGAAAACTCGGGGATTTCCGCAGAATTTACCGTGAGAGCCGTAACCGTTGAGGTCATAACGGAGATCACCGTGGCACTTTCAATATCTCCTAAAGCCTCTTCTACCGAATAGTCGGGGGTTCCGCCCGTGAGCAGATCGCTTACGTCCTCTTCTCCGCACCCTGCAGAGCAGACCGTCAGCAACACAGCCACGAAAAGCACCAAAAGCTTTTTTACCACACTCTCACATCCTTTCTCTTTACATTATAACGCATTTATCCCCTTTCGTCAAGGAGGAGCCGTCACATATCGACAAAATTTTAATATGATGATGGTAGGGGGTGAATTTTTTCGTTAAAATATCGCAACTGATGATTAAATTTCCCCTTGGCTGCCCAAAATAATCTTGGAAAAGACGGTGGGCAGCGCCCCCGAAGACAAGGGAAAGGATTGATCATATGATAAAGCGTGGGGACATATATTACGCAGATCTCAGCCCCGTTGTAGGCTCGGAGCAGGGAGGTTTGCGACCCGTGCTGATTATACAGAACGACGTGGGAAACAAATACAGCCCCACGGTCATTGCGGCAGCCATCACAAGCCGCCTTGACAAGACCCATCTGCCCACTCACATAGATATTTATGCCGACCGCGTGGGGCTGTCAAAAGACTCGGTGGTGTTGCTTGAGCAGGTGAGGACGATAGACAAGCGGCGGCTCAAGGAGAAGATGGGACACCTGGACGATAACATGATGAATGCCGTGAATAACGCGATTTCCATCAGCTTTGGGCTGTCCGATGAATAGAAAACAGCGGCTTGCGCCGCTGTTTTTATGTTAAATAAGAGTAAAATGACGGTCCGTTTCGGGAAGGGTAAATGTACAGAGAGAGCCGTTGCGCTCAACTTCATATTTGCCGCTTTCGGACTGTGCGGTAAAGTTCTTTCTGCCGCGGTGAACGAAGGCGATCTTTCCGCCCTCGTAGACGGAATAGGTCTCGCCGAATTTATCGGTGATTGCCGCGGGAGCCATGAACTTGTCGATTCGACCGAGCATTGCGATTCCGTTTTCATCTATGGGTGAGATGATGTAGAGGCGGTAATCGTCGTGATCGGAGAGGGTGAATTTAAAGCTTTCACCTTTCTTCAGGAAGCGGAGCTTGCCCGTGTTGTACTCGTAAACGGCAAATTCCTCTCCGGAAAGTCCGTAAACGTCGTCGGGAGAGATGACTCCGTGAACTCGCTTGTTCTTTTCGTTTATGTTATATGCCGCGATGACGCCGTATCTGCCGTTGCTGCAGGTGTTGAAGATCTTGAGAGGCGTGGTTGTGGTGACGGGATCCGTGAACAGGGAATCGAGCGCAGGGCGTGCGGGCTTGTCGGGACGGGGAATGCGTCCGTCATTAAAGGCAAGAGGACGGAGAAGCTCGGGTCTTGAGCGTCCGATCTTATCGCTGACGTAAACAGGACCACCCGAAATCGCGCGCAAAAGACTGTTTTTGCCTGCCTGACCGTCGTCTGTCCACCACATATCGTAGTCGGTCCAGAAAAATTCGCCCTGGAACATTGCGCTGTAAACGCATTGCATTATGTGGGTCTTGAACCACTCCCGGTTTTCAGGCAGGAAGTCGCCCGAGCAGCGCGCCAAAGCGCTCTTGGGACGGTTCCACATATTCTCGATTGCCATGCACATACAGTTCATTACGTTGCCGTCAAAGTTTTCGCCTACCGATGCTTCAAGTCCCGCGTGCATATTTCTTGCGACCTTGCCGACGGGAGCTACGTTCTGGAAATGCCTGCGAATAAAGCTCTGGTTATCGACCTTTACAAATTCGACGCCTTCAGCTCTCAGCTGACGGTGTATCGCGGAGAAGAACTTGTATGCATTTTCCTCGCTGTCAAATCGGGGGACGAGCTTTCCGTTGGGCAGGACTGTGAGACAATCTGAAAGCTTCTTTGCAAGCTCACCCTCGGGATCGATGCCGTTCCAGTATCCTGCCGTAGCGTGCCAGATAGCGGTCTTGATGCCGTATTTTGCCACCTCGTCTACCGTGTGCTTGAGCCCGTTCGGAAATCTTTCGGGGTCTGCATTGGCACTTGACATGCCGCAACGGTACTGATGAGACAGCATTTTTCCGCCTACATAAGGACGGATATTCAAATTCTTGCAGTCTGCCCACATGTCGTCTATGATAGCCCAACGAACGGGAATATTCTTCTCCTTGAATTCCTCGCATTTTTGAAGGATTCCTTCCTCGGAGACGTCGATATACATGGAGTCCCATGTACACCAGCCAAGATAATTGAATATCTCGGGATAACGTCTGTAATCGCGGGTGTGCATTCCCGTGCCGAGAAGCTCGAAGGCGTATTCCGCCGCCTCGCGCACAAGGTGATAGGGATCACTATCACCCTCGTTTATAACGAATGCCAGGGATTTTTCTACTTTTGAAAGCTTGGGATAATAGCTCGACAGACCAACGTTCAGACCGTCCCCGTCACCGAAAAGTGTCGTCTTGTAAACGGCGTCGCAAACGGGCAGGATAAGGTTGAAATTGCCGTCGTTTTTCTCGTACATAAAGCCCTGTGTGTCAACGCGGAGCTGTGTCAGATCGGTCTCAAACTGAGTTATGCACCAAAAATTGCAGCGCATATAGTTGGCAATATAGCGCTTCATGCCGACGACCCCGTCGGCGCACAGACCCACGGCATAGTCGGGATTGAACCACCAGTTCTTCTTTTCGGCATCAACGTACACGGCGGTCATGTTGCCCTGTTTTTTTATGATCAGGCGGACCTCGACGTCGCCGTTACCGTAGGTGTCGTCCGAGATGCGGTCGAGATAAACCTTTTCACCCGATTCGGTCTTGTACCAGACTTTTATATTTTCAAAAATATTCATGGCTTTTTCCTTTCGTTTTACATATAAACCGATTATACATCATTTTGTACAGAAAATCAACCCTTTTCGTTCACAAAATAGTCTTGAATTTTCGGCTTTTCCGTGGTAAAATATACAACGGTTTTTCAAAATGAAAACGTCTTTGTATACATCCCCACAACCCGAGCACAGGAGATAAAAAATGAACTCAAAAAACACAATAAAAATTCCAAATTACACAAAGGGCGAAGAGGTCTTTAACATGGTTACTCACATCGTTGGAGGCGGCATCGGCATAACGGCTACGGTGCTTTGCGTGATCTTCGCCGCGCTTCACTCAAACCCTTGGGCGGTGGTTGGAAGTGCCATTTACGGTGCTATGATCATTGTGCTTTACACCATGTCCAGCATCTATCACGGGCTTAGTCCTCGCCTCACCGCAAAGAAGGTCTTTCGCGTTATTGATCACTGCTCAATTTTCCTGCTTATCGCGGGTACGTATACCCCCATCGCGCTGGCAAAAATCAGACCCGTTTATCCTGTTACGGGCTGGGTTATTTTTGGTGTTGTCTGGGGTGTTGCCATTCTTGGTATCGTGGCAAACGCTATCAGCATCGAGAAGTTCAAGGTCTTTTCAATGATCTGCTATATCGGCCTTGGCTGGTGCGTTGTTTTCGCTTGGAACAAGACCGTTGAATGTATTGATTTCTGGGGTATCGTTCTGCTTTTGGCGGGAGGAATTGCTTACACTATCGGTGCGGTGCTTTACGGTATAGGAAAGAAGAAAAAATATATGCACTCGATCTTTCACATTTTTGTTTGCATAGGAACGCTTTTGCAGTTCTTCTGCATACTTTTCTACGTTGTATAATTAACCAAAACAGCCTCGCTCGGACGGGGCTGTTTTTTTGTCTGATAGTGAATATTGTCGCAAAATACCGAGGGCAAACAACGGTTTTTATGCAATTTAAACATTGACATATAGTATATGTTGGTGGTATAATTATTCAATAGTCTATTTAATTATAGTCGGAAAGTGTTTCCGATCGGCCTAAAAAAAGATTTTTCCGAAAATTTGATTTGGAGGAACATAAATGCAGCAAACGCAGAATTATAACTCAACCATCGCCGCTATTGCCGAGCGTATAAAGGATATGCGAGAGATCGCAGGCTTTACAGCGCAGGAAATGGCGGAAAAGACCGGAACGACGGTTGAACAATACATAAAATACGAAAGCGGAAAAGAGGATTTTCCTTTCTATTTCCTGCATAAATGCTCGATCATATTCGGCATCGACACCACCGCCATTCTTGAGGGTAATACCCCGAAGCTGAGAAACTATTCGGTTACTCGAAGCGGCGACGGACAGGTGATGGTAAACGAGGGCAACATTGAGATCAGAAATCTTGCGCCTCAGTTCAAGGGCAAGATCTCCGAGCCTCTTTGGGTGCGTTATCGCTATGATGCGTCTCAGCAGGATCAGCCCATGCAGATGCACACCCACGCAGGTCAGGAATTTGACTACGTTATCAGCGGTCATCTGAAGGTGCAGGTGGGCAAGCATACCGAGATCCTCGGCCCCGGCGATTCGATCTACTATAACTCCTCAACCCCTCACGGCGAAATGGCCGTCGGAGGCGAGGACTGTATCTTCTGCGCGGTTGTTCTTCCCGGCGAGGACGCAACGCAGGAGGATATTGCTCTTACCCATGCGCCCGTTCAGAAGCATCTCCGTCTTCTTTGCGAGGACTTCATCCGTTGCAAGGAGGACGAGCAGGGCAACCTTGTTTCGGTCTCCTTTGAAAACGAGGACAAGTATAACTTTGCGTTCGACACCATCGACCGCATAGCCGATGAATATCCCGACAAGCTGGCGATGCTCCATGTCGATAAAAACATGACGGAGACACGCCTTACCTTCGGAGATATCAAGAAGCTCTCCAACAGAGCGGCAAATTATTTCGTGAATCTTGGCATCAAGAAGGGTGACAAGGTAATGCTCGTTCTCAAGCGCCACTATCAGTTCTGGATCTCCATGCTTGCATTGCAGAAGATCGGCGCAATATCGATTCTTGCAACGAATCAGCTCCTCACTCACGATTTCACATACCGCTTCGAAAAGGCGGGAGTGCGTGCGGTAATTGCCACCGCCGATGAAAAGGTCGCACATTACATCGAGGAGGCAGAGAAGGAATACGACGGTCTTGAGATCAAGATGCTGGTGGGCGGCAAGCGCGAGGGCTGGCACGATTTCAACACCGAGTACAAGATGTTCACGGGCAAGTTCGAGAGAACAGAGGACAGTCCCTGCGGTGAGGATCTTATGCTCATGTTCTTCTCATCGGGAACAACGGGATATCCCAAGATCGTTTCACATTGCTACAAGTACGCGCTGGGTCACTATATTACCGCAAAGTACTGGCATTGCTGTGAGCGTGACGGTCTGCACTTTACAATTTCCGACACGGGCTGGGCTAAATCCCTTTGGGGTAAGTTCTTTGGTCAGTGGCTCTGCGAGGGCGCTATCTTCGTATACGACTTCGACCGCTTTGACGCTCACAATATTTTGCCTATGTTCGCAAAATACAATATCACCACCTTCTGCGCACCTCCCACGATGCTTCGTATGCTGATTAAAGAGGATATTTCAAAGTACGATCTCTCCTCCATTCACCATATGACAACGGCGGGTGAGGCGCTGAACCCCGAGGTATTCAAGCAGTTCAAGAAGGCTACGGGAATTTCGATCTGCGAGGGCTTCGGTCAGACCGAGACGACCGTCGTTATCGGAACTCTGCGCGGAACCCCCTGCCGTACAGGCTCTATGGGTAAGCCTTCGCCTCTCTACGACGTGGTGCTTCTTGATTCCGAGGATAAAGAGGTCGCGCCCGGTGAAAACGGCGAGATCTGTATCAGAGTTGCCGACGGCGCACCCTGCGGTCTTTTCAAGGGATATTACAATGATCCCGAGACCAACGCCAAGGTATGGCACGACGGATATTACCACACGGGCGACGTTGCATGGCAGGACGAGGACGGCTATCTTTGGTATGTGGGACGTACCGACGACGTTATCAAATCGTCGGGCTACCGCATAGGTCCTTTTGAGATAGAGAACGTGGTCATGGAGCTTCCTTACGTACTTGAGTGCGGCGTTTGCGCGGCACCCGACGAGGTAAGAGGGCAGGTGGTCAAGGCCGTTATCGTGCTCGTTAAGGGCACTGAGGGCACCGACGAGCTGAAAAAGGAAATTCAGAACTACGTCAAGACCCATACGGCACCTTACAAGTACCCCCGAATCGTTGAATTCAGAGAATCCTTGCCCAAGACCATCAGCGGCAAGATCATCAGAAACAAGCTATGAAAAGAATAACGCTTTTTGCAGGTCATTACGGAAGCGGAAAGACCAATATCGCGGTAAACTACGCAAAATTTCTGCGTGAGCAGGGAAATGACGTGGTTATAGCCGATCTTGACATCGTTAACCCCTATTTCAGAACCAAGGACAGTCAAGCAGATCTTGAGGCGGCGGGAATAAGGCTTATTTCATCGAAATATGCCAATTCCAACGTGGATCTGCCTGCGCTTCCTTCCGAGATATACGGAATTTTTGAGGACAAGTCCTCTCTGGCGGTACTCGACGTGGGTGGTGACGACCGAGGTGCCCTGGCACTTGGCAGATACACTCCTCTCATCAAAGCCGAGGGCGATTACGAGATGCTTCTTGTCATTAACCGTTACAGACCTCTTACCCGGACAGCCGACGATTGCATTGAGATAATGCACGAGGTCGAGGCGGCGGGAGGACTGAAATTTACGGGACTTGTGAACAATTCAAATCTCGGCGCGGAGACGGTGGCGCAGGATATTCTTGACTCTGTGGACTACGCAAAAGAGGTCTCCGAAAAAACGGGACTGCCTGTTCGCATGACCGCAGTTGAAAAAGATCTTGCAGTGGAGCTGAAAGGGAAGATCGAGAATCTGTTTCCCTTGACATTGCAGGAAAAATACTACAAATAAGCAAAATTTATGCCGCCACGCGCGGCGGAATGGAGATACACTATGGCAAAGGTAACATTTAAAAGCGATCTTTGCAAGGGCTGTGGGCTGTGCATTTCGGCTTGCCCAAAGGGAATCCTTGCCCTGGCGAAGGATACGATCAACAAAAAAGGACACAATCCTGCCGTGATGACGGATCAGTCCAAGTGCATAGGCTGTGCATTCTGCGCGACCATGTGTCCCGACTGCGTTATCACCGTAGAAAAGGAGGATAAGGTATGAGCGACAAGATTTTGATGAAAGGTAACGAGGCTTTGGCCGAGGCCGCTATCCAGGCAGGCTGCCGCCACTATTTCGGTTACCCCATAACTCCTCAGACAGAGGTTGCCGCATACATGGCAAAGCGTATGCCCAAGATCGGCGGCTGCTTCCTTCAGGCGGAGAGTGAGATCGCCGCTATCAATATGGTATACGGCGTTGCTTCCGCGGGATACAGAGTAATGACTTCTTCTTCCTCACCCGGAATTTCTCTGAAGGCTGAGGGTATTTCTTACATAGCAGGTGCGGATCTTCCCGCATTTATCGTAAACGTACAGCGCGGCGGCCCCGGTCTGGGCGGTATCCAGCCCGGTCAGGCTGACTACTTCCAGGCAACAAAGGGCGGCGCTCACGGTGACTTCAAGATGGTAGTTCTGGCACCCGCTTCCGTTCAGGAAATGGCTGACCTTACGGGTAAGGGATTCGATATCGCGGACAAGTACCGTATGCCCGTTATGCTGCTTGCCGACGGTACGCTGGGTCAGATGATGGAGCCTGTTACCATCAACAAGAGCGAGGCGGCTCAGATCGAAAAGCCTTGGGCGCTTCGCGGCACAAAGTGCGAAAGAGAGCACAACATAGTAAACTCCCTTTACCTCAACCCCGAAAAGCTTGAGCAGACGGTCATGGACCGCTTCAAGAGATACGAGGAAGTGGAAAAGAACGAGGTCATGTACGAGGAGTTCATGATGGAGGATGCAGAGTATTGCGCAGTTGCCTTCGGTATTGCCGCGAGAGTAACGAGAAACGCAGTTATTGCCGCAAGAGAAGCGGGCATCAAGGTAGGTATGATCCGTCCTATCACCCTCTGGCCCTTCCCCGTAGAGCCTCTTGCACGCGCTGCCGAGCATTGCAAAGCATTTATCAGCGTTGAGCTGAATATGGGTCAGATGATCGAGGACGTTCGTCTGGCGACAGGCTGCAAGGCACCCGTTTACCTGTGCAACCGTACAGGCGGTATTATCGTAACACCCGACGAGGTGCTTGCAAAGATCAAAGAAGCATCAGGAGGTACAAAATGAGTATCGTATTTGAAAAACCCAAATCCCTGACAGATGCACCGCTCCATTACTGCCCCGGATGCACTCACGGTATAATCCACCGCCTCGTAGCTGAGGCTATTGACAACCTCGGTATCGAGGGAAAGACCATCGGCGTTGCTCCTGTTGGCTGTGCCGTTATGGCATATGACTATTTCGCTTGCGATATGGCAGAGGCGGCTCACGGCCGTGCGCCCGCAGTTGCTACCGGTCTCAAGAGAGCAAACCCCGAGAACATCGTGTTCACCTATCAGGGTGACGGTGACCTTGCTTCCATCGGTACCGCTGAGACGGTTCACGCGGCGGCAAGAAACGAGAATATCACAATTATCTTCGTAAACAACGCAATTTACGGCATGACAGGCGGTCAGATGGCACCCACCTCTCTCCCCGGTCAGGTCACACAGACCAGCCCTTACGGCCGTGACGTAAACCACTGCGGTTATCCCGTCAAGATCTGTGAGATGCTCTCTCAGCTTGACGGTCCCGAATACCTCGAAAGAGTTGCGGTAAACAACGTAAAAAATATCCGCCAGGCAAAGAAGGCTATCGAAAAGGCGTTCAGAAATCAGATCGAGGGCAAGGGATTTTCGCTGATCGAGGTGGTTTCCTCCTGTCCTACAAACTGGGGTATGACGCCGCAAAAGGCTCTTGAGTGGATCGATGAGAAAATGATCCCCTATTATCCTCTCGGCGTATACAAGGACAGAAGTGCCGAGAAGAAGGAGGAGAACTGATATGGCAAACACAGTTGAAATTTTGATCGCGGGCTTTGGCGGTCAGGGTATCCTTTTCGCAGGTAAGTTCCTGGCGTACAAGGGTCTTATGGACGACAAGCAGGTGTCATGGCTCCCTTCCTACGGTCCCGAAATGCGCGGCGGTACTTGTAACTGCAGCGTTGTTGTAAGCGACAGTCCTATCGGAACACCTATCATTCAGAAGCCCGACGTGCTCATGGCTATGAACCTGCCCTCCCTCGACAAGTTTGAGGACGCGGTCAAGCCCGGCGGAAAGATCTTTATTGATTCTTCCCTCATTGAACGCAAGGTAAAGAGAACGGACGTTGACGTTTACTACGTCCCCGCAACGAAGCTTGCAGGCGAGGCTGGTATTCCCACACTTGCAAACATGATCCTGACAGGTAAGGTCATTGATACGGTTTCCGAGCTTGCAGGCGGCGAGATTGACGCAACACTTGCAAAGATCGTATCCGCACGTCACGCAGACCTGCTTGACGTTAACCGCAAGGCACTTCAGATGGGCGCAGATTGCTGAATTTAGGAGAATAGAATTATGGAAAAGAAAAATATTGATTGGTCGAGCTTGGGCTTCGGCTACGTTAAAACAGATAAGCGCTTTGTAGCAAACTACAAGGACGGCAAGTGGGACAAGGGCGGACTGACCGAGGACGCTGATATCGTTATGAGCGAGTGCGCAGGTGTTCTGCAGTACGCGCAGACCGTTTTCGAGGGTCTGAAGGCGTACACTACCGAGGACGGCAGAATAGTCGTATTCCGTCCCGACCTCAACGATGCGCGAATCCACGATTCCGCGCTTCGACTTGAGATCCCCGCACTTCCCGAAGGTATGTTCATCGACGCTGTTGAGCAGGTCGTAAAGGCAAACGCCGCATGGGTTCCTCCCTTCGGATCGGGCGCTTCTCTCTACCTGAGACCCTTCATTTTCGGTATCAGCCCTGTTATCGGCGTTAAGCCCGCACAGGAATATCAGTTCAGACTTTTCGCTACTCCCGTCGGACCTTATTTCAAGGGCGGCGTTAAGCCTCTGACCATCAAGATCTCCGATTTTGACCGTGCCGCTCCCTGCGGAACGGGTCACATCAAGGCCGGTCTTAACTACGCAATGAGCCTTCACGCTATCGTTACCGCTCACAACGAGGGCTTTGACGAAAATATGTACCTTGACGCCGCAACTCACACAAAGGTCGAGGAAACGGGCGGAGCTAACTTCCTGTTCGTAACCAAGGACGGTAAGGTCGTAACTCCCAAGTCGAGCACAATTCTTCCCTCTATCACACGCCGCAGCCTTATGATCGTAGCTAAGGAATATCTTGGTCTTGAGGTTGAGGAGAGAGAAGTTTACCGCGAGGAGCTTGAGGATTTTGCAGAGTGCGGTCTTTGCGGTACTGCTGCAGTTATTTCTCCTGTTGGCAAGGTGGTTGACCACGGTAAGGAGATCTGCTTCCCCGCAGGTATGACCAGCATGGGTCCCGTTACTCAGAAGCTCTATGATACCCTCACAGGTATTCAGATGGGCCGCATTGAGGACAAGTTCGGCTGGACAAAGACAATCATAGGTTAAAATTAACGTGGGGCTTTTTCAGGAAAGCCCCACGTTTTGAAAGTGAGATAATAATGAAGAAAATTGCAATAATCACGGGCGCGTCAAGCGGCATCGGACGAAAGTTTGCCGAAACGCTCTCCTCCCACGGAAAGTACGACGAGGTCTGGGTGATCGCCCGTAACGCACAAAGGCTCGATGAGCTGAAAGCGGTTGTCCCTTTTCCGGTGCGCGCTGTTCCCATGGATCTGGCAGACCCGAGATCGGTCGATGAGTTCAAAGCACTTCTTGAAAGCGAGAAGCCGGAAATCTCCATACTCATAAATTGCAGCGGATACGGCAAATTTGATGCCGTCAACAACCTGACACTTGAGGAAAACCTGGGAATGATAGACCTTAACTGCCGCGCGCTGACCGCTCTTACCTGTCTGTCTCTGCCTTATATGAAACAAGGCTCGGAGATCGTGCAGATAGCATCGGTTGCGGCGTTTCAGCCCATTCCTTATATCAACGTATACGGTGCAACAAAGGCATTCGTTCTCAATTTTTCGAGAGCGCTTGGAAGTGAGCTGAAAAAGGACGGGATCCGTGTTCTTGCCGTCTGTCCGTTCTGGACAAAGACCGCGTTTTTTGATCGAGCGATAAAGGCTGATCAAGATGCGGTGGTAAAGAAGTACGTTGCCATGTACGATAGCGCATTTATTGTCAAAAAGGCGTGGCGCACCCTTGAAAAGACGAAAAAGGACTACGTTGTCCCCGGATTCAAGGCAAAAGCACAGGTGCTTTTGGTCAAGATCATGCCCCACAGCTTTGTCATGTGGTTCTGGAAGAAACAGCAGAAGCTCAAATAAAGAAAAGCAGCCGAGAGGCTGCTTTTCTTTATTTGTTCTCTTTCTTCAGCCTTTCCTTGGCTTCCTCTACGGTCTCGCCGTCTTTGGTCAAATAAGCGTCGATAAATTTGTCCTCGATTTTTGTATACCCGTTAACGACACCCTTTTCAATTTTCTTATATCCGCCGACCACGCCTTTTTCTATCTTTTTATAGCCGTCTGTCACGGACTTGGCAATCTTTTCATTTGCTTGCGCAATCTTTGATTTTGTCATGTCTACTCTCTTTCCTCCGATCAAGTTGATTCCGAGAATCAGGACGGCAAACCATACTGCCGTTCCCGTTAAAATGTTGAATAATCGAATTTCCGATAGGCTCATTCCGGGAAAGGAAACGAGCATTGAGCGTTGGAGCGTGTAAATCGAAACTATCGCCTCGGAAAGTACAATGTTTCGTTGAGTTTTTACTGCAGGCGATGCAATTTTCCGTGCCTTTACCATACCCATAACCGCCAGTGTCACTTTTGCACACGTGTACGTTGCTATTGCGATCATGACGATCTTGTGAAATGCGGTTCCCCTGTCCTTGACGGCGGCAAGGATATTTATTCCCACCAGACAAAAGGAAAGAATTATCAAAAGTATTCCCGTTATACGCTTTGAGAAAAGCTCCGTGTCGTGATCTCCTTTTGCTTGCCGCTGTATCTTCAGCACCGCAAAGCGAGCAGAGGCAAGAACGGCGTAATAGGCTCCAACCGTTACGAACCACCACGAGTGCACGTACAGACCAAGTACCATAAAGGCAATGGCACAAGCTGAGTTTGCAAAAAATCCGACGTTCGGATCTCTTAACATTCTCGTAAAACTCATTTAATTCCCTTGATCATGGGGATAAGGGCAATGAGCATAATGATCCCAAGAAGACCTATCAGGGTTCCGAGAACGATCTTTTCGGCAACGAGGCAAAGTGCCATTCCCGTTCCCAGCACAAGCGCGGCAATTACGCTGTAAATGGCGCGAAGGATGTTGCCCGCGTTCATCTTCGGGAATTTTTTGCCCTCCATTTTGCACCATACCATGAGTGTGATCAGACCAAGGACGATTCCTGCACCGCCCATGGCTACGCCGGTTCCAAAAGCGTTCCATTCGGGAAGAAGTGCCATACACATACCCAGAGCGAACAGAACTCCGCTTACCGTACCTAAAATCAATGCAACAAAATTACTCTTTTTCATGTTTTTTCTCCTTTCATTAAAACAACACTTGTGTTTTTATTGCATTTGTAGTATAATACATCTGACAGACAAAATCAAGCGTCAATTTTGCGACAAGTGTCGGAATAAAGGAGAAAAAATGAACGTAGCAAACAACAAACGCAGAAGGGAATCACAGGAGAAGATAGAAAGAGCGTTCGTGGAGCTTTTGCAATCGAGAGACCTGAACAAAATAACGGTTTCGGATATTATCAAGAATACGGGCCTGAACAGAAGCACATTTTATGCTAATTATATTGACATATACGATCTGGCAGACAGGACAAGAGAAAAGCTGGAAAATGATTTCAGCAACCTTTTTGCGGATTACGACTATTTCAACGAGCGAAGCGGTGCGCTGAAGATGTTTACACATATAAAGGAAAATCAGTTGTTTTATAAGACCTATTTTAAGCTTTGTTATGATGACAAGCATCTTATTTCGACATACGATCCAAAGCGTGCCGAGGCAGAGCAAATAGAAGGAAATTTGAAATATCACATTGAGTTTTTCAGAAACGGACTCAACGCAATAATCAAAATGTGGCTTGCAGGCGGATGCAAAGAATCTCCCGAGGAGATAGCTCAAGTGCTCAAGCAGGAATACCGCGGAAGATGAATATACCCCCGACAGAGATCTGCCGGGGGTATATTCATTCTATAAGGGCATGAACGGTTTTGTCGTCTAAGTTTCTTTTTTCGAATATCATGTGTTTTTCTTGTTTTTTGCTTGCGGTTTCGGTGAATTTTGTGAGGCTCCCTCCGGGAGGGAGGATTTTATGTAATCTTAAACTCAATAACCCCGTTTTGCGGCTCGATCACGTATTCGGTTGCCTCAAAGCCGCCGGTAAGGTAGAAGATGTCGTCCTTCGAAACGAGTGTTCCGCAGGTGATCTCGGGTTCGCCGCAGATAAGAGGAAGAACGAATTTCGTGCCCTCGCAATTTTCAGCGCGAATGGTGACACCGCTTTCGGTAAATGTGTATTTTACTGCGTGGTCAACGTCAGCGGGGAATCTTGCACCTGCTCCCGTCCAGAGACCGCAAACGGAGGTGACCTCAACATTTTCGTTGCACTTTTCCACCTTCATTTTCACCGTGTCGTCGTATGCCGACGTATAGCGCTTGCCGCTCTTGATCACCTCAAGACGTGGAACGAGAGAACGGTGCTCGGTGAGCTTCGTGGGAAGCTGGAAGTTGTTCGCTTCGGAGTTGCGAAAATCGAGGGTCGATCCCGCGATGATAGGGCCTTTATCATAATGGTAGAGCAGGGTGAGCGAGCCGCCGCTGACGTGGTTACCCTCGCCCGTTGTGCAGTCGTAGCCTGTCAGGGTCGCGCGATAATTTCCTACGGCGATCTTCAAGGTGTCGATCTCGGGATAATATTGAACGGGAATTGCACGGTCAATGGGCAGGTATCCTGCCTTTTCCGCCTTTCTCCCGTATTCTACGGCAAAGGCAAGGGCAGCCGCGTGGGGGAAGGTGTGATGTATACAGGGAAGTATTCCGTGGCGGTGGTAGTGAGGACCGCCGTAGAGATGTCCGTCCTCGGTGCAGGATTGAAGCAGGGAATAGGTCCTGTCGGCAATCTCTGCGAACAGGGGATTTCTGTCCGCGAGAAGCGCAAACATTGAAATACAGCCGTCCGAGGTGCGCGAACCCCAATAGGTCCATTTGTTGTTGCGCGAGCCGAAGCTGTTGTCAACAGCACCGTCGGGCAGGAAGAAATCAAGCTGTTTTACAAGAATACTTTCAAGCGTAGAAAGCATTTTTTCATTCTTTGAGAAATATGCGTATTTTACAAGCGCGGGCAGAGATTCTTCCAAATTATAACCCATGTCGATGGGACGGCAGCCTTTTGCGGTAATTGCTTCGCGGTTGTGATCTCCGCGACCACCGTGTGCGGTCTCACCCCAAAGGAATCCGTTTTCGGTGAAGTGCGACATTGAGAAATCCGCCAATCTTGCCGCTTTTTCTATATAATCGGGAAGATCGAAATATTCACCGATCAGAAAAAGTGCCAAAGTGTTTGATGCAAGGTAATTTATGTTTGCAGAGTGGCGCTCGTCAAGCACGCGATAGAGCCACTCGCCGTTTTGGCGCAGACGCTCCTCCCATTTTGCTTTTTCTTTGGGAGTGATGATATCCGCGCCTGTGTGTAAAGCCTCGGCTAAGGAAATGGCGAAGAAAACAGTCGTTCCTTGCCAGGTTTTTGTGGTGTCGTTGTACATTCCGCCGTCGTCGCAGAGTACGTTTTCACTCCAGTCAAAGGCCAGATATGCGGAATTCAGATAGTTTGCATTTTCGGTGAGCTTTGCCATATAGACCAGAGGATAGACCGCATCTGCGATCCGTCCGTGGATCATGGCACAGGGACGGCACAAAATTCCTCCGTCAAGTGATTTTTCTCCCGTGCCGCGAAGCTGCGAGCGAACCAGCGTATCGCAATAGGTTCGGAGCAGGGGTATGTATTTTTCGTTCATGTCAATCCTCGAATTTCATATCGGCAAGAAATCTTGCTCTTTTTGCCATGAAAGCAACTGCTTCGGGGTGGAACTCGGGCTCAAATCCACGGAGGAAATAGCAGGCTTCAAGGGTAAGCTCGCCGTCGTAATCAATGTCATGCAGAGCGCGCATAACAGGCTTGAAATCGAGTTTAGAGCAACCGGGCAGTGTGTGCAGGTCGTTTACGTAATCAAGATCGTGCACGTGGAGGGCGTGGAGACGGTCATGCCCGAGCCGTCGGATAGATTCTGCCGGATCCTCGCCCACAAGGGCGCAATGCCCGATGTCAAGGCACGCAACGAATACGGGGGAATCGAGCATATCAACGTATGCAATATGCTCCTCGATCCGCGAGCAGACGCTGTGGTCAATATGGGTGTGTGCAGGGTTATATTTCCACATATTTTCAATAGCGATCTTTACCCCTGCCTCTTGTGCGTAAGGACGAAGAGCGTTGTAAAAAACAAAATTCATTTCCCTCAGAACCGCCTCGTTGTAGCGGTAGGACAGGTGCTGTTTTGGATGGACTATAACGTGTTTTATTCCAAGTATGCCCGAAAGAATTATTGAATTTTTGATGCGCTCGAAGATTGTTGCGTCTTCGTCGGGGTCGCCTGTGCTTGATGCAAAGGGCGCGTGTGCCTGATTGAACGGCAGGCCGATCTCGTCGGAATAGCGGCGGAGATCGCGGTATGTTTCAAGCTCCTCGGAAAGATCTGTGAGCGTTGTTTTGGGAAGAGCTGAGAAAGAAAAATCCGCGCAGTCAAATCCCGCATTTTTTACAATGTCAAGTGCTTCTTTGGTAGGGCGTTGTTTTAAAAGCGAACCGATTTCGGTTGAAATTTTCATGATTGCCTCCGATCAGATCACTATGTGAACGGGAAGTCCCTTTTCGAATCGGGGTGTGTTTTCGCCTGCGATGAGAGGAAGTAAATAGTCAACGCATTCGTCTGTTACGTGGTTGCCTTCCTCATTTATAAATTCATTGGGCACGGATTTTGCCTGATTTGCAATAAGGGAAACGTCGGAGGAGGAAATTTCGATCTCGTATGGATTTGTTGATTTGCGAAGAATAGTCATCATGTGGCAAGAGACACCCTCGGATGCCGCCTTGACCGCGCCGCGTCCCACAAGAACAGATTCATCAAGGTCTGTCTTTGATGCAAGGTGAGAAGCGCAACGCTGGGGAAGATTCAGCTCAATGGAGCGGACTTTGCAGCCGATCTCCCGCTTGACAAGATGCTCAAGAGCCTTTCCGCAACCCGTCAGCTGTGTGTGGCCGAAAACGTCGGTGGAGCCGCTTCCGAGCAGTTCGCATACGTACTTGCCGTCAGCGGACTTTATGCCCTCGGAGACCGCGATGACCACGTTGGGGTGGCGCTCAAGTGCCGCGCGCACGTCGAAAAGGAACTTGTCCGCGTCAAAGTCTCTTTCGGGCAGGTAAACGAGGTCCGGTTCAAAGCCGTCAACGCGGCGACCGAGAGCCGACGCACAGGTGAGCCAGCCTGCGTCACGTCCCATTATCTCAACGATGGTGACAGCCTTCACGGTATACACCGCGCAGTCGCGTATTATCTCACGAACGGTGGTGCCGATGTATTTTGCCGCCGAGCCAAAGCCGGGGGTGTGGTCGGTGACGATAAGGTCGTTGTCGATAGTCTTGGGGACACCGATAATCCTCATCTCGTATCCGCAAATTTTGGAAAATTCACTGAGCTTTGCGGCGGTATCCATTGAATCGTTTCCGCCGATATAGAAGAAATAGCGGATGTCGTATTTTTTAAAGATCTCAAGGAGCTTTTCGTATGTCTCCTTGCCCTCGGAGAGAGTGGGAAGCTTCTTTCGGCAAGAGCCAAGTGCCGCCGCAGGGGTATTTTCAAGGTCGATGAGCTTTTGCTCGTCGGCAAAAAGCTCGGTCAGGTTGACCAGACGCTCCTCAAGCAGACCTTCCACGCCGTTTCTCATGCCGTAAAGTGTTTTGATAGCTCCGCCATGGCAGTTTTCGTCAAGTACGCCGCGGATAACACCAGCCAAAGTTGCGTTTATTGCCGCGGTAGGACCGCCGGACTGACCTACTACCGCATTTCCTATAAGTTTTTTCATATTTTCCTCGCTTATATCCCCGTTTGGGACTTTTATTTTCGTCAATATTGTACCATTTTTGCGTGCTAATGTCAACCGAAAAGGACTTCTCTCATCGATTTTTTTGTGTACAGGCAATAAAAAGAGTTTTTTGAATAAAATTTTGTGAGGAAAACGTTATTTGGAGGAACTTTATGCTTACCTATCTTTTGTCCATCGCTTTGAAGGCCGCTTGTCTGATCCTGGGAATCTCCACGCCCGGGGGATTTCCCCCGCCGCTTGAGGCACAGGAGGAAAAAAGGCTTTTTGAGGTATTTTCGGGTACAGGTGACGAGGGTGCCAGAGAAAAGCTGATACTTCACAATCTGCGCCTGGTCTCCCATATCGTGCGAAAATATTATTCGGGGGCAAAGGATTCTGAGGATCTGGTTTCTATCGGAACCGTGGGACTGGTGAAGGCGGTGGATTCTTACAAGCCAACAAGCGGCGTTCGCTTTGCCACCTACGGAGCGCGGTGTATTCAGAACGAAATACTCATGCACTTTCGCGCGCAAAAAAAGATACAAGCGGAGGTTTCACTCAGCGAGACTATTGACATGGACAAGGACGGAAATCCTCTGACGTATATTGACGTTATGAGCAGTGACGAGAACGTCTGCGAGGAGGTGGAAAGAAAGATTCAAAGCGACCGCGCAAGGCAGCTGGTGGACAGTGCGCTGTCCGTGAGAGAACGAAAAATAATCCAACTTCGCTACGGGCTCTCGGGAGGTGAACCGTTGACACAGCGTGAGGTGGCACAGCTTTTGGGAATTTCCCGTTCCTACGTGAGCCGAATAGAAAAGGGTGCTCTTGAAACTCTGAGAGAGGCTATGGGATAAAGAGCTTTTGATTGTTGACATTTGTTTGTTTATGTGATAAAATAAAACGGAAAAAAGCCTGACAAAGGAGAACGAAAATGATTTGGAAAAATGCAGAGCTTCACGGTGTAAGTGAGCTGACACCGAACGGAGAAGGCGGATACGTAATGCACAGACTTCCCGTTTGCGTGGAAGAACACCTATCGTCGGAGCAGGGAAAGTCGAGGAATATCGCCTCTACGGGCGTTGAAATACGCTTTCGCGTAAAATCGGGTACAGCAAAGATAACGCTGGCATTGAGTAAAGTATACGAGTCGATAAACTGCTGCGAGGCACAGGTGTGGTACGGTGGAATGTGTGCCGCATGGGACAGATGCAGAAAGGAAATATACAGGGAGAAGACCGTGCTTGAATTTTTGCCGGTAAATTCGCCCGAAATGGCTGAAAGCATACACAAGGAACACAATATCCCCTACGCTTACGATCTGGTGCGCCTGATCCTGCCGTCCTACGGATTTATTATATACGATATTGAGGGGGACATTGAGCCGCCGCGTCCCGAGGATCTGCCCTGTCGCAGGCTGCTTACATACGGTTCCTCCATAACTCACGGAAGTACAGCCCTGGTCACCCCCTATACATGGGCTTTTCGTCTGGCGGAAAATATTGACGCGGATCTTTTGAATTGCGGTTTTGCAGGCTCTGCCAGAATGGAAAAAGAGGTTGCGGATCACTTAGCTACCCTTGATTTCGACGTTGCAACCATAGAAATGGGAATCAACGTGGTCGGTCATTTTTCAAACGAGGAATTTTACTCCAAGTGCAGGTATTTCGTGGAGAAAATTGCCGCGTCACACCCCAAAAGTGAAATATTTGCCATTGACCTTTTCTTCTGCGGAAGTGATGCGGGCGGAAACAATCCGCAGGTTCGTGATTTCCGCGATATAATCAAGAGGATAACCGAGGAGTTGGATCTTCCCAACGTTCATTACGTAAAAGGAACGGAGATCCTCACGAACTCTCGCGGGCTCAGCGGCGACCTGGTTCACCCAAGTCCCCGCGGCGTCGATGAAATTGCAAGAAATCTCACGGAGAGGGTAAAAACCGTTCTGGACAATAAATAAAACAGAGGGCGCAAAATGCGCCCTCTGTTTTATTTTCTCGCTGTCATTACAGCTAAAAAGCAGGAAAAGACCAAAAGCCCAAAACCGCCGTCATACCGCAAAATAAGATAGACCGAGACCAACCAAATCAAAAATGCGAATATCTTTCCGCAGATCCTTGTGGCCAGGTCTCCCGATAGAGGACCCGAGAAGTAGGACACGGTGCAATATAGCGCACGACCTCCATCGAGAGTCGGGACGGGAAGAAGGTTTATGACCCCCAAAAAAAGGGAATAGTCTGCTGCATTTCCGTCTCCTAAAAGAAAAAACAGCAAAAGACTTGCCGCAGGTCCGGCTAAAGCTATCAGAATTTCGTGAACGTATGAGATCTCATCTTCGATAATTATCCGCGCGCCAAAAGGTTCAAGGGTGACGGTGCGTATCTTCTTTTTCAGGATCAGAATCGTTATTATGTGTCCAAGCTCATGGAAAAGGACCGCTGACAGCAAAGAGAGCAGGGAAGATGTACTTGCTCCTGCCATGAAAAGAGCCAAAGGTAAAACGACTGCTCCAAAGCCAATTTTTATCTTCATAAAAACACCCCCGCACCTGCCATTTTATGGCGGTGCGGGGGTATATATTACTTACTTTTTGATCTTCATTACGATAGAACCGAAGGGGCAGAGTTTTATTTCTCCCGTGCGGGTCTCGCCTGTTTCCATATCGGTGTAAACGGCGCTTGTGTTGACCGTTCTTTCTTCGTTTCTGTAGTTGAGCAGGAACACATAATCGAACTCGCCGTCAGTACGGCTTCTGGCAACAACGCCCTCGGCAAGAGTGCCGTTAAAGCTGGATTTCAGACCGCTCTCTGCAACGATACCCTCATAGAAGTCGGTGAGGAAGTCACCTGTGTCGCGGAATGCGATGTAGTATGCTTTTCCCTTACCGTAGGAATTTTCAAGCACGGCGGGCATGCCTGCGTAGAAGTCTTCCTTGTAAGAGCCGAGCACCTTTGCGCCTCTTGCGTGAAGAAGCTCGCAGTAGTCGATGGCCTTGTATTCTTTGCCGCCAAATTCCACCTTGTTGCTGTCATTAGGATAGAGGGAGTCGATTTCCTCGTTCCACAGACCGAACACGTCCTTCAATTTACCTGCGGGGAAGCCTCCGAGATAGCAGAGGTCGTTTTTGTCGACCATGCCGCTGATATAGGTGGTGATGAAGGTGCCGCCGTTTGCCACGTACTGCTCGATCTTATCTATCAGCTCGTCGGAGACCGAATAGAGCATGGGCGCAATTACTACCTTGTATTTTGAGAAGTCGGACTCATAGCCTACGATATCGGTGTTGATGCCGCGGTCAAGGAACTGCTTGTAGTGTCGAACGATGGTCTCGAGATGTTTTTTGTTGTGTCTGTTGAATCCCTGAGCATCGGCCAGCGCCCACTGATTTTCGGCTGAGTAGAATACTGCCGCGTCACTTTCAACAGGGCAGCCTACGATGGCGTCGAGCTTTTCAAGGGTTTCACCGAGAGACGCAACCTCGCGGAATACGCGGCTGTTTTCGCTGCCCTCGTGATTAACTACGGCGCCGTGGAATTTCTCTACGTTTCCTCTCGCCATTCGCCACTGGAAATACTGAACGCTGTCCGAGCCCTGTGACACCGATTGCAGACCGCCGAGGCGGTTTACTCCGGGACGTTTGAGCTTGTTTATATCGTGCCAGTTGGGCATGCTGGGGGTACTTTCCATGAGAAGGAAAGGTTTTCCGCCCTTGATGGAACGGAAGAAATCATTGTTAAAGCAAACGTCGGCGTGCTCGATGCCCGCATCGTCCCGATGCCAATAGGGGTAGGAATCCCAAGAGGCTACGTCGATGTGCTTTGCCATTTCCCAATAGTCGATTCGGGTGAAGTTTCTCATGAGGTTTGCCGTTACGGGCTTGTCCGAGAACTCACGGATAGCGGCAATTTCCGATTTCATATAGTCAACGTAGGAATCGGAAACAAATCTCTTCCAGTCCAGTGTCAGACCGTGAACGCTGTCCTCGCCCATGTCCGAGGGAGCCTCGATCAGATCCCAGTCGGTTACCGTATGGCTCCAGAACGCCGTACACCAGCTTTGATTAAGATTGTCAAGGGTCTTGTATTTTGCCTTGACGTATTCACGGAACTTTGCCTGGCAGGTCTGGCAATAGCAGACCGTGCGGCAGTTTGCGTATTCGTTTGAAAGGTGCCAACCGATGACCGTGTCGTTGTTTCCGTAACGCTGAGCGAGACGGCGGTTTATTTCATAGGTTTTTTCGCGGTAGATGGGGGAGTTGTAGCAATGATTATGGCGTCTTCCCGTCATTTCGCGGTAGCCTCGCTGGTCTACCATGCGGATCTCGGGGTATTTTCTTGCCATCCAAAGAGGCTTACTGCCCGTGGGGGTTGCAAGGAGAACCTTTCCTCCGTTTTTGCCGATCTTCTCTATCATCATGTCGAGATAGGAAAAATTGTAAACACCCTCTTCCGGCTCAAGCTGTGTCCAGCTGAAGATGCCCAGAGACATTGTGTTTACGTGCGCCAGCTTCATGAGGCGCATATCTTCTTCGATTATTTCGGGCATATGCAGCCACTGGTCGGGATTGTAGTCGCCGCCGTGGAGCATATGGGGGTAAAGTT
This sequence comes from Clostridia bacterium, assembly GCA_017397175.1. GTDB lineage: Bacteria > Bacillota > Clostridia > Oscillospirales > CAG-272 > SIG710. The sequence goes on along the minus strand of JAFQKA010000012.1, from coordinate 6,306 downwards.
CGCTTATGGGCTGAAATTTTTTCATGCTGATATTCCCTTTCTCAGAGTGTTTTCTTCTGTAAAATCATAGCACGAAAAGCAGCGTATGTCAAGTCGATTTAAATATTTGTCTGCGGTAATTTTCCGTAAAGATGTTGCAATCGGATACAAAATGTGATAAAATTCCATCAGAGTAAGAAAAAGGGGGAAGATAATCGTGTTGAGATCGAAATTTTGGATAATTTTCATTTTACTTGTGGCACTTTCTGTGCTGTTTTCCTGCGGGAAAACGGGGGATGATACCCCGGACATGACGGACCCTCAGACGCAACAGGAGACGGATGTGCCTTCGGCTACCGCAGATCCGTATGCGCCCACGTCCGGCGCGAGCTTTGAAAATTTGCCGGGGTATGTTACGGTGTCGAATCCCGAGAGAATGCCTTGCACCTTTGAGGCGTGGGTGAATATGAAAGAGAAAAACGGTGTTTCGCTCATTTTCGGAAATCAAAAGGAAACAAAGACCAATTCGTTTGCTTTTTTGATAAGAGACGGTGTCCCGACCCTTACTATCGGGATCAGAGCCGAGAGCATTTCCTTTTACAAATCCGAGATCCCCTGCGGTCAGTGGACACACGTGGCTATCGCGGCCGATACCGAGGCTATGAAGTTTCACTGTTATATAAACGGTGAGCTGAAGGAATCCAGGTCGATGATCCAAGGCCACATCAATGCTATGGAGGCGGTGGAGTTCAATTCCGAAACGAACACTCACCGAACTATGGTCGGCGGCTATTTTTCGCAGTCGGGTGCAGTATCCGAGCCGTTTTGCGGAAGGATCGGATCTTTTGCGGCATATAGTACGGTAAGAACGGCCGAGGAGATCGCAGCCGATTACAAAAACTACAGGGATCCCGACACGAAAGGACTTATGGCGGCCTACGTCTTTGAGGAAAGCGGAAAGGCCGTATACCGCGATCTGAGCCGAGGAGAAATTGACCTTTCCTGGGCAGGTAGCAGCTATCTTAACGAAGATGAGCTTACCTTGCCCGAAAATTACGACTATTCCATTATGGTCATCGGTGACACACAGGGGCTTACCCAAAGGTCAAATGATTCGGGATATTTCGGTATGTACAACTGGCTTGTAAAGAATATTGAGAGCAGAAATATCCAAGCGGTTATCGGAGTTGGCGATATAACCGACGACAATATTCCCGAGCAATGGGAAAAAGCGTCGACGGCTTTTGCGACGCTTCAAGGCAAGGTCAAGCATTTTCCTGTGCTGGGCAACCATGACGTGTCCACCTCATACGGAGGAGACGATCCCGAGCTGTTTAAGCAATATCTCATATTTGAACAGGACGAAAACAACGGATCTTTTGACGGATCAATGAAGTCCTATTTTTACCGATTTGAAATTCAGGGACAGAAATATCTTTTCCTTGGATTAGGATACGTTCCGTCCCGGGAGGAGCTTGATTGGGCGAAGACCGTGCTTGAAGCGCACCCCGATCACAACGTAATCCTTTCCTGCCACGGATATCTTGACGACGACGGAACTCCCTTGACTCACAGCGGCGCACCCGAGATCAGAGAGCAGCTTGTACTTCCTTATTCAAATGTCGTGCTTGTTCTCTGCGGACATATGCACAACGAAAACGTTCTGCTCTACACAGAGGTTCGCGAGGACAGAACGACCGTTCAGGCACTTTTGACAAATCCTCAGGAATATAACTACGATGTGAATTTGGGGATTGTCACCGGACTGTATTTTACAAACGGCGGCAGGACTGTGCACGTGGCAAACCACGTAGCCGGATACGATGCTTACCTTGGTGCTGACAGCGTCCGTTCTTTCGAGCTTGATCTGTTGCAGGATAGGGTGACCGATTAAAAAATAAAAAGATTTTCTCGTTTTCTCTTGAAAAAGGTCGGAAATGATAGTATAATAGAACTGTAAAATAAATTTTGGCCGCCAAGCGGCAGAGGGAGTATAAAATGAGCACTCTTCATATAGTTGACCATCCCCTTATTACTCACAAGCTCTCGATTATGAGAAACAAGAAAACAGGCTCCAAGGATTTCAGAGAGCTTCTTGATGAGATCGCGCTTCTCATGGGATATGAGATCACCCGTGATCTGCCTCTTGAGGACGTTACCATCGAGACCCCCATCACAAAGATGACGGCAAAGATGGTTTCGGGCAAAAAGCTTGCCATCGTTCCCATTTTGCGTGCAGGTCTGGGCATGGTTGACGGCCTTCTCCGTCTCGTTCCCGTTGCGAAGGTTGGACACATCGGTCTTTACCGCGACCCCGACACTCATATGCCCGTAGAATATTACTGCAAGCTGCCCTTTGACATTGAGGACAGGATCGTTATTCTGGTTGACCCCATGCTGGCAACGGGCGGTTCTTCTTCCGATGCGCTGACGATGCTAAAAAAGAAGGGCTGCAAAAATATCCGTCTTATGTGCCTTGTTGCCGCTCCCGAAGGTGTGAAGAAGGTGCAGGAGGATCACCCCGACGTTGACATTTACACCGCAAGTCTTGACGATTACCTGAACGAACACGCATATATCGTTCCCGGTCTTGGCGATGCAGGTGACAGAATTTTCGGAACAAAGTAATTTTAAATTTGGGAAAATAGGGCTTGAAAAGCCCTATTTTTCCTATTTTTTCAAAGGAGTTCTATGCGCTCATTCACTGTAAAGAAAAACGACGCAGGGCAGAGACTTGACAAGTTTCTCACTAAAGCCGTCAAGGGGTTGCCCACGTCTCTTATGTATAAATATATCCGCACGAAGAAGATAAAGGTCAATCGAAAGCGAACAGAGCAGAAGTATATGCTGTGCGAAGGGGACGTGGTCGATCTTTTCATTCGTGACGAGTTTTTTGACTCCCCCGAAAAGGATATGGGAGCGATCTCCCGTATTCAGCCGAAGATCGAGACGGTATACGAGGACGAAAATATCCTTTTAATAAATAAGCGTCCCGGAGTGGTCGTTCACGAGGACGCTCAGGCAAAGGAGAATACGCTCCTTATGCACATTCGCGCTTACCTTTATCAAAAAGGTGAGTACGACCCTGCCGACGAGCAGTCCTTTGCGCCTGCCCTTTGCAATCGGATCGACCGAAATACCGGCGGTATAGTCATTGCCGCAAAGAACGCCGCGGCGCTCAGAGAAATGAACGCAAAGATAAAGGCGGGTGAGATCAATAAATTCTATCTTTGCGCGGTTCACGGCAGATTGAAGAAAAAAGCGGATACCCACCGTGGCTGGCTCATAAAGGACAGCGCCGAGAATAAGGTTCGCATTTACGACAAAAAAGTACCCGGCTCAAAGGAGACGATCACAAAATATGAGGTGCTCTCCGAAAAGGGTGACGAAAGCCTTTTGCGCGTTGAGCTTATCACGGGCAGAACCCACCAGATAAGAGCCACCATGGCGCACCTGGGTCACCCGCTGATAGGTGACGGAAAATACGGCATCAATAAAAATGATCGTATAAAATACCAGGCTCTCTATTCCTATCGCCTTGAATTTGCTTTTGAAAATTCGGACGGCGAGCTTGGATATCTGAAAGGGAAGTCGGTTGAGATCGACCCCGAATGTATTGATTTTGTGAAATGGTTTTGAGATGCGATTCAGCCATACCCGTAGGGGAGGCTATCAGCCTCCCGCTTGTTTTTCAGTCAAATGCGGGAGGATAATATCCTCCCCTACAAGATGTGTGATCAACGACGGCGGTGTGAGAGCGATATTTATCATATACCTGTAGGGGTCGACGAGGACGTCGACCCCTACGAATAAACCGTCAAAATCCCTCTCAAACACCAAAATTTTCCCGAAACCTTGACGGAAGAAAGTAAAAGATGTATAATAGAGGTGTTTTATTACATGTTCCGATTTTTGGAGGCAGACAAATGAAAAAGAAACTTTTACTTGCAATTTTAACACTTGCGCTGGCGTGCGCTACGGTGCTTTGCATCAGCGCCGAGACCCCCAAGGTGATCCAGCCCGGTGACGTAAACGGCGACGGAGAAATAAACGCCGTTGACCTGGTGCTTTTGTCCCAATATATTGCCGGCTGGGACGTTATTTTGGGCGGTGACAGCCATACGGTGGTAATCGACCCTGCCGTACCCGCCACTTGCACCCAAACAGGTCTCACCGAGGGCAAACATTGCTCGGATTGCGGCATGATCCTGGTGAAACAGCAAATTGTGCCTATGACGGAGCACGATTATGAGGACACCGTTGTTCCGCCCACAGAGACCGAGAAGGGATATACCTTCCACAAGTGCAGGATCTGCGGTCACGAAATGACCGATTCCTTTACGGGCGCGACGCTGGCAAAGGGGCTTGAATATACCATTGCAAACGGCGTGTGCACCATCACGGGAATCGGAAGCTGTACCGAAACCGAGATACATATTCCCGAGACCATAGAAAATTGCCCTGTGGTAGCTATTGCCGACAAGGCTTTTGCGGATCAGACGCAGATAACAAAGATCGGTCTGCCTTCAACTATGAAAACCCTCGGACAGAGAGCCTTCTACGGCTGTACGGGGCTCACCGAGTTCACCGTTCCCGCGTCCGTTACAAGCGTTGGACACCAGGTTTTCTATAAGTGCGATAATCTTGCAACGGTTTATTATAATTCGAGCTTTTCACCCGATAAAGATAAGGTTTTCTTGAATATTCCTTCCATTAAGACGGTTGTTTTTGGTGGAACAAAAGTCCCCTCTTACATTGCGTATAATTGTTCTAACATAGAGAATGTAACCATCAAAAACAGCGTGACGAGTATTGGTTCTTATGCGTTCTCTGGTTGCAGCAGTCTCACAAGTGTAGAGATTGGCGACAGCGTGACGAGTATTGGTTCTTATGCGTTCTCTGGTTGCAGCAGTCTCACAAGCGTGGAGATCCCCGACAGCGTGAAGAGTATTGGTAATTGGGCGTTCTATAATTGCAGCAGTCTCACAAGCGTAGGAATCGGAAATGGCGTGACAAGTATTGGTGGTTATGCATTCGATGGCTGTAGCCGTCTTGCGAGCATAAAAATTGGCGACAGCGTGACGAGTATTGGTATGCAGGCGTTTTATAATTGCTACAGTTTAAAAAATCTGTATATCTCCAATCTTGAATCCTGGCTGAACGTTAAAATGGACGGTTCTTATTCTCATCCTCTAACGTCAGATGGCAATCTTTATATTGATGGCGTTCTTGCGACAGATGTTGTCATTCCCGACAGCGTGACGAGTATTGGTTATTATGCGTTCGAAAATTGCAGCAATCTCACAAGCGTAGAGATCTCCGACAGCGTGACGAGTATTGGTTTTTCTGCGTTCTCCGGTTGCAGCGGTCTCACAAGCGTAGAGATCCCTGACAGCGTGACGAGTATTGGTTATTCTGCGTTCTCCGGTTGCAGCAATCTCGCAAGCGTAGAGATCCCCGACAGCGTGACGAGTATTGGTGGTGCTGCGTTCCGTGGTTGCAGCAGTCTCACAAGCGTAGAAATCGGCGACAGCGTGACGAGTATTGGTGATTCTGCGTTCGCAAATTGCAGCAGTCTCACAAGCGTAGAAATCCCCGACAGCGTGACGAGTATTGGTTCTTCTGCGTTCGGGGGTTGCAGCAGTCTCACAAGCGTAACGATTCCCGACAGCGTGACGAGTATTGGTTCTTCTGCGTTCGGGGGTTGCAGCAGTCTCACAAGCGTAGAAATCCCCGACGGCGTGACGAGTATTGGTGAGTATGCGTTCCGTGGTTGCAGCAGTCTCACAAGCGTAGAAATCCCCGACAGCGTGATGAGTATTGGTGATTGGGCGTTCGAGAGGTGCAGCAGTCTCACAAGCGTAGTTATCCCCGACAGCGTGACGAGTATTGGTCATTCTGCGTTCCGTGATTGCAGCAGTCTCACAAGCGTAACGATTCCCGACAGCGTGACGAGTATTGGTGATTCTGCGTTCTGGGGTTGCAGCAGTCTCACAAGCGTAGAAATCCCCGACAGCGTGACGAGTATTGGTGAGTATGCGTTCCGTGGTTGCAGCAGTCTCACAAGCGTATATTACGGCGGCGATGCTACAAAATGGGCAGCGATCTCGTTCGGTTCGAGCGTTTGGGATAACACCCCGTCAAATCGTATCGTATATTATTATTCAGCAACCCAGCCGACGACAACAGGCAATTATTGGCGCTACGTTGACGGCAAACCCACCCCGTGGTGATTAAATAAGGCCCCTTTGTGCAAAGGGAGCTGGGGGATTGTTTCGGCGCAATCTATCTTTACAATCCCTCCGTCAAGGCAAGCCGTGCCACCTC
>JAFQKA010000011.1 GCA_017397175.1 Clostridia bacterium | reverse complement strand
CTCATGCGTGACCTGCGGTCATTCTACGTCCGCGAATTCGGCCGGTCCAAATCATTCGCTCCGAATTCGCTGGTTTGAGGAGGGGGCGGGTGGTAATCGTTCGTTCTCAACATACCCGGTAGGGGTCGGCGCCCCGACGACCCGTAAAAAACGAACGGTTGTGGAATACTTCCCACAATGTGAAACAAGAGAGATTCTTGTAGGGGAGGATATTATCCTCCCGTCGAAAACGGGTCGTCGTGGCACCGACCCCTACCAATTTTAATTTTCTTCATCAAAAACGATGTTGTTCAGACATCGTTTTCGTTGTGGTTTTGTTAAGTGATTCAATCCCTTTTCCTCAATCTTCATCAAAACCAATGGTGTTTAGCCATTGGTTTCGTGAGTTTAGTTTGGTGGGTCCAGCCACCTTTTTAAAGGGGGCTGGTGGGGGGTCCAGGCCCCTTTTTAAAGGGGGTTGGTGGTGGGGATCTAACACCATTTTCAAAGGGGTGGTATATTTTCCGTCAGAGCATCATAGATTTGTCGTGAAGAAAAAGAAAGGCGGAAAAAATGATAACGGACAACAGAAAAAACGAAGCAACACTGCCGCAATACCTAAAAAAAGCACTTCCCCAAGAGATCCTGTCAGAACTCGGGGAATTGCCCGACTGCACGCGTGACAGTCTTGAAGAAATACGTCTCCGCGTCGGCAAATTTGCCGAGTACAAGACAAGCTCTGTATCACGGCGCGGCAAATACGTCCCGACCCGCGCCGACATGGACGAAATACTTTTCTCCCTTTGCGGCGGCTCGGTCTACGCCCACGGAGAGACTCTTTGTCAAGGCTACATACAGGGCGAGGAGGGTGTCAGAGTGGGCGTGGTCGGACACGCGGTCAGGTACGGACAATCTGTAACCGCACTCCAAAACGTCACGTCGCTGAACATTCGTTTGCCCTTAAAGCTCCTGCGGCTCAGCGGGGTCGGCACGCCCTATCCCGAGCTTGCACAGGCGGCCGTCGGGGGATTGCTCATCTGCTCGCCGCCCGGTGTCGGGAAGACCACGGCGCTTCGATATACAGCGCGGGCATTGGCAGGCACGGGACATCGGGTAGCCGTCATCGACAGCCGCGGCGAGCTGGCTTTCGGGCTTGAAGCCCCGGGACTTTTGGTCGACGTCCTGGACGGATACCCCCGCGCGGCAGGTATAGAGATCGCTATTCGAACTATGTGTCCCGACGTGATAGTATGCGACGAGATCGGAAATATGCAGGAATGCACCGCGCTCTCGGGTGCAGTGGGTGCCGGAGTATCGGTGCTTGCCTCCGCCCACGCTGCCGGTATCGACAGTGTCATGCAAAGGAAAGAAATCGCGGAGCTTTGCCGTCTCGGAGTTTTCTCCTCTGTTGCCTTCCTCAGCAGAAACGGAAACGAGCGGTGCAAATGTGAGATCCGCGGAGTTAATCTCACGTGATACTCAAGATCATGGGATGCTTTACAGCGGTGGCGGCATCGATCATAGCGGCAGGCGCCATCGTATCGGCGGAAAAGCGCAGGCTATCGCAGCTTTTTTCCTTTGCCTCGCTTATAGGACGCATTGGACAGCAGATAGAAAGCTTCAACACACCCGTCTGTGAAATTCTGAAAAGCACCGACCCCGCCTTGCTGAGGTCCTGCGGTGCCACCATGCCTGACACGGAAAATTTCATTGGATTTCTTAACAGCTGTGATCTGGCATTGAACGAAGAAGAAAAACGCACGCTTTTTACATTTGGCGCAGACCTTGGCAGACATTTCCAAGGCGACCAGGTAAGATCCTGCGCCCTATGCTCAAAACAACTTTCGGATTTTGCAAACGACGCGCAGATCCTCTTCCCCAAAAAAAGAAAAATGACCTACACTCTGCTCATCTGCTCTGCTTTGGCGCTGGTCATCATTCTTATATGATACATATTTCAGCGAAAGGACGTGGGCATTGGATTTATGGACGTAGCACTTGTTTTAAAGGTGGCAGGCATGGGGATTTTGGTTTCGGTGGCGGTTCAGATACTGAGCAAAAACGGACGGGACGAGCAGGCGACGCTCGTCACCGTGGCGGGAATCATTGTGGTACTGCTCATGCTGGTAAGCGAAATGGGAAAGCTTTTCCAATCGGTCAGGAGCGTTTTCGGGCTGTGAGCGGACTTCTTTTCAAGGTCTGCGGAGTTGCCATCGTCAGCCTTGCACTGCTCCTCACCCTCAAGGGCATGAAAAGCGACACGGCGATGTTCGTTCGCGCCATAATCTCGGTATCGGCGGTGGCAGCAGTGATCGGTGCCCTGTCCCCTGCCCTGACCTTTGCGCGCACTCAGCTTGACGCCTCGGGCAGCGCAGGCTACGGCGAGACCATGCTCAAGGCACTGGGAATCACTTATCTGACCTTCATTTGCTCGTCCGTCTGTCGGGACTGCGGTGAGGTCTCGGTGGCATCGGGGGTCGAGGCCGTGGGCAAAGCCGAGCTGATACTGCTTTCGCTTCCCTTTCTGAAGCAGATATTGCAGGTCATGGGAGAGCTTCTCGGTGCGTAAATTATCGGTTCTTTATGCGGTCGTTGCCCTATTGTTTTTCCTCACACTACCCTGCCACGCAACCGATTTCAGCGACGAATTTGAAGCCTACCGATCGGGCATTCCCGAAGAGATCACAAAAGACCTGCCTCAGGGACTTTTATCCGAAACCCCCGAGGAATCGGGGGAAGCACTTCGCCAAGCGCTCAGTGTAAAGCAGGTCTTTTCACAAATAAAAAACGCACTGTCTTCAAGTCTGCCATCGGCAAAAAAACTCCTTTTGCAAAATCTTGCTTTGCTTTTGGGCATCGCTCTTTTTCGATTGCTTTCGGAAAATTTCGGAGGTGAGAGCACGGGGGACGGCGCCACTTTCTGCACAAATGCCATGCTGTTGCTCTCCGTTCTCACCCCACAGCTGACGGCGGCACGTGCCACAGGGGAATTTCTCAAAAAGCTCTGCACCCTGGTCAACTCCATGATCCCGATGGTCGGAGTTTTGCTTGCATCGGGCGGAAACGTAACGACGGCAGTCAGTGAGACCTCAATGCTCGGGATCCTAATCATATTCTGCGAAAATTTTTGCTATATGACACTGATCCCCGTTCTTTCGGGCTGTGCCGCCTTTGCCGCCGCCTCGGCTTTTTCGGAGCGAACGGGGCTTGACGGGGTGGCTCGGGGCATCAAAAAGACCTTTACCTTTCTTTTGGGGCTTATGGCGCTCATAATCTCCGCAGTCATGTCGGGACAGACGCTTCTTTGCGCAAAGGCTGACTCGCTTACGGCAAGAACCGCCAAGTTTGCCGCAGGGACCTTTATTCCCGTTGTGGGCGGCACGGTAGGAGAGGCGTTGCGGACGGTAGCGGCAGGGGTGGAATATCTTCGTTCCTCTGTGGGGATCGGCGCCATCGTCATCATTTGCATTATGCTTCTGCCCACCCTCCTTTCTCTTGTTTTGGGAAGGATCTCTCTGTCGATCTGCTCGTCCTGCGCCTCGTTTCTGGGGCTTTCCAAGGAGGCGTCCATCTTAAACGATTCCACGGGGTTTTACGGATATCTTATGGCGGTCTGCTCAATCTGCTCGGTATTGGCAATTTATGCTCTGGTGCTTTTCGTAAGGATCTCGGCGGCCGCCTGAAAGGAACAAAATGAAAAATTATCTCTATTCTATCGTGGCGGTCTCGGTGGCATCTTCCCTTTTTCGCGCCCTATGTCCAAACAACGTTTCACTCAAAAAATATTTCTCCTTTCTCACCTCGGCCGTACTTTTGTGCGCCACCGTGCTTCCCATCTCCTCTTTGGTAAGCGGAATACAGGTAGGCTCGGAGCTTTTTTCAGCCGTCGAGCGAACGGAGGATTACAACGCCATCTGGGCAGAACAGCTTTCAAGTCGGACACAAAAAGAAACTGAACGCGCCGTTCTTGCGCACATATGCGAAAAATTCGGAATTTCGGACAAGAACGTGCAGGTCAGCTGTACCTTTTCGGAGGAAGAAGGGGGATTGCGCCTGACTGCCGTTGATATCACGTTATCCCGAGGCGCTCTTCTGAAAAATCCGCGGCAAATAGAAAGCTACGCAGAACAGGCTTTCGGTGTGCCATGCTGTGTGAGTGACGGCAGTATACTTACATCGGAATAATATTTTTTGTGTGCTCATATTATATAACAAATCATTTTTTGGAGGCAGATATGGATATCAAGAAAGTATGGGAAAAGACCAAGAATTTCTTCAAAAAGATCGAGAAAAAGAATTATGTCATCGCAGGCTCGGTGCTGGCGCTCGGCGTGGCAGTAACGCTCGCCTGGGTCATGACTGACAGCTCGGGCAAAGAAGGATTTGACTATTCCCAAAGCTCGGGCATGATCTCGCAAAACTTGGAGGCGAGCAACACAGATGGGGACGAAAACGCCCAATCGGATTACTTTGCCGTCTCACAGGCAAACCGCACAAGAGCAAGAGAAGAAGCTATGGCCGTGCTTTCAAGCGTTGTTGAAAGCGAGAGTGCAGATCAGGCCGCAAAGGACAAGGCGGCAGAGGAGATCGCGCAGATCGCCCGAGACATCGAAAGCGAATCAAACATTGAATCCCTTGTGGTCTCAAAGGGCTTTGACGCCTGCGTGGCAGTAGTCAGCGGCGGCACGGCAAGCATAGTGGTGGACAGCGATTCGCTGATCGACAGCCAGCTCTCTCAGATAAACGAGATCGTTTACGAGTACACGGGAATCCTCCCCGAAAACATTAAAATAATCCACAAATAAATTAACGGCGAGCCGCGACGGCTCGCCGTTGTTTTATATTTTGTCGGTTTCAATATCCAAAGCCATTCCGAGGGGTAAGGAATAGATGCAGACCCTTGACGGTTCCCGTCCGAATATCTGTTTCACCGCCTCCCGATAGTAAGAAAGTTGCTCGCGGTGACGCTCACCGAGCTTTTTGAGTGCCAGCGAGGGATTTTCCTTCTCCTCTGCGGTCAGGTAGTCGGTCTTGTAATCCGCGAGAATAAGATCTCCCTTTTCGTCCTCGAAAACAAGGTCGATAACTCCCTGCACCGCCAATCTTGTGTCTCCCAGGGACTCAGCCATAGCAGGGTTTTCCGTGAATTTCGAAGCGGGAAGGAGCAAATTGAATCTCTGCTCCCGCCAAACTCTTTTAGCCTTTGAAAGAGAAGAGAAAAATTCGCTTTTGAAAAATCCTTCAAGCTGACCGAAATTCATCAGCTCTATGCTGTCCTTGAAAATAAATCCCTTTTGAGCCAGTCTTTTGGCCTCGGCTCTTGCGCCTGCGCTCCGCGCGTTTTCAAAGTCGCAGAACTGCATAAAGAGGTGGGTCGCAGTTCCCCTCTCGGCACCGCTTGCGCGCTGTGAATCCTCCAAAAGGAACGCAGGAGCATTTTTGATCTCGGGGATCTCGATCTCCCTATCGTCGCTTTCCCGTTCGGCGGTGTCAAGCACCCCGGGATAGAGCCTTGAAACAGACATTTTCGCAGGGATACCCGTAAATCTGTCGTCATACTTAAAATCAAACCGTTCAAGGAACAGTCGTTTGTAATCCTCGATTCTTTCGGGGTCTGCGGTCACATTTTCCCGCGCTTCCCTTTCAAGGGCGACAGGCTCCTGCACCTCATAAGGCTCAAGCTCTCGTATATCACACAAATCCTCTTTGCCCCCGAGTGCCGCCGAGATCCAGGTATCCCAGTTCGGAGCGGTCATGACCGAGTAAGAATGAGGATTCCGCGAAAGCTCCGAAATATTGCGAAAACGGGTTTCGCCCGTATAGGATCCCACAAGGAAAAGCCTCTCGCGGGCACGGGTCATGGCAACGTAAAGAACTCTCATCTCCTCCTCGCTGTCCTCCAGCGAATTTCTCTGCTTTATTGCCTCGATCACGGGATTTCGCAAAACCGCCAGACCCGTTCCGTCACGGAAGGACGCGGACACACCTATATCCCGTGAAAAAGCCACAGCACCCGAATCCGCACGATTCATGTTTCTTCCGCAGGAGGTGATAAAGCAAACGGGAAATTCAAGTCCCTTTGAGGAATGAACGGTCATTATGCTGACTATGTTGCTGTCACCGCTTCGTCCCGCAGGCTCCACAGTCTGCTTTGCCTCAATAGTGTCGCGGATAAAGCAAATAAAGCTGTAAAGTCCCTTAAAGGAGCCGGATTCAAAGTTCCTGGCGTATTCGTAAAGCACCAGCAGATTGGCGCGGCGCTCGCGAACGGTGTAGTTGTCCTCCCCCTCCTGCGCAGGCGCAGCAAAGGACAGCATATCCGTATCAAAATAAAGGTATCTGAGCAGCTTGTCCACAGGCAAAATCCTTGCCTGTTCGCGATAAAGCTCAAGCTTTTGGCAAAAATATTTTATCTTTTCGGCACATTCTCCCGTCTCTCGCTCTGCCGCCTCGCACAGATTGTCATACAGGGAAAGACCCTTTGTTCCTCTTTTTCTTATTCTCGCAAGCTCGTCCAAATTGAAGCCGTAAAGAGGAGAACGCAAAAGCCCTGCCAGATAAACGTCCTTTTGTGGATTGTCTATCACTTGGAGCAGGCAGATGGCAAGCAGGACCTCGGGGTTTTCAAAATAGCTTTCCGCCGTCAGAGTGGAGCACGGAATATTCGCCTTTTCGAGAGCTTCGGCAAAAGCCGCTGCCGCCGCTTTTGTTCTTGCCAGGATCGCTATGTCCTTCGGCTCGATGGGACGAAGAACACCGTGATCCTCACAGTATTCCTCTCCTCGCAAAAGCTCGCTTATCTTTGCCGCCACGTATTTTGCTTCAAGCTCGACACCCTTTCCGCCGTACCGCCGGGGATCCGACTTATATTCCTTTGATCCCGCGTTATAGGTGCGGATCATGGTAAACTCCGCCTTTTTCTGCTCGCGCCCCTCGGGGAGAATGTTCTTTGAGCAGACCAGTGCGTCCTTTTCCACGTATCCTATGGAATTTGCTCCCTTTGAAAAGATGAAATCCGAGACCGCATTTGAAAAATCAACCACCCCGCGGTCACATCTGAAGTTCTCGGACATATAGATGGCGCAATCATCGCTTTCCCGAGACGCGTCCACGTCGGGAAAAGTATTCTTGTAGCCCGCAAAGACCGTGGGATTTGCGCCTCTGAAGCGGTAGATGCTCTGTTTGATATCGCCGACCATAAAACGATTATCGGGGCGGGAGATCGCGCGAAAAATCGTGTCCTGCACCAGATCCGTGTCCTGATATTCGTCGATATAGATAGCGTCAAAGCGCTTTGCGTATTCTTTTGCGTATTCGGTGGGCTGAAGATCCTCCCCCACAAACAGCTTGAGCGTCATTCTCTTGTTATCGGTAAAGTCAAGCACGCCCAAGGATCGTTTCCGCTGAGAAAAACGGCGGTCAAACTCACAGAGCAGGCCGTATATTTCACGGCAGAACAACGCGTTTCTGCCAAGGATCCGGGCACACGCCTCCTGGCTCTGAGAAAAATATTTGTCCCTTAGTTTTACGTATTCCTTTTGCAGATCGTCCTGCTGTGCGGTGAAATTAGCACTTTCCTCGGTCTTTTTCTTCACGCTTCCTCTTTTGACCTTGGCATAAGAGCAAAAAAGTCTGCACGCCTCGCCGTAATCTCCCGACATCACTGCGTCTCTTGTCTGTGCAAAATGATCGTGATCGTAAAGCACCGAGGGATAATAGCAGGCAAGCTCCCCCCCCTGCGCCAGGCCGCAAAGCTCGGACAAGGAGGAAACGGCATAATCGAGAAAGTCGAGGCAAAATCCCTTTATTGCCTTGCCGCTTCGGCTCTCAAAAAATGAGGATTCAGCCTCTTTTTCGAGAGCTTCGCTGTCTTTTCTGAGAAAGTCCAAAAATTCCGGATAACCCGACAGCTTTTCGTAAAGGGAAATAAGCTCTTTTTCCGCCGAGCTTCTTCCGCGGCTGTCAAGGAAACAGTCGATGGCAAGCGCGAAATCTTCGCTTTCCTCATATCTCTGAGATATAAGTGAAGAAAGGATCTCATTCATCATCACAGTACGCTGATTTGAGTCGATGATCCGCGAGGACGCACCAACCCCAAGCGCCTGGAAATTCTCCTTGACCACGTCGTAGTAAAAGGAGTCCATTGTGCAGATCTTGGCTTTTCCCAACTTTAACAGCTGGCGATTCAGATGCCTGTTTGAGGGATCTGCGGCAAGAGCCTTCGACACGGCCGAAGTGATCTTTGAGCGCAGATCGGCCGCCGACGCATTCGTAAACGTAACTATCAGAAAACGACCGATGTCAGCGGGGTCATCCTTATTTGTCAGAAGTCGGATTATCCGCTCGGTCAGAGTGGTGGTTTTTCCCGACCCTGCGGCGGCGGATACGAGGATAGTTTTATCTCTTGTATCAATGGCCTTGTTTTGAGCCTCTGTAAATGCCATGTTACGTATCCTCCTCGTCGAATTTAATTTTCTGCGCCCGTCGGCAAACGGCGCGCATTCCGCAGAAATCACAGGGGTTATCATCCCCCTCCACAGGATTGATCGACGCATCTCCGCCGGTCATATCCGATATAATCGTGCAAACGGTGTCGGTAAGCCTTCGGTTAAGCGCCTCCATGCCCTCATAGTCGTCGGTGACGCATTTGTCACCCTTTCCGCGCTTTTCGATAACCGTCTCATCGTCGACGACAATACCGCTTCGGCTTATCTGCTGATCGGCAAGACGCATAACGTCCTCCTCGCTCACGTCGGCGCTTTCCTTTATACTGCCGAGCTTTGAGGAAAGGTATACCGCGCCTGCGGGCAAAAGCCTGCCACCTTCGCCGCAGCCCATTTTCGCCTTGTTCTCATCGCGGCCGTAGCAGATGTTGAACAGGTACAGAAGTATCTGGACGTTCAGACCGCTTTCAATATCGTCGATCTTAAAATGCTTCGAACCGGTCTTGTAGTCCACCACCTTGACGTAAACGTCGTCGCCGCGCTTCATAAGGTCCACACGGTCCACAATACCCGAGAACACCGCGCTTTTTCCGTTGTCGGCAGAATACTCCACGGGTCTTATCTGCGCGTCCTCGCCGTATCCTATCTTCATTTCAAAGAAGGTGGGCACAAAACCGCCTCTTTTGAACTCACTTACCACGTTACCCGCCAACACACGTGAAAGACGCTTCAAACGGGAAAGGGTATGCTTCATTTTTGCGTTATCCGCCTCGGAGGGCAAGCGCTCGCGGGCGTATTTTTCAATAAGGTCGGGCAGAGTGTCAAGCAGGCTTGCCGCCAACTCCGCATTGAATCCGTTCTCATCGGTTGCACAGCGGATAAACTCCTCCAGCACCGCGTGAACAAGCGTTCCCGTATCGCTCAGATCAAAACGGTTCCGCTCGTCCTTTTTCAGCTTCAGAACGTAATTGCAGTAATAATCAAAATGACATTTTACGTATTTTTCAAGAGCCGAGGGCGACATTGAAAGCCTGTCCCCGAAGACCTCGTCCGCCGTCTCGGAGGAGATCGACTGAGAATAAACGTCCGATTCAAACAAACGACGGTAATATTGACCTCCCTCGCCGCCATCTGCCTCCAGAATCGAGCGCAGAGCGATTCCCTCCTCGCTACAGCCGAGGAGAGACGCATATTCAAGCGCTATCTTTGGGGTCAGAAGCCTGTCGGCTATGTGAGACTCGGAAAAATCGAACTCGGTCATGCCGAGAAGCAGCTTTATGCGATTGAATGCCATTGAGGGCAGTCTTTCACCGTCTCCCTGGAGCTTTGCATAGGAATAGGAGACGTACAGCCCCTGTGAGGGACTTGTCACCGCGCGGTAAACGTAGAAAAGCTCCCGGGCGCACTCGTCTGCGCTGTCGGAGGAAAGACTTACCCCAAGAGAAGAAAGCTGTTCCCTTTCGCTCTCGGTCAAAAGACTTGCATCGTCCGAATTTTTCGGGAACACGCCGTCATTCATACCGATGATCAGCACGTATTTGGGTCTGTCGGCGCGAAGCATATGAGCCGAGCCTACCGTCACCTCGTCGCACGATGTGGGAATAGCCCCCACCGAAACGCAGGAAAATACGGCTGTCAGGGCCTCTTCAAGCTCGTTTGAATCAAAGGGCGCACCGTCCTTATCAAATCCTGCTATCATGTCGAGAATATCTATTACGGAATTGTAAAGCGTCACGCTTTCGGCGGCGGCTCTTCTCATGCCACTGTCCGCATATTTTTCGGCCTCGGCGGAAAGCTGTCCCGCCACGTCGAGAGCGCACATATAGTCAAAAATTGCCCGCGAAAGCTCAGCATTGGTCTTTGCGCGGTCAAGAGCGGCAAAAAACTCTGACAAAGGCTCGCATACCTGCCGCCTTGCGCGGTTTACACATTCAAGGTATGCTACGTCCTCTTCGCGAAGCTCACCCGAATAGGAGTGAGGGTTCATCACCCAATCGTCACCGCGAAAAGCACGTCCCGACAGGTTCCAGCGCCACACGTAGTCCTCGAAAAGATCGGCATCACGCCGATCTGTGCCGCAAAGACCCGTTTTGACGTAAGAAATAACGTCCTCGGTCTGCCAAAAGCGGTTTTTGATCCGCAGAGCGCAGAGGAGCAGCTTTATAAGCGGCTTTGAGGACACGTCGGTGCCTACCGACATATAAAATGGTATCCCCGCCTTTTCAAAGGCATGGTCGATTATTCCTCGCCACGTCTCTGCGTTTCGGGCAATAACAGCTATCTCACCGTATTTTGCGCCGCCTCGGACCAGCCGCCCGATGTGGCAGGCCGCCGCCTCTGCCTCCTCGTATTCGTTGGCGCACTTGACAAGGGTAACGCTTCCGTCATCGAGTGTACCCTCGCCGCCGATCGCGGAAAAGCTCCACAGATCCCTCGCCAATACATGAAGCGCCTCGCTTTCCGTCCGCACCATTTGAGAAAGATAGGTCACGCGGGGTTCGATCCCTCTTTTCTCTGCCTCGTCAAAAAAGAATTGTACAGTCTTTTTCGACGCCTCAAAGTGCATGGGCAGGGGCTTTTGATCGCTGTAACATATGGCCGCAGTCGTGTCGCGCGCGCCGTCAAGTATATGTGAAATTATCCTGTGCTCCTGCTCGGTAAAGCTCATAAAAGAGTCTATATAGACGCTCATGCCGTCAAAGAAATCATTTTCGGTGAGTACCGTGTAAAGCCTTGAAAGCTCATCGGCACCGTCTCCGTATTCTTCAAGCGAAGCACCGTATGCCGCGCAGATAAGAGAAATGTCGCGCAGCTTTCCCCCAAGGGTGCTGTTGTCTTCAAGCGAATCCGCCACCCTCTCAAGCTCGGCGGGACTAACACAGCTTGCCTTGAATTCCTCGGATGCCGAAAGCATAAGAGAGATCAGAGACAGGTCGCTTTTGACACTGCCGTATTTGCGCAAAAAGGGACGGAGCGAGGTCAAAGTGTTCCACATGGTAAGTGCCTTTACACCATCGGAAATACTGCGGCGCGAAAGTCCGCCGTACTGCCTGAAAACGCGGTTTGCAAGGCGTGTAAAATTAAGCACCTCAAAGCTCAGCTGTGCCGAGGGCGGTAAAATTGAGAGCATTCTCCTCTCCGCCGACACAGTTTCCTGCTCGGGCACAAGCAAAATGACCTGACGGCCGTTTTCTATATCATTTTTGATTTTCTCTTCGATCAGTGTAGTCTTTCCGCTACCCGATCCGCCAAGTATCAGATTAAGCATTTGATCTGAACCGTCCTCCAAAAATCAGATTTGGTTTTTATTTTCTTCAAAAAGCTTCAAATTTCTCAGAATCGTTTCTTTCCCTCGCCAGGAATAGGCCCGGGCACAAAAATCCTCGTCGATCATTTTTTCCATATCGTCAATCTTCAGCTCGGGCAGACATTTTTCACAGAAAAAGTCCACGGGAGAATATACAGTGCCGTCTTCTATTGCCTTTTTTGTGTGCGGACAGGCCAGCTGGCATCTGTCGCAGCCCCAAACAAGTCCGTGATCGCGGATTTTCGACTTCTCTTTCTCCGTAAGCTCCCCCTTCTTTTGGGTAAGCGCAGACAGGCACTCTTCAAGGGACAGATCAACAGGGCACCCCTCCGAGCACAAGCCGCAATCCTCGCAAAGCCTTATCTCACAAGGATCTGAAGGCAATTGGAGATCTGTGACTATCTCGCCCAGAAAGACAAAAGAGGAATATTTTTCGGTTATGAGCAGGTGATTGCGCCCGATGATCCCAAGACCGGTTTTTGCAGCCGCGTTCACCTCGTCGATGGGAGAATGATCCGAAAAAAATCCGAATTTCGATAGCGGAAATTCCTTTTTCGCCGCCGTCAGAAAACGCTGTGAAAGCTCTTTAAAATATAAATGATAGTCACGAGGCACCGCGTAAAGGGAAACGTTTCTTTTCTCATTCTGCACCGCGGGGCTGTAATAGGGTACAGCAAAGACCACTGCGCTTCCTCTCGTCACACCGCATCTCTCAAGCAGGTACGGACGTATGATCTTGCAATCATCAAGGGACAAAAAGCCGTAAAGCCCGATTTTTTCTTGTTCAAAAAAGTTCTGAAAAAAATCAACTGCGCTCATGCCTCGGTCTCCTCGTAGATCTCAAGCAAACGCTCCTCAATTTCATTCTTTCTCGCGTCAAGCTCGGCGGCTCTCACATAATCGCTTGCCGCGTCGCCGTAAAGCTCCTCTTCGATCTGCTCAAGCTCGCTCTCAAGCTTTTTCGCCTCCGTCTTCAGCCTTTCAATTCTCTTCTGCTCTTTTCTGATATCCGCCTGAGAACGCTTCTTTTCAAGATAGCTTGTCTTCTCCTCTGTCATAGGCTTTGCGCCCGACTCGGGGTGTGCGGCATTGTATGCGTCCACGCGCTTTTGACGAAATTCTCTGTATTCGTCGTAGCCACCCTGCCCTGCGTGGCTTATGCGATAGTCAAGCAGATCGCCTGTATCGCAAAAGTCTCCCGGCGCGATCTCGAGCACGCGGGTCGCAAGTCGGTCGATAAAATATCTGTCGTGGGAAACGGTAACGATGGTTCCGTCGAATTTTTCAAGTGCCTCCTCCAAGACCTCGCGGGAGTTGATGTCCAGGTGGTTTGTAGGCTCGTCAAGTATCAGCAGATTCATGTGGGACAGTATCAGCTTGCAAAGAGTAAGCCTTGCCCTCTCACCGCCGCTGAGAACCCCCACCTCCTTGAATACGTCCTCACCGATGAAACGGAACAGGGCAAGAGCGTTTCTTATCTCTGTCTCTTTCATTGTGGGGTAGGCATTCCAAAGCTCATCGAGAACGGTATTTGAAGGATCAAGATTCTGGTTTTCCTGATCGTAATAGCCGATCTCCACGTTGTAGCCCGTCTCGACAAATCCGCCCGTGGCGGCAATTTTGCCCAGAAGGATCTTTATGAGAGTGGATTTTCCGCAGCCGTTTGCCCCGACGATGAACACACGCTCGCGCTTCTTTATCATAAAGGAGATTTTGTCAAAAAGCTTCTTTTCTCCGTATGCCATTGACAGATTTTTCGTCCAGATAACGTCGTTTCCGCTTTCGCCGCTGTG
This sequence comes from Clostridia bacterium, assembly GCA_017397175.1. Lineage (GTDB taxonomy): Bacteria > Bacillota > Clostridia > Oscillospirales > CAG-272 > SIG710. Next base: position 7,381 of record JAFQKA010000011.1, on the reverse strand, counting down.
GTTGAAGGTCATGCGGATAGCCTGAGGGTCATTCTCGGGCTTTTCTATCTTTACCATGCGGTCAAGTGCCTTCTGACGGCTTTCTGCCGCAATAATATTGCGCTCTCGGTTCCAGGCTCTCTGCTGCTCGATATAGGCCTCCTGCCGCGCGATCTCCCTCTGCTGATTTTTGTAGTGTCGTTCCTCGATCTCCCTATCTTTTTTTCTCTGCTCCATGCTGAGGGTATAGCCGCCGTTATAGAGCTTGCCGTGATGGTTTCCGATATAAAGAGTCTTGTTGGTTATCCTGTCAAGGAAATACCGGTCGTGGGAAACCACGATCACGTTCTTTTTATATGAAACGAGATAGTTTTCAAGCCAGGTGAGTGTTTCAATATCAAGATGGTTGGTAGGCTCGTCGAGGATCAGAATATCAGGCTCGCGGCAAAGCTGACGCGCCAGGGCAAGTCTCGTTCTCTGACCGCCGCTGAGCGAATCCACGTGCAGAGACTGCTCACGCTGAGAAAAGCCCATTTTGGAAAGGATCGAAACGCAACGCTGACGGAACTCAAGACCGCCGTCGTCAACGAAACGAGTGTACAGCTCTGTATATTCCGCCGCTCTCGAAACCTGATGGGGATCGTTCTCATCCTTCATTTTTTCTTCAAGCATAGCAAGTCGTTTCTCTGTGGCAAGATGCTCGGGGAAGGCGGTATACATTTGCTCAAGAACTGTCGCGCCACACTCCTCGGACACCTCAAAGGCACCCTCCTGAGTAAGGATACCCACGGTCTTGTCCTTTGAAATGTAGACCGTCCCGCTATCCGGCTCTATCTCGCCTGTGATCAGGCGCAAAAGCGTGGACTTCCCACTTCCGTTGACGCCGATCACCCCAAGCTTGTCCCCTTCCTCCAAGGAAAATGAAATATTTTCTATAATAACCGTAGTCCCCACGGAAAATGATAGGGACTCAACGCTGATTGATGTCATCTTTTTCTCCTAAATCAAAATCTTATCTTCAGTTCCTTCGCCACGCCCAAAATCCGCGCACTGCCCGCCTCAAAATCCTCGGTAGTCAGTTCGATAGGCTCGTATTCCTCATTTTCAGGCATGAGCAAAATCCGCCTTCCCTCGCGGTGAAACCGCTTGACAGTCGCGCTGTCGCCGCCCACAAGACAGGCAACGATGTTACCTTCTTCCGCATACTGCTGCTTGCGGAAAAGCACAAGGGAACCGTCCACCATGCCGCAATCCTTCATGCTGTCGCCGCGGACAGACAAAAAGAAGTAATCGGAGGGGTCCTCACCTCGGGCAATGTCCGCCGTTTCATAGCCAAGCAGGGTCTCGTTTGTGACGATGGGCGCACCCGCGCGGATCTCACCTACGATAGGCAAACGCAAAGCTCCCCTTGGGCGGGGGGCGTTTTCGATTTCTCTAACAGGCAAAAAATCCTCACCCATGAGATATTCAAGGGAAACGTCGAAATATGCGGCTATTTTCTGCATTTTGTCGAGCTTTGGAGTGGAGCGACCGTTCTTCCAATCACTGAAAGTGGAATTGGAAATTCCCGTTTCCTTTGAGACCTTGTAGGTGGTGGTTCCTCTTTCGACCAAAAGTTGTTCAAAATTTACATAACTCATTCTATCGAGCCCTGCCTTATCTTGTAAAATTTGCTTAAAGTTTTCTTTTTTTCCGAAATAGGGTTGACAATATTACGGATTTGCGTTATAATTGCACCATACTATTTCGGATTGCCGAAGTATTACGGGTTTCATAATCATATTATAACGGTATTTGTCGAATTTGTCAAGTATTATCAAAAAAACACGAAAAAGAAAGGAAAATGACGAAAAATGTGTAAACTGTGCAACCAGGTACCCTGCCCCGAAACCTGCTCGAACTATGGACTTTTCCCACCCGCTTATTCAAGCAGGCCCCGTCGGTTTTGCAAAATATGTCTCAGGGATATCCCACATGGTGACGTGGCATACAGATCGGGGAAAAAGGTCGTTTGCTTTAACTGCGCCGAGGAGATCGACATTTCGGATCTGATGCGGATTTGCGAAACAGAAAACCGCCGCCAGCTGATCCTCATGCTGGGCTTTGTTTCCGACTGAGGGAAGTGTCCATGCAAAAAAACAATACCGGCAAATACGCCGACGTAAAAAATTTTCTCGAGAGCTACCTGTTAAATAAGAAAATGATCGAAATGCTCTCCTACGAACGGGAATATTTCGGCGCGCAAAGTCAGGGAGACGGATTTCTCATGCTTCCCGGTGGCGACGAGGTGCTTCTGCGCTCAAAAATGTTCAACGTGCGAAAATTCATAACCACGCTTGAAAACAACAACTGCAAATTACTTCTATATTATCACTACATACGCGGAAATTCTGTCGAGCGGTGCGCCGAGCTGCTTGGAATTAGCCGCACGAGCGGTTTTCGTCTGAAACGCCGCGCGCTTGAACTGGCGGCAGACAAATATTATTCTCTGTTCAATTCCGACGGCAGTCCAATTTCTTCTTTTTGATGATTTTTTATTGTTTTTCGATAAAAAACTATTGACAAACGAGTTTTTGTGTGTTAAAATGCAGTCACAGACAATTTAACACACAAAGGAAGAATGAAAATGAAGAATCAAACGAACAAGCTCCCCTTTGCCACCATTATCGCCATGGCAATGACCCTTCTGACCGCACTTTTGGTGGTCGCAATGACGATTTTTCTGCCCTCGATCCTTGATTTTTACCTTGAATATGTCAGCGGCGGTAACGCAAGCTACATAAGCACGCACAAAACACCGATCCTCGTCCTGCTGTATGCGGCACTTGTTCCCGTATACGCGGCGGTGGCAGGGCTGTTTATGCTTCTTTCGAACGTCCACTGCGGCCGTGTCTTTACCCGATCGTCCGTGCGCCTTATCGGCATTTTATCCGCCTGCGTATACGCCGAATCGGTAATATGCGCCGTTCTTTCGCGGTATTTTATTCTCGGTGCGGTGCTCTGCTTTGCGGCTCTCCTTCTGGGAACTCTGCTGTTGGTTGTCCGCTCGGTCATAGCTCAGGCTACCGAAATAAAAGCGGAAAACGATTTTACGGTGTGAGGTGAAAGCATGATAATAGTTAACCTTGACGTTATGATGGCAAAGCGTAAAATTTCCCTGGGTGAGCTTTCGGACAGAGTGGGCATAACCCCGGCAAACCTTTCGATCTTGAAAACGGGAAAGGCCAAGGCCATACGCTTTTCGACCCTCGATAAGCTCTGTAAAATTCTTGACTGCCAACCAGCGGATATCCTCGAATACGAATATTCCGAGGACGAAATGGAGGACTGAATATGAATAATAACATAGCTCCGACGCCAACCCCGACACCCGCACCGCGCATCGAATACGGAAGAACGGACGTTTCCTTTGCCTGGATCTCCCTTCTGCTGGGATATCTTATGATGCTGGCATGGCCGGGCGCACAATACCCTCTCGGTATGTTCCTTTTTACGTCTCTTTGCTACGGCGCCACCTTCTATTATATAAAAAAGCAGGGCGGTAATCTCCGCGGCTCTCGGCTTGTCATTCCCGTCAGTGCTGTCGCTCTTAATTTAGGCCTTCTCATCAATTCAAACCATGCGGTAATGAGTGCCGTAGTAGCGTACAGCTTTTTCGCTTACGTCTTGTGGGTCTACACGGCCTTTGACGGTGAAAAAGACCGCTCACCATTTGACGTATACCTTGCCGCAGGACTGGGCAAAGCCCTGACGGTGCTTCCCTTCGGCTCCTTCTTCTCTGTTTTCGAGAGCAGCAGTCAGATCAAAAGTGCAACGGGAAAGCAGATAACAAAAACTCTGCTCCGCATAATTCTCGGTCTTGCCATTGCGGTAGTACCTACCATTGTAATAATCCTTCTTTTGTCCTTTGACGAGGGCTTTTCCAGAATAGTCGACAATATCTTTGAGTTCGACCTGTCGGGAGTTTTCCGTCACATCGGCAAATTTATTTTAGGCATTCCCGTTGCCATGTATCTTTTCGGTCTTCTCTATTCCGCGTCCTCAGGCAGATACGGACGAGGGATCGACCGAGAAAAATGTGACGCGGCGGCAAAAAAGGTCAGATTCGCACCCGTAGCTATGGTCTGCGCCGCGCTTACCCCCATTATCTGCCTGTACGGAATCTTCTTTTTTGCTCAGCTTGAATATTTCGTCTCGGCGTTTTCGGGCAATTTACCCGCCCATTTCACCTATGCTCAGTACGCCCGTGAAGGCTTCTTCCAGCTTTGCGTCGTGTCATTCCTCAATCTTATCATGCTTGCCTGCGCCTACATTTTCTGCCGCAGAAACGATAAAGCTCCTCTGATTTTGAAGATCTATTGCACCGCTCTTTCCTCTCTGACCCTTGTGCTCATCACAACAGCTCTTTCCAAGATGATAATGTATATCGACGTCTACGGTCTGACCGTGAAAAGAGTTCTTTCAAGCTGGTTCATAATTCTTCTCGCCGCAGTCTTTATCTGCATCGTGATCGCCATATTCGTTCGCAAATTCAATTTGACTAAGGCACTTTTTGCAGTCTTTCTCGTTCTGTTCGCACTTCTTGTATTTTGTAACGTGGACGGAATGTGCTACTATTACAACGCCAACCGTTGCATCGACGGCACCCTTGACATTTCGGCCTTTGATCAGCCCGAATACAGATACGGTATCCACATTGACCAGTACGCAGTTCCCGCACTTGATAAGATCGTCCGTAAATCCCCCGATACACAGGCCGGCGGCTGGGCGAAAAATCAGCTTCAGGCTGTGGCAAATCACGATCCTTACATTGAAAAAGGATTCTTTTCGCAAAACCTTCCGAGTATATTGCGCGAAAACATACTGAACAGGTACAGATAGGAGAAAAATAAAAACGGCGGTTTTACCGCCGTTTTTTATTCTTCCGTATCATCGGAATACGCCTTGATACCCCCAAGCCGTCCCATTTCACGGAAGCCGTCAATGCCCGCTCTCTGCATGGCTCCGAAAATTCGATAGCGCAGCCCTTTATGCTTTCGGTCAAGCTCACAAAGTAGCTTGTTCATCTCCTCCCGCTGGGTGTTGCCGTCAGCAGGACAAGGAGATTCAATTACGGGAAGCTCATTTCTCGAAGCAAAGTATTTTACGTCCTTTTCGGGCATATAGACCATGGGACGGATAAGATTCAGCCCGATTCTTGACAGGTAGGAAACAGGAGAAAAGCACCCGATCCTGCCCTCAAAAAAGAGATTGAGCATAAAGGTGTCCACCGCATCGTCAAAGTGGTGTCCGAGAGCCACAGAGGTACAGCCCAAATCTTTTGCCGCCGTATGAAGTGCGCCGCGGCGCATTTTTGCACAAAGAGAACAAGGACTTGCCTCTTTTCTCACGTCAAAAACGATTTTTGCTATCTGCGACTTCACAATATGGTATTCAACCCCAAGCTCGTCACAGAATTTTTGAATGGGCGAAAAGTCCACCCCATCAAATCCCATGTCGATGGTAATGGCGATAAGCTCGAACTTTTTGGGATAAAACCTCCGCAGCTCCGCCATTCCCGCCAGGAGAGTTAAAGAATCCTTGCCTGCGGAAACGCCCACGGCAATCTTATCGCCCTCTTGTATCATTTCATAATCGTCAACTCCTCGGCGGATAAAGCTCAGGAGCCTTTTTGTTTCGTTCATCTATGTTTACCTCTCGGTACAGTTTCAAAAATTACAGTTTTCGTATATCTGCCTTGCCCTCTCGCTCTGAGAGCCGTCGGGCGCGGTCAAAATAAGCGGCTCGGTCACACGCACTCCGGGCGCACCGCCCAGCTTTGATTCAACGAGAACCATCGACGGCTCGCTGGCCGCTCGGGCGCAGACAAAGGTCATGCGCTTCGGCTCAAGGTGTGCCCCGCGCAAAGCCGCGATAAGGTCTACCAGCCTGTCGGGACGGTAAACACAATAGAAAAGACCCCCGTGACGGAGCATCTTCGTAGCACTGCGACAAAAATCGTCGATAGTCCCGCAGACCTCGTGTCGGGCGATGTATTTTTCGTCCGCCTCGTTGCGCTTTCCGCTGTCGGTTTTCATATACGGAGGATTTGAAAAGACCACGTCCACCTCACCCTGCGTATCCCTGTGGGTCAAGTCCCGCACGTCGCGGCAAAGCACCTCGATCTTGTGGGAAAGACCGTTCAGTTCCGCGTTTTTCCCGATAATATCCGCAAAGCTCTGCTGCACCTCAACGCAAAAGATCTTTTTGAATTTATCTCTCGTGGCGCAAAGAAGCGAGATGATGCCCGTTCCCGCGCCCATGTCGATAGCCACGGCGTTTTTCTTTTCGCGCATGAATGCCGCCAGAAGATAAGCGTCCGTGCCGAAAGTCAGCCCCTCACGGTGCTGTATCAAGCGGAGATCTTCGTTTATTTCGGTAATGCTTTCGTTTTCACTCAGAACAGGCATAAGATACCCCCTTCTTTTACACAACAGGGCTGTTGTGCTTTGGCACAACAGCCCGTGTGAGTCGATATATCCGACTGATGATGTAACTGAATTATTCAGCCTTGGGTGCGCCAACAGGGCAGTTGCCTTCGCATGCACCGCAGTCGATGCACTTCTCAGGATCGATTACGAACTTGCCGTCAGCCTCGGAGATAGCGTCAACAGGGCAGTCGCCTGCACATGCGCCGCAACCGATGCACTCTTCTGCATTGATCTTGTAAGCCATTTCAGTGTCCTCCAATAAGTAATTTAATTATTTATGACGTTGGAGAAAGGTCTCCTTACGTACATTTCACATCAATTATACCACGTTTGAAAAAAAATTCAACCGTTTTTCGCAAAATACCATAAAATTTTGCGTCACTTGCTCTGATCCGGTTCCTCGGCATTCTGAATCTGAGGTTTTGCGGGTTTTATCACCGTAACCGTTTTCTTGTCATAGAACTTGGGCGGCACGTCCTTGTCGTGTATCTTGACCTTGACCAGACCTGCTATGGGATTGATCTCTGTGACAGTGCCGACACCGTCCTCTGTTTTGACGGTGGAATCAACGGGCGGCATGAGCTTGATTTCCGCCTGGTATGCCTCATGCTCGTAACGCAAACAGCACATAAGTCGACCGCAGGTACCCGAGATCTTGGTAGAGTTAAGGGACAGGTTCTGCTCCTTTGCCATCTTGATGGATACCTGAACGAAATCCGACAGGAAGGTATGACAGCATAACGGACGTCCGCAAACGCCAAGGCCGCCGATAGTCTTTGCTTCGTCGCGGATACCTATCTGACGCAGCTCGATCCTGGTACGGAATACCGACGCCAGATCCTTTACAAGCTCACGGAAGTCAACGCGTCCGTCGCTTGTAAAATAGAACAGGAGCTTTGAGCAATCGAAGGTATATTCAACGTCAACCAGCT
>JAFQKA010000010.1 GCA_017397175.1 Clostridia bacterium | reverse complement strand
TCACGAACACGGAAAATGAAGTTGCCGGGTGTGATTTCATTTCTGAAGGACTTACCTATCTGTGCAATGCCGAAGGGAACCTTTCTTCTTGTTGTTCTCTGTACATTTGCAAAGTTTACAAAGATACCCTGTGCTGTTTCGGGACGAAGATAAACTGTATTCTTTGCGTCCTCGGTTACACCCTGGAAGGTCTTGAACATAAGGTTGAACTGACGGATATCCGTGAAATTGTGCTTGCCGCAGGTGGGACAGGGAATGTTGTGCTCTTCAACGAAATCCTTCATCTCGCTCTGCTCAAATGCGTCGATAGGCTTGGGAAGCTCAAAATTGTTCTCAGCACACCAATCCTCGATGATCTTGTCCGCGCGAAAACGCTCGTGACACTCCTTGCAGTCCATGAGAGGATCGGAAAATCCGGAAAGGTGACCGGAAGCGACCCAGGTCTGGGGGTTCATGAGGATAGCCGCATCAAGACCTACGTTGTAGGGGTTTTCCTGAACGAACTTCTTCCACCATGCCTTTTTCACGTTGTTCTTCAGCTCAACGCCGAGAGGTCCGTAATCCCAGGTATTAGCCAGACCACCGTAGATCTCGGAGCCGGGGAAAATAAATCCTCTGGTTTTGCAAAGAGCAACGATTTTTTCCATTGTCTTTTCTGTGTTTTTCATTATGTCTCCATTCTGCCGCAATCGCGGCGAAATAATTTACTCTTTATCTCTTATAATCCCTGAAAGCCTCGGTGCAGCCCTTGGCGTTGGGTACAAATGTCAGCACACCGCCCACCGTCCTGTATTCTCCGGGAATATCAATGGTAACGGGCGAAAATCTCGAATAAGAGAAGATCAGATCAAGGTTCGCGTTAAGATCGTTTGTTGTAAAATCGGTGATGAACATTCCGTCCGCCTTTTTGAAAAGCGCGGTGGCCTTTGTTATGTAAGTGCGGATATCCGCCTCGCTTGTCAGCTTACGCATGACAGCCTTTGCAAATTCAATGGTAGTCTTCATTCTCGAATGCTCGGTTCCCTCGTAAGAATTGAAACGAAGAACCTTAAGGGCATCCTCACCGTTGAGATTCTGCATACCTGCCTTGATATTGATGTTCAGTTGACCACGGTTATCCGTGTATTTCATGTCGCAGGGCACGTTGAAGGTAACACCGTCTATTATATTTAGCATATCGGGAAATTCGTTCATGCTGACAACGGCATATCTGTCAACTGTCAGACCCGAGAGCCTTTCAACAGTCTTTTTAAATTCACCAATACCGTATTCCTCGAAAATTCTGCCCAGGTATACGGACTCACCCTTGTAGCTTACCACCGTGTAGGGGCTGAAGGTAGCGAATGCAAATTCTTCCCTTTCCTTGCTTACGCACACAAGCATGATAGTGTCGGCACTTATCTCGCGATAGATACCGTCCGTGACAGAGCTTCCCGCCTCGATCTCCGATTCATAGTCCACAAGACCCGCAACACTCTCCGGATCGTAGATGTCGTAGAAAAGCGAGGGAGCATAGTCAAGTCCGAGGAAGAGCATATTGAAGGAATCACCCTGAAGCTCTTCCCTTGTATCATCCTCGTCCGACGTGTCAAATCCGAAGGAGTCGTCTGTACCGCTGACGATCATGTCATTGGGCAGTTCATTTTTGTTGCCTGTTCCGAACACCAGTGAAACTATAAGGCATGCCAACGCCGCAAAGGTAACAAATGATATTACAAACGTAATAGCAAAGTTTCTTATTGATGAAAGCAATAACTTCACCTCCGTAAAATAATCCGAATTAAATAAATTCATTCTATTATATAACATTTGTGGCGCGAAATCAAGTCTTCCCCGTTAATTTTTCGCTTTTGCCGATTTTTTTATCAAAAAAGCCCCAAAACCCTTATATTTCAAGGGTTGTTTGAAGAAATTTGAACAAGATGGCGGGATTATCTGTGAGATAATCATATCCGTTGCAATTAGAGATGAATCTAATTCGCAAAGAAAATCTAACTTTTATGTTATATTCTCATCTCATCTAACATTTCAATAAGATGAGGTACTACAACTCATTGCCGTTTTCCGTATGGGCGGATATTATCTGACCGCAGGCAATCAATGGTCGCCCCTACATAATGAAATTTTGGTCACATTCAAAAATTTTCGCAAACAAAAAGCACGGCTCGTGCCGTGCTTTTTGTTTGATTCATTTGGTCGGTCCAATGCTGAAAACGTAGGTCACGTTTCCACCGTATCCGTCGATCGACGTGTCCCAAACAGCCGTTACTTCGTAAATGAATTCACCGTCTTGGTTTATGTGAAAACAAATGTCATCAAAGACCTGAACCTGCTCCGGCTCGGAGAAAACATTGTCTCCATCGCATTTCCAACGCTTAATTGATATCTCGGGCACACGTTGAAAATCAAATGCCAATTTAGCGTAGACGCCGCCTGTAACGTCGTAATATTTATCGTTTGAAAGTCTGGGCATAACGTCGATAAATTGTTTGCTTGTGGGGTGATTGCTGTCGTACATATTGGCACCGCTCGTGCCGTCACCCACGGGATAAAACCAACTGCTGGTTCCCATGCTGGCCTTTATCGAACCATCCGGTGTTATTACGGCAAGTGTTGGGGGCTCGCTCATTATCCGCGGTACGACCGGCTCGTCTTCCCTGCCCTTTACCCCGACGTAGGCCGCGTCATACGAGGTACATTCCGTCGTAACAGACGCTCGGATAACCTCCGCCGTCACAAGCCAGCCCGACATATCGTCGGTGTAGGCCTCTGGATCGTTAGTCTGCTCAATTTCAAGAGTAAGTGCTCCGTCATCAATGATTATATTGCGCGCACCGTATCTGAATGATCCACTTGGAGCCTCCATATATGCCACCAGCAGAAATTTGTCCGCAAAGAAATCAACGTCGCAGTGAGCCGTTGCAGCCGCAAAGCCCTCGTTTTCATCATACTTGTAATTCATTGAGAAAACGTCGCCGTAGTCCTCGATGAACTTCTCAAGCTCCTCAACACTGTCGATCCGATAAAGTGGAAGATGTTTTCTGTGGTAAGTATGACTGACCGTGTCGGGATTGACTATTCCCCGCGTCACCCTCTCGTCGTCCGTCCAATTTGCCCATGCACTGTACTGGTCGGAAAGGATGGGAATTTCGATTCGATCGTTTCCGATATCTGCGGGTCTGTTATCAACGATGGGCAGATCCGTTCCGTCATCCTTTGCGGGTAGCTTATCCCGATCAAGCGGTCGGGTGCTAACGCAGGATGTGAGAAGCAATGCCATAACGGCAAGTATTGTAAGTAATCTCTTCATAAATAAACCTCCTGTAATGCGAAATGAGATCTCTACCTATAAAGACGGGAAAAGCGCAAGAATGTTACACTTTTCCCGAAAAATTCATTTTTCTGTCAAAGCATGGCGAGTGCTTCGAAAATCTCGATATCAACAACCGTAGTAGGCTGTCGCAAACTCGCTGTCTTCAAGAATAACAGTCTTAATAGGCTTGTATTCTCCGTCAACAAGCTCCATATGGAATTCGACCTTCCTTGACGGAACGAACTTTGAATGATCCGCCCAAAACTGCATAGTGACTACGGTTATTGAGTTCCTCACTTCTTCCGAAATAACATTAGATACGTGTGAAGAACCTCCTCTTCCAAGCATAGCATAACCGTCGTCGAGCTTCAATATCTTATTATCATCAAAAACAAGCTCATCGCCGCTTACTCCAAGGTATTTTTCAGCATATGCTTTTATCTCTTCCTCGGTCTTTGAGCCATAGGTTCCCGATATGTAATCAAGGCGGCCTATTATGAAATCACAAAGGCCAAAGAGACGAAGTCCCTCTTTTTTGACAGACTCAAAATCTCTGTCAGAGCCAACATCGTATACGTATCTCACAGCGGGAGAGATGTCATTTGTATGCTCCCCGGGCCATTTAAACTCATCCTTCTTTACGAAAGAGGTATACATTCCTTCAAAGAAGACAAGCTCGTGTGTTCCCACGGGAAGTATCTTCGACTCGCCCGATATTACCTCTAATTTCAGTACCGGACACTCCTCCACAATGCTGCCGTCCTCTACGACGGGAAAGCCCTCAAAATATATCTCAAAATCGCCTATCTCAATACCGCGCAGATCTTCATACACACCTACCCCTACACCGCAACGATCTTCAAAAACGTCTATTGCTCCGTCAACGAGGGCGCGCATTGTTTCATAGAGGTATTCATGTCCTTCGGGAACTCCCAAAAAGCTTATATCACATTCGCATTCGGGATGTATAAAACTTGTAGGCTTTTTTATATCATTCCACTGTTGCTCCGTTCCCTTATATTCGATCTTCTTTATATTAAAACAATCCCATAATGCCATTTCCCCTATGGATTTCAAGCTTACAGGAAGCTCAATATACTCAAGATCGGAAAAGGCGTATGCTGCAATATGCTCCGTTCCTTCTCTTACCGTTATGACCTTATCAAAAGAACTGTTTGAAAGACACCATTTTCCCAAATAACTCACGTTGTCTTCAGTCTCAACAGCCGGGCACTCATTGAATGCGGAAGATGCCAAAAACTCTATACCGTCGGGAAGATTCACGGATTCCAGATTACGGCAACCGGAAAATGCATCATTCTCTATTCGCTTTATACTCTCCGGTAAAACAACATTCTTCAGCGCAGTACAATCCGCAAAAGCGCTTTCGGGAATACTTGTCACTCCGTCGGGAACACTTATCTGTTCAAGCTCGGCACAGCCCTCAAAGGCACCGTCGTACATTCCGTGAATATTATTCGGTATAGCACTCGTCTTACATCCCATAACGAGATATTTTTCATTTTCGACCTGCTCAATCAAGCAGTTTCCGTCAGCATAATATCTTTTGTTTCCGGATTCCACTCGGATACTGCTGATCCCGTGACAATAAGGGAATGCGTTTTCCGCGATGGATTCAAGATATTGTGGAATAACAAGCTCCTCAATTGATCCGCAGTACATAAATGACTGTTCACCTATACTGCGCACACCAAGGGGAAGATCTATATTCTTCAACGCAGAACAGTTAAAGAACGCCTTGTTCCCTATCTCCGTCACCGTTGACGGAAGAACTATGCTTTCAAGGCTTTGGCAGTCCTTGAATGTGCTGTCCGCAATATGCGTAATATTTCCTTTAAATGTTACGCTCTTCAGATTTTTGCAATTTGAAACCGCCGCCGCTCCGATCGAAACGGCACTCGTTTCAACGCTTTCCAAATCTCCGCACGACGCGAAGGCTTCCTTTCCTATATGAGTAACGCTGTCCGGTATGACGACTTTTTTGAAATGGAGCCCCGAAAAAGCTCTATCACCGATAACCGTGACGGGCTTCCCGTTATACTCGGACGGAATGTTGAGCGTATCTCCGCGTTCGAAGCCCGCAGACGTCACCTCATATTCGGAACCGCCGTTGATCTCGGTGTATACCAGCTTGCTTGTGTTCTCTTCCGGTTTTTCGGCGCATGATGCCAAAAGCAACGCAAAAACAGCAAGTATTGTAAGTAATCTCTTCATAAAACCTCCTGTTTCAAATTGGGATCTCTACCTATAAAGACAGAAAAAGCGCAGAGGTTGTTACACTTTTCCCGAAAATTTCATTTTTTTGCCAAAGCAGAGCGACCATCATCTTATGATTGGGTTGTCTCAGGGCCTTCGTAAAAACCATAGGTCATCTTGCCGCCAACCCCATCGGAAATCTCCCAAACGGCGGTCACCTCGTAAACGTAGATTCCTCTTCTTTCAAGTTCTATCGTCATGTTTTCATCGACCTTTACGTTCTCACAAGCCGCATCGTAACCGGTATATTTCGCCGCTTCCATATTCCATCGACGAACCGCCACCTGCACCTCACCGTCAAAATCAAAGATCAGTTTTGCCTGCTGCCCGTAACCATAAGCATCGGTTGAGATCAGCGGAAGGTTTCCAAGCTGATATTCCCTCAAAATGTCAGAGCTTTCCCTTACATTTTCCATGCCTACAAGCGAAGGATAAGTCCAACCGTCGGACACCGTCTTCGCCTTCAGCTCAAACTGTCGAACGACAACGAAAAGCTGTGGGGAGCAGGTTTTATCATAATATCCCTCGCGGTCGCCAACGCAGAAATAATACGATGCGGAGCCGCCCACATTGTCGACCTTTTCCCACGTGGCATTCAAAGAATACGCATAACACCCTGAGGTATTGAGAGGAAACGTAATCCCCTTGTCATCCACACTGACGTCAATATCGTAGTGGGACGCGTGATTTCTCTCATCTCCGATGCGCCAACGGCTCATATATATTTTATCCGGTTGCCGAGCAAAATCAAAGGTAAGCTTTCCTATGACCGCGTCCTCTCCGAAAAATTCCGCATTGGGCAGATAATTCATATTATCAAGAAATTCATCCGCATAGGGATAATCGCTGTCGGTTATCATTCCCATTTCTCCGCCCCACCAATGTGCGCCGCTTTGTATTGCTTCGATCTCTCCGTATGGACTTGCGACGGTCAAGGACGGTGGCTCTATAAATTCATAGTTTTCAAACCAAGCGTCTCGCATCATTCCATTATAAACAGCATCAAACGAGGTGCAGCCCTCAATATCTTCCCTGTCTATTTCAAGAGCTATAAGCCAACCCGACATATCGTCGGTATGTGTCTCGGGGGGATTGATCTGCACGAGCTCAATCATAAGAGTTTTTCCCACGACCTGAGCACCGTAAACTTCGTATCTGAACGAACCGCTTGCCGCCTCCATATAGACAACAAAGATTATGTTCTCCTCAAAGAATGCCTCATCGTTATTGGCGGTTTGCTCATTAAAACAGAGGATACCGTCATAATTATAATCCAAAGAAAAGACATCGGCATAGTCAGTCTTAAATTTCTCAAGAGACTCCACGCTGTCAATTCGGTACAAAGGCAAATGAGTTCTTGGATAATCGTGGCTGACCGTGTCGGGATTGACTATCCCCTGCATGATCCTCTCGTCATCGGTCCAGTTCGCCCAACAGCTGTAAGAGGTAAAAGAGAGCTTTTTCACCTCGGCTGACGATTCGTCATCCTTGTCTGCGATTATATCAGTGGTATTCCCATCTTTAATTGGCAGCTTATCCCCATCTGCCGGACGAGTTACGGTGCAGGAGGTGAGCAACAGCACCAAAACAACCAAAATCACAAGTAGCTTCTTCATATTGAAATCCTCCTTTCAGTATCTTCATCTACTTATAAAGACGGAAAAAGCGTAACACTTGTTACGCTTTTTCGAGAAAATATCAAATTCTTCCGATAGCGTCAACAAGAGTGGGTATTGCTCGCTCAAAACAAACGCCGTAGGTATGATCTTCGGGGGTAGCCTTTATGCTTTCGCAGACAAAGTCCGCCGCAATCGCCGCAGCCTTATCCGCATCAGCGCCGCGCATGAGCGCGCCTGTAAATGCGGAAGCGAAAACGTCGCCCGTTCCGTGGGACATTCTGGGAATCTTCGCATTGAAATAATACTTTACTTCCTTGCCGTCATATGTAGCAACGCCCAGATTATTATCGTCAAAGGAAACGCCGGTAAGAATAATATTCTTCGCCCCAAGCGTTGTAAGCTGACGGAGAAGCAGCTCAATATATTCCTTTCCGTAGCCCGACAGTACAGGCTCCTGGTCAAGAAGCAGTGCAGCCTCGGTGAGATTGGGTAGTATGTAATCCGCACCACGGCAGAGCTTCGCCATTTTCTTCGGGAAATCCTGTCCGAAGCCCACGTAGAGCTTGCCGTTATCTGCCATGGCAGGGTCAACGATGCGAAGAGCACCGTCGGAGGCACAGCTGTCCATTATACTTAAAATGTAGTCTATTTGGCTTTCGCTGACGTAGCCCGTATAGAAGGCATCGAATTTCAAGCCCTCGCTTATCCAGTGCTTCTCAATTGAGGGCATATCGTCGGTCAGGTCGCGGAAGGTATAGCCTACAAATCCGCCCGTGTGGGTGGAAAGCACCGAGGACGGCAACACCGACGTCTCGATTCCGCAAGCGGAGACGATGGGAAGGGCAACGGTCAGAGAGCACTGACCAACACATGACACGTCTTGTATCGTCAAAATTCTTTTAGCTTTTTCCATTTTTTTACCTCTGTATTGGATTTGAATAAAATTATATCACTTTTGTTTTTTTATGTCAACAATTATTTTATGAGAATTGCCTGTGCAAATCCAAAATAAAGAAGCAGGGATACGGCATCAACAATAGTTGTAATAAAAGGACTTGCCATAACGGCGGGATCAAGCCCCGTCACCTTTGCCAAAATGGGAAGTGCGCCGCCCACGAGCTTTGACACAAGCACGGTTGTAAAAAGCGTCAGCGAGATAACCACAGCCGCCACGGTGCCGACGTTCATGTGAAAGATAAGATTGTCAATAAGCATTATTTTCAGCAGGTTGCAGACTGCCAGTGCCGCACCGCAAAGAATTGCCACGCCCGATTCCTTTATCACAACACAAAAGACGTCCGCGGGCCGTATCTCATCAAGAGCAAGTCCGCGAATGACCGCCACAGAGGACTGTCCTCCCGAGTTTCCTCCCGTACCCATGAGCATAGGTATAAAAGCAATAAGCACGGGAAACGCAGAAAGCGCGCTTTCAAAGCCGGAAATTATGCGTCCTGTAAAGGTTGAGGTCACCATGAGCAGAAGAAGCCAGGGGATCCTCTTGACAAACGTAGAAAGAACGCCCGTTTTCAGATACGGCTTATCCGTAGGGGTCATAGCCGCCATCATTTCCATATCCTCGGTGTTCTTTTCCTCGATAACGTCGATAGCATCGTCGACGGTAACGATACCCACCAGTCTGCCCTCCGCGTCAACAACAGGTAGTGCGGGAAGGTCATATTTTGAGATGGTGTCTGCCACACTTTCCTCATCGTCGTGAGTGCCCGCGCAGACAAAGTCCGTATTCATAATGTCGGAAAGCAACGTGTCTCCTTCCGAGAAAAGCAGTTTCTCAATTCGGATACTGCCCTGAAGAATCCGCTTTTCATCGGTAATATATCCGACGTATACGGTCTCTTTATCATCACCTGTCTTTTTGATGTGGGCTATTGCCTGGGAAACCGTCATATTTCGGCGGAAGTCGATAAATTCGGCTGTCATAATGCTTCCGGCAGATCCCTCGGGATAGCTGAGGAAACGGTTGATGGTAGCTCTGGTCTCGGGCTTAACCGTTTTGAGAATACGCTTTACCATACCTGCGGGAAGCTCCTCAAGCATATCCACGGCGTCGTCCACAAAAAGCTCCTCTATAATAGCGGAAAGCTCGTTGTCACTGACCGATCGAATGATATTTTCCATGGTCTCCTGTGACAGCTCCGCGAAAATTTCCGCAGACATATCCTTTTTGAGCATCCGGAAGACCATTATCTGCTGCGGTCGCTCAAGCTCCTCAAAAAATTCTGCGCAATGGATAGGATTCAAGGTATCCATTTGCCGCATAAGCTCGGAATACCGCTTGTTTTGGAGCAACTCCAGCATTTCCGCGTACTTTTCAGTCATCATAGTTGCGTACCTCGCTTTCATGGGTATTTTATACAAAACCGTTTGTATATATTAAACAAAAAATAAATAACATATTGCTTTTGAGAGGAAAAAGGCGTAAAATATCGGAAGAATAAGTTTATCAACTTATTATTTCTCCAAATCCGATCTTATTTCGGTGGAAAGGACTCATATGAAAAAGATCAACAAAAGAATTATCAGCTCTGTTCTGCTCTCTGCCATGCTGATGACGGCGGCTGTCGTTCCCTCTTACGGCGCAAATCTTCTCGACCTACGCTCGATTCCGATGACCACAGGAAAATACGACAGCGGCGTTTATATCACAGGTCAGTCGGACAAGAACATGGTCTTGTATACACAGGGTGAGACCGTGACCTTCACTCTTGCTCTCTGGGACGAGAACGGAAAGAAGATAGCCGCGCCCGGCTTTGCGTACACGGTAAAGGGTGACGCGGGCAAGGATTATGAAAAGAGCGGTTACGTTATGTCCGACGAAAACGGCAACGCTACCGTGACATTTACCACAATGAATCAGACAGGCTACGTTCGTCTTGAGGCCGACGTGTGCGACGAAAACGGAAAGGCACTCACCGATTACCGCTATCTGTCGAACAAGCCTCTTTTCCAGGGCGGTGTTCTGGTTGACGCTCAGAATATTACCACAACCGAGCCGATACCCGACGACTTTGAACAGGTCTGGAAAGAGCAGCTTGAGCTTCTTGACGAGTGCGCTCCCGACCTGATCAAGATCGAAAAGGTCGAATCCTTCTACGCCTCCGACGGTAAGATAAGGACCCAGGCAGAAAACTACCCCGGCGTTGACGTTTACGCAGTTTATATCGACTGTATCGGAAACCCTGCCAACATCAAGCGCCCCGCGGGCAATACCGGAAAGGGTCCCGACGACGGTGCCACCTTTGCATCGGCATACATAACCGTTCCAAAGAACAAGGCTCCCGGCTCTCTGGGCTTCAATTTCGGCTTTATCGGATACGGCGTTCAGACTGTTAACCCTCAGACCAACCCCGGCGACAATATCGGCATCAACATTCTGGCACATTCCCTCTATCTCCTGCCCGAAATGACCAACGCCGATTTCAAAACAAACTATTCGGGTTGGGTCAACGGCTACGGCATGACCACAACGGACAACGATAATATCGAGACCTGCTATCAGCGTAACGTGCTTTTGCGCGAGGTACAAGCACTCCGCTTCCTTGAAAAGGCCTTCGGTGAAGAGGGCGGCGCTCTGGCAAAAGGATTTGAATCCGAAACCATGACCGAAGCAGAAATCCAGAGCTGCTTTGATTCCTGGAAGGGGCTTTACAAAAAGGGCAATAAGATCTCTGTCAGCGGCGGAAGCCAAGGCGGATTTATGGCTCTCGGTCTGGCAGCGCTGTGCCCTCAAGTAACAAGCTGCGCGGCAAGCTCCTCCTGGATGTGCGACACACACGGAAACACAGACGAGGATAAGATCCACTCAACCCTCCGTCCCACAGCGGGCGACGGTATCAGATACTGCGACACGGCAAATCTCGCAACGCTCATCAAGTGCCCTACAACTCTTTCCGCGGGCATGGGCGACACAACTTGTCCCCCTACCGGCAATATGGCACTCTACAACAATCTGACGCGCGGCAAGGACGTTGAAGCAGGTCATTTCTCGATCACCTGGCGTCAGGGCAAGACCCACGACGGAGGAAGTGACATAAAGGACAACGCAACCTACAAAAAGGCAGACTACAGCGTATCTTTTGACTGTTCCCTTGAAACAGTCATCTCCGACTGGGATCTGACCGACGGCACGCTTACAGTCAAGGGTAGCGGCGTTTTGGCATTCCCCGACGACGAAGCTCCCTGGCTTGGCAAGAGACGTCAGATAAAGAAGATCGTTCTTGACGGCGATTTTATCTCGGTCGGTGCTTACGCGCTTGACCTTACGGGTGTTTCGGGCGTCGAAATACAGATTCCAAAGTCTGTAATCAACATTGCCGAATCGGCATTCAATACAGATCCCACAGGTCTTACGCTCCTGGTTGAGCCTTCCTCTTACGCTGCCGAATACGCACAGGCCATGAACATAAAGTTTGAGGTCGTAAAGGGCGAGGAACCCGACGACACCACCGCAGATACAGCAGAGGATACCACACCCGAAATCACTCCCGACGACAGCAAGCCCGCTCAGACAGATGACGACAAAACCAACGACACCTCCGACACAGACAAGGAAAATAAATCCTCTCTGCCAATAATCATTGGCGCGGCAGCGGCCGCCATCGTTGCGGCAGGTGTTGCTCTTCTTGCAATATTTAAGAAAAAGAAAAAATAAACTCAAAAGAAAGAGGGCTGCTTAACGCAGCCCTCTTTCTTTCGACCTTACTCAGCAAGCCACTTTTCAGCGTTTGCCTTGGACATTCTCTTAATATCCTCCTTGGTATAGGCGGATTCTGCACCGCCGTTTACGTAAAGGAAATAAAGACCTGCCTCGGTCTGATAAAGAGACTCCTCGTAGCCTGCGGGATCACCGTAAGCACCAAAGGTCTTCTTCTTGATAAGAGTTGCGCTATCTGTGTCATACTGTTTGCCACATATAGTTTTTAACATAAAATTGAAATCCTCCAAAAATATTTGAAGCCGTAGCCTCATTTAAGTACGAACATATTGTAACATGGATCTTTTTTTCTGTCAAGCAGAAATTTGTCGCCAATTTTCCGCATTTTTGCATAAATCTTACAAAAATGGGGCTTTTGAGAAGTTTTTTTATTTTTTTTGAAAAAACTCTTGCAATTTATAAAAAATCATGTTATAATGTCCTTCGTTAATGGATATCAGTAAAGCGAGGTGTAAATAATGAAGGAAGGAATCCATCCTAATTACGAAGAGGTTGTAATTTCCTGCGCATGCGGCGAAAAGGTTACAACTAAGTCCACAAAGGGCGGAGAGATTAAGGTTGAAGTTTGCTCTAAGTGCCATCCCTTCTTTACCGGTAAGCAGAAGTTTGTTGATGCCGGCGGTAAGGTTGATAAGTTCAAGAAGAGACTTCAGGCAAGCGCAAAGTAATCAAATTCGCAACAACGGGCAGTCGTGTGCTTTTGTGGTACATGCCTGCCCTTATTGTTTTTTTACTCTCCGCAAAAAAGGAGGTTTTACCTAATGGAATTGATAGAAAATAATCCCGAGGTGCAAAATCGGGTAATGCTGGTGGCATTGATTTTGCCAAGCACCACTCCCGAGGAAGTAGATAAAAGCCTGGACGAGCTTGAAAGACTGGTTGACACCGCAGGCGGTGAAACGGTAATTCGGGTTACCCAGGCACGTCCAAATCCCGACGTTGCCACAGCCGTGGGAAAAGGCAAGGTTGAGGAGATAGCCGAAGCCTGCAAGAACAACGATATAAATTTGGTGGTATACGACGGCGAGCTGTCCCCCTCCCAGATCAGAAATCTTGAGGACGGGATCGGTGGTGACGTCAGCGTCATCGACCGCAGTATGCTCATTCTCGATATCTTCGCTCTCCACGCCGTAACCGGCGAAGGAAAGCTTCAGGTTGAGCTGGCACAGCTTAAATACACAGCGCCACGCCTTATGGGCAAGGGTAAATCCATGTCACGACTGGGCGGCGGAATTGGCACGAGAGGTCCCGGTGAGACCAAGCTTGAAAGCGACAGACGTCACTTGAAGCGGCGAATCGTTGCCCTTGAAGAGGAGCTTGCCGAGCTTGACCGCACCCGTCAGACTATGCGCGCCGCCCGTGATCGAAGCGGTATTCCCGAAATTGCCATCGTGGGCTACACAAACGCGGGAAAATCCACTCTGCTCAACTATCTGACCGATGCGGGCATCCTGGCACAGGACAAGCTTTTTGCGACCCTTGATCCCACCACGAGAAAGTTTATGCTGCCCTCGGGCACACCCGTTCTTCTCACAGACACCGTCGGATTTATCCGCAAGCTGCCGCACCATCTGGTAAAGGCATTCAAATCCACTCTTGACACGGCGGTTTACGCCGACATTCTCCTTATCCTGCTTGACTTTTCGGACGATGAGTATCCTCAGCAATTACAGGTAACCTATCAGATAATAAACGAGCTGAAGGCAGGAGATAAGCCTATGCTTTTGGCGCTGAACAAGCGTGATCGCGCAAAGGACAAGCTCCCTATCCTTCCCGATTTTGAATTGCAGAACATTTTCGCCATCTCGTCTGTGACGGGAGAGGGTGTTGACGCTCTTGTCAACCGAATCGAAGAAATCGTAAACGAAGGCAAGCGCAGACTTGTTTTCACTATTCCCAACGCCGAGCAGGGAGCGTTGAATACGCTCTACAAAAACGCAGTGGTCGAGGACGTGGAATACGGCCCCGAGGTCGTAAAGGTCACGGCAGTAGTCGATAACAAGGTGCGGGGAATGTTGGCAAAATATCTACCCGAAGCCGACAGGCCGCACATAGAAAGTGAAAAGGATTGGTAAAAAAAGACAGACACCGACGGTGTCTGTCTTTTTTATTAAACCATGCTGTGAACGATCTTTTTGATAACCTCAATCTTTTCTTCGTCCGCTCCCTCGGGAACGAAAGTCGAATCAAAAATGCTCTTGCCCGTCAGGGTCTCAAACCATGTGGCCGCAACTGCATATCTGCCGTAAATAAGATTCATATGGAATCCGTCACGGCAAAGACTCTCGCCACCCTTTGCGTAGTCAAATTCCGGGGTCTTACGCAAAGCCTGAATAACGTCTCCCGCCTTGATGATCGGAAGATTATGATTCGCGCAGAACTTATCTGTCGCCGAGATTATCATGTCGTACATCTTCTGCTGGTCGCAATCGTAATTGGGAAACTGACCGTGCATACTGTCGATCTCATACGCCCAGGTTCTATGGAAATAGACCTTGGCGTTGGGCGCGTACTTTGTGACATACTCAAGAAGCTGACTGCCGTATGGCTCGTAGGTCTCCTCAAGTCCCGACTTATGGCTCACCTGCTGGATCGTTACCACGTCCCACTCGCCCGACAAAAGTCCTTCTTTTATTGAGCAAAACTCTCCCGGGAATATGCCGTTGACCTGGCGGTGGTGAACTCGCTGACCCTCGTTTATAGTCTCCATGTGTCTCTCAAGAGAACAGCCGCCGATAAACAAATTTACCGCAGTAAGGTCAAATTCAGACCCTTTTGCGATCTGATGCAAATATTTCGTCGCATCCTCCGAAAAACTGTTACCGATAGCTAAAATCTTCATTTTTCTTCTCCCCTCTCGAGAGCCGCATCAAGTCTCTTGTTGCGTATGTAAAGCAAAATATCAACAGAGACCATGATAAGGTTGATAACGTAGAACATGAGAACGTACCATTTGAAGCTGTCTGCCGTCAATTTTGCGGTAATTCCGCAAATATAACCAACCCAAATGAACAGCAAAAACATAACGCTCTTGCCCTTTGCCGTTCTTACCTTATAGGATTTTGCAACGTTTATAGGCCAGGACGCACCGAAGAGACATACCATGGCGATCTCAAATATTTCAGACATTTTTCATTCCCCCTTTTTATACTCTGTATATTGTAACACAGCAAGATCGTCAAATCAATGTGCTTTTACCGACAAAAAATGTGTTTTTTAAGAAACGGCAGTCCTATGGGACTGCCGTTTTGCTTTATCAAAGATTGTAGTACTTATCGAACTCAGCGGGGTGAGGGATTGCTGCCAGCTGGCGGCACTCTGCACGCTTGGACTTGATAAAGTTCGCAATAAGCTCCTCTGGGAATACACCCGCCTCGGTCAGGTAAGCGTGGTCTGCTTCAAGAGCATTGAGAGCCTCGTCCAGAGACGTGGGCAGTCCCTTGAGCTTTGCCTTCTCCTCCTCGGGGAGGTTATAAAGGTTCATATCGTAGGGTCCCCAACCGTTTTCGTGAGGATCTATCTTATTCTTCACGCCGTCAAGACCTGCCATGAGGATCGCCGCATAGCAGAAATAGGGATTACAGGTAGCATCGGGATTTCGGAGCTCAAAGCGGCGCTTGTCGGGGCTCTTTGCGTATGCGGGAATACGGATAACCGCGCTTCTGTTGGAAGTCGCATATCCGACAGTTACGGGAGCCTCAAATCCGGGCACCAAACGCTTGAAAGAGTTTGTACTGGGATTTGTGAGAGCGCACAGCGACGCGATGTGCTTGAGCAGACCACCCATAAAGTAGTGTGCCGTCTTGCTCAGATGGGAATATCCGTTATCGTCCGAGAACACGGGCTGACCGTCCTTCTTGAGAAGCATATGAACGTGCATACCCGAGCCTGCCTCGCCGTAGATAGGCTTGGGCATAAAGGTCGCCGTCTTGCCGTACTTGAGCGCCGTATTGTGAATGATATACTTTATCATCATGGTTGCGTCAGCCATATCAACCACCTCGCCCAGCTGAGGCTCGATCTCAAACTGACCGGAGGCTGCGACTTCGGGGTGATGATAGTTGATCTTGATGCCCATCTCAGCCATTCTCATGCACATTTCACTACGGCACTCGTAGGAAACATCGAAAGGCTTTGCGATGTGGTAGTTCTTCTGCTTGGGAACAATAACTCCCTTGCCCTCAACGGCACTGTTCCAGTAGGACTGCTTTGCGTCAACGGACGCGCCGATATAGTTGCCCTCAACACCCCAGTTAACCTCGTCAAAAAGATAGAACTCAAACTCGGGGAGAATGAACATTTCATCTGCAATTCCGCTTGCTTTCATATAGTCAACAGCGGCACGGATAATGTTTCTGGGGTACTGCGCCAGAGGTCTGTTTTCGGGGTTATCGATTATCATTGCGTTACCCGTCATGGACAGCGTGGGGATCTCGCAGAAGGGATCGATCACAGCCGTGTCGGGGTCGGGAATAAACACCATGTCGCTCTTTTCAACAACAGCATAGCCGTAGTTTGAAGCGTCAAATCCGATACCGCTCTTCATGGTGTCCTCGGAGAAGTTCTGTGCAGGAATGGTTACGTGACGGTACTGACCGTTAATGTCGACCATCTTGAAGTCGATCATTTTTATATCGTGCTCCTTGATAAGAGCAAGAATGTCCTTTACACTTTTTGCCATTTTGTTTCTACCTCTTCTTTAATTATTTGTTAAACTCGTTTACGATAGGCTCTGTGACGTGGATGCAGCCCTCGTCTACCGTATAGCCAAACTCATTGGGCTTAAGATAGTGAACTGCATTCTTTATAAGACGCTGAACATAAGGGTTATGGAAAGAACGGCAGGTCTCATGACCGGGCTGGAGATATACCAGCTTGCCCGCGCCCTTGTGATAGCAAGCACCGCTTCTAAACACGTGACCGTCCTCATACCAACCGCACAGCAGAAGCTCGTCGGGCTGAGGGATATAGAAAGGCTCCGCGTAAAGCTCCTCGTTTTCAATAAGGAAGTGATCGGGAATACCTGCAAGAATGGGGTGAGCGGGATTCATGTTCCAGATTATCTCGCGCTGATTTCTGCCCCAGGTAAGGTTACCCGTAGAGCCGAGAATACGCTTGAAAGGCTTGGAATGGTGCGCGGAATGAAGTGCCAAAAAACCCATACCGCCGTTCACAACCCTTCTGAATACCCTCTCGACCAACTCATCCTGAACCTCTCCGTGAGCCAAATGTCCCCACCAGATAAGAACGTCCGTGTTGTTGAGAACCTGATCGGGAAGCCCCTGATCGGGATCGTCAAGAGCGACAAACTTCGCCTCTATATCGACTTCTTCATTCAAAAAATTACAGATAAACGCGTGAATACCGCCGGGATAGATCTCTGTGACCTTGGGATTCGTTTTTTCGTGTCTGCATTCGTGCCAGAACGTGACTCTTATCTTGTCCGCCATAATAGTCTCCTCAAAAATCAAACAAAATTCAGGCTACCGCCCATTTAAAGATATTATATCTTATTTATTTTTCTATTGCAATAGTTTTTGGCATTTTTTTGCATTTTATTTATTGACTTTGAGGGCAAAGAGTTATATAATTGGTTGTAGTCCTATGGGCTTATCTGTCATTAAAGAAAAAGGAGCAGCAAAATGAGATATTTTGAAGAAAAAATCGAGCTGAACGGCTTTTCCGTTCCCTTTTACGGTTACATTCCCGTAAATCCACGAGAGATCTCGGCCTATAAGGACCGCCGTCCCGCGGTCATAGTTCTTCCCGGCGGCGGCTACGTAGGACTTGCAAACCACGAGGGCGAGCCTATCGCGCTCAGATTGGCGGCACAGGGCGTCTGCGCTTTCGTTCTAAAATATTCCGTCAAGCCCGACGGCGCGGTTTTTCCCCAGGCTCTTTGCGAGGCGCTGACCGCCGTTAAATACGTTCGTGACCACGCAGAAGAATTCGGAATCGACCCGAACAATATTGCTACACTCGGTTTTTCTGCCGGAGGACATCTTTGCGCATCCACGGGTGTACTTTGGAACGAAAGCTGTCTTGACGGATATCTTGAAGGCGACCGCCGCGCGTACCGTCCCGACAAGATCCTTCCCTGCTATCCCGTAATTTCAAACGACCCCGAAACCGGACACAAGGGCAGCTTCGGAAATCTGTTCTGCAAAACGTATGAGGAGCTGACGCAAGCCGAGCTTGATCAGACCTGTCTCGAAAAGCACGTGGACAACGAATCTTCGCCCGCTTTCCTGTGGATCACCGCCGAGGATAAAGCGGTGAATCCTCTCAATCCCCTCTATTTTGCGGCAGAGTATATAAAGCACAAGATCCCCTGCGAATTTTATATGTATCCCCACGGTCCTCACGGCATCGGTCTTGCGGACCACATGGGCACAGATTGCACATACGGCGAGGGATACGAAGCAAAGGATTGGATGGAAAAAGCCATTCGATTCATGTACGACGAGAAAATAAAATGATGAAAAAGAACTATTTCTTGCGCGTTTTGGCAGTATCCGTTCTGTTAGCGTTGGTTATCATCGCGTCCTTTTTCTCTCTTATACTTTCTATCGGAGAAGAAGCTGTCAGAAACGGAAATTTCGTTTTTTCGGTCCTCTATTCTATTGCGTGGGTAGGATTGATTCTGTGGGCAAACGCCAAAAATCGGAAAACACTTCAATGGTTTTCTGCGATATATTTGGGTATAACGGCACTTTTGTATCTGCTCATGCTCATCATGTCCATCTTCCCCTCGCTCAAGCTGAGCACCGGGCTTGCCTTTGCGATCATGTTTGAGATATTTCCCTTCTTCGGTTGGTCACGTGTCATCACAAACAGCATTGCGCTGCCTGCCTTCTGCTTTGTACTGACGGGCTGTATGACGGCGACCGCCATAGTTCCGCTTATCAAAACTCTGAAAAAAGGTAACGGGAAGCCTTAATTTTCCCGACGGTGAGTTCGAGACCTTCCTCACCCAAAACAAAACTAAAGGAGAAAATCAAATGAAAAACAACAAGGTACTGTTTCTGTGTCAAGGTGCCATGATCGGCACACTCTACGTAATCCTGACGCTTATTTCAAGCGTCATAGGGTTGCTTTCAACCCCCGTTCGATTGTCGGAGGCTCTGTGCGTGCTCCCCTATTTTACATCCGCCGCCGTCCCCGGACTTTTCGTGGGCTGTCTCATTTCAAACCTCATTTTGGGCGGTGCGATTCCCGATATAATCTTCGGAAGTCTGGCAACGCTGCTTGGCGCCGCGGGAACATATCTTCTGCGAAATTTTAAAACAGGAAAATGGTTTGCATCCATTCCTCCCGTTCTGTCGAACACCATTATCATTCCTCCTATCCTTTCTTATTGCTACGGATACAGCGAGGGCTGGGTGGTGATAGCTTCGGGAATAGCCTTGAGCGAGATCGTCTCATGCACGCTTATCGGCACGGCATTGCTGTTTGCCTTGATGCCCGTAAAAAACAAGCTTTTCAAATAAAATAAGGACGGCACAAGGCCGTCCTTATTTTATTTGCAGATGATAACGTACTTTACGTTCTCGGGAAGAGGATCAGACATGGCTGACATTGGAAGATCGTTTGCCGCGGCAACTGCTTCAAGAGGCACACGGTACTTTTTTGCCACTCCCCACATGGTCTGCCCTGCGGCGGGATAGCAAACGGTAATGCCGCTTTCATGTTCCTGCGACCGCTCAAAATCCGCACTTTTCACCACCGTCGCGCTTCTTTCGTCGAGTACGCAGTAAGAAAGATAAATGTTCCCGGCTAAAGTTGCCGTACCGTTTTCCATTTTACATTCCGTGCCGTACACATTTTCCCGACAGATCAAACTCAGATTTCCTTCGGGCTTCTTTGCGCTTACAGACAGGGTTATTGGAACGTTCTCCTCTGTCACAAAATATTCACCCGCTGATAAAATCACCGCGCCCGCACGGCAATGACCCGTCAGGCATATCTTCCCGTTCTCATATGTACACTCGTCAATTTCGGCAGCACCGTATGTGTCAAAAATCCGGCTCTCCTCGGTCAACTGCAGATTTCCCGGGCGAAGCGGCTGACTGAACCTTACCGTATCACCTCCTGCGGCTATGACGGTATTGTACTTGTGTTCTGCAGTTTCGATTTTTTCCGTCCCCTCGGTGCTGTATATGTCTTTCAACACCGTCAATGGAGAGTTGCGATGCAGATCGGCACAGAGGGAAAGCGTTATCTTCGCGCTGATATTTCCGTCCTCCAAGGTAACGTCCGTATCGGTCACATAAGGAAAAGCAGTCCACAGCTCCTGCGCGGCGCTGTCCCCATGAATATCAGTCTCGATATCACAGGAAAACGGCAAGATCTCGCATATTTCCTTTGGCTGTCCTTCCTCGGTGCATAGAAATCTCAGCCTTGCTTCGCCCGTAACGTTCACAAGACCTCCCGATGCCGATATATCCTTTATATACGCTTCCGATCGACTGCAAACGGGGGTCAAAAGCTCTGTTTCCACGGGAATCTGCTCAGAAAGGGTCTGCTCCTCGCTCATGTATCTTCGGCTGTCCGAGCAAAGGATCTCGTCATGCAATTTCTCGCATTTCACGTCACAGTCGATCTGAGGCGCGTATTCAGACAGGCAGTAGCCCCGTACCCT
The DNA here is from genome assembly GCA_017397175.1 of Clostridia bacterium. Classification (GTDB taxonomy): domain Bacteria; phylum Bacillota; class Clostridia; order Oscillospirales; family CAG-272; genus SIG710. Next base: position 25,212 of record JAFQKA010000010.1, on the reverse strand, counting down.
TGATCTCAAACGGCACTTTACGCTCACCTTTCTCTGCGAAACGACCCTTCCCACAACGTTCTCTGTCCGACTGTCCGCGATCACCTCTGGGGTAAACGGGTCGGGGGCGTTCTCCGGACGAACCACAGGAACATCAAAGGCGTAATCACACCCCAAGGGCGCGCTTGCCACGGTGCCATCGGATGTCACGTAGATCATTTCATAATCCACCTTCCCCGAAAACTCCGCAGATCCGCCGCCGATATATCGGTTTGAGGGCGAAAGGCTCGTATCTATTCTCAAAAGCTTTCTGATCTCGGGATAATAATCGGGCAAGGTGAAGTCAGAGGACAGCTCGGTAATAACGTCGCGGGACATAAAGCAACTCCTGTATTCTGCGTCCACGCCCTCGCCGTTTTCGGGGGTGAGCATAAATTCAAGTGGATTTTTGTTCATCTTCTTCGCTCCAATCCGCCGCACAGCGGCTTTTTATTCACTGAATAATATGCTCTGTCCGCTTTTTTTATTCCGATTTATTTTTTCTGTTGATTTTTGCAAAAAAATGTTGTATAATGATTAAAAGCAAAAGATTTCAGCCGAATACGGCAGAGCGGAGCATTTTATGGGAAGAAAAGAAAAATACGAGCTTGACAGAGTTTGCGCGTACTGCGAGCACGCCACACCGCTGGCAGGCGGTGAACACGTTTTGTGCGAAAAGCGCGGCGTGGTCACGGGAACTCACCATTGCAGAAAATTCACATATGACCCCCAAAAACGTATTCCCAAGCGTGCAAAGCCCCTGCCCGAGGTGGATCTTGACACACTTGACGACACTGTCACATCACAAGAGGATTCAAAAGAAACGAAAGAAGAAGCTCTTGAAGATAAAAATGAGGAAGGCGAAACCATCGCCCGTGTTCTTCCCTGCCTTGAGCTTCCCGACGCCGAAGAGATCCCGTAATAAAAAATCACCCCTTGACACCGATATGTCAAGGGGTTTACTGTTTTAAAATAATATCAGAAGCCCAGCTTCTTCATGTTATCAATACTCTGTTTTGCGGAATCAAAGGGATCGAGAATACCCATGTCGTCCTCAACCACGAAATTGTATATTCCCACGTTCTTTGCCGCCTCGATGATCTCCTTCCAATGAAGGTTGCCCGTGCCTACGGGAGCACTTGCGCGGCTCGTTTCCTCAAGCACCTCGCCTTTCTTTCGAACGATAACGTAGTCCTTGCAGTGCATATAGATAGCGCGGCCGCGGAACATTTCAAGAGCGCGGCTGGGCTCGTGACCCGCAGCTGTCAGCCAGAAAACGTCGGGCTGAAAATATACAAGCTCGGGGTCTGTATTGTTCAGCAGAATATCAATACCTCTGTCATCGCCCAGCTTCATGAACTCAAATGAGTGGAAGTGGTACATGAACTTCAGTCCCCTGTCATGAAGGAGCTTTCCGCACTTGTTCATCCAGTCCGCGAATATCTCAAAATCCGCTCTCATCTGGGGATTATGCATTGAATTTGTGCGGACAACGTCGGTGCCAAGAAGCTTTGCTTCCTCAACGACCGCGTCGAGCTTGTAGGGGATCTCGTAAACGTGGCAATATGCGGAATCGGCCTTCAGTCCGTAGCCTTCAAGCTGCTTTGCCATCTCAGGCGCGCTTGTAAATGCGGGACGGGTTATCTGAACGTTCGTATAACCCATCTCGGCAACGCGGCGAAGTGTGTTGTCAAAATCCTCGGGTGTCTTCATAAAATTGCGAAGTGTATACATCTGAATACCAAACTGTGTCATTTTATTTTCTCCTATCATTAAATTTCAAGCTGCATTTCCTGTCTTTCGGTGTAACCCGGCTTGAATGGCTCGGGGCGTTCACATCGGGTGGTCATTTCGTAATACTTACCGTCCTCACTGCTTTGGCAGATACCCAGTGCCGCCTCAAGAACGTGGCGGTTAAGCTCTCCCGAGCAACGTGCGGGACGGTTGTTTCGGATAGCGTAGACAGCATCAGCCACTCCAAGTCCGCGGAAGTTATCTCCCTTGTAGCCAAAATTTGTAACTATCTCGCTGACCTTGCCCACCTTGTCGATGATCTTGATCGAAGTGCGGTAGGTATTTGGGTCGCCCAGATCAATAGTTCCGTCGGTACAGAAAATCTGGAATGTGTCGGTTCCCTTTGCCGACTCACTCGTCATTGTAATGTTGCCCAGTGCGCCGCTCTCAAATTCGAGAACACCCGTGGTATTGTTGTAGCTCTCCACCTCCATAGGCTGACCGTAAAGAGGCGAATCGGGATTTACAAAGGTTCTGTGAGGATTGCGTATCTGAGAGAATCCGGCAACGCGCTTGATAGGCCCAAGCAGGAACACAAGCTCGGACAGATAATAGCTTCCCATGTCGAAAATGATACCTCCGCCGGGACAGAAGGCAAAACGCTTATAGGGTGCTGTATTAAATCTCTCGTGGTGGTAAGAACGCGCAAGAAGTGCGTTCGCCATAACCGGAGTTCCAACAATTCCGCTGTCAATTATCATGCGCGCAGTCTGGGTCGCGCCGCAAAGGAATGTGTCTGCCGCGCCGCCTACAAACAGTCCCTTGGACTGAGCCAACTCCAGAAGTGCGGTGGATTCTTCAACCGTGAGAGTGGTCATCTTTTCGCAGTAAACGTGCTTCCCTGCCTCAAGTGCCCGACGGGACACCTCAAAATGAGCGGTGGGATATGTAATATTCACAACCATCTCAATTTCGGGGTCGGCAAAGATCTCCTCGTTGGTCATTTGGCGGATCCCGTATTTCTCCGCCTGCTTTGCGCTTCTTTCGGGGATAATGTCGCTGCAGCCCACAAGCTCTGTGATCTTGTAGGTCTCTTTCAGATTCTTTAAATAGATATCGCTTATCATTCCGCAGCCAATGACCGCAGTTTTCATAGGTTTGAATGCCATAAATGCACGCCTCCTGTAGCTTTTGTAACTCCATTATAGCAAAAAAAGAAAAAAGTTCAATAAACAAACAAGAAAACTATGGACTTTTCGGCACAAATATGATAAAATATTTTTAAATACAGGTTTCCAAGGAGTTTTTCATGACAAATTTGCTTTCCATAGAGGATTTCTATAAATCGGATCTTGAATTGATCTATCTGTCGGCAATGTTTCAAAATCACGATGCAACACCGAGATTCACTCGCTATGAGACCTCGCCGCGTCCCGACAGCGGTTTTTTACTGCTGCTCTCCGACATCACCATGACTTATTCGGGCACCGGATATGAGATAACGCTGAAAAAGGGAGACATCGTCTACCTCCCTCAGGGATCGTACTATACCATGACCCAAACGAGACCCGCCGTGCCCACCCGAATCCGTTCATGTCTCGTGAATTTTATTTTTCGTGACAGCGAAGGCAGAACCCCCGTTTTTTCCGACAGACCTGTGCTTCTCAACGGAGAAAAAAGCCGAAATGCCGCCTCACGAATGCTTGACATTACCACAGAACTTGCAAAAGCCGAAAAAAGGCCATTCCGCGTAAAATCGCTTTTTTATTCCCTCTCAGATTCTCTTATCGGCGCGGGGATAAATTCCTCCGCATATTATCATCCCATTCGAGCGGGCATCAAATATCTTGAAGAAAATTGGAACCGGGACGTGAAGATCAGCGAAGTGGCAGACCGCTGCGGGGTCAGTGAAACATATTTCCGTCGGCTTTTTGCAAAATGGTCGGGAATGAGTCCGGTTGAATACAGAAACACTTTGCGGATCTCAAACGCCAAGGCTCTGCTGTCGCGCCGTTCGGTTTCGATCGCCGAGGTTTCTTATGCCGTAGGCTTTGACGATCAGTTTTATTTCAGCCGTATCTTCAAAAGGATCACGGGCATATCTCCAAAGGATTACCGACTGTCCCTTCAATGGTCGGGCGAAAAGCACTCTTTAAAATAAAAATGAAGGCGGTCGTTTGACCGCCTTCATTTTTATTTATAATCCAAACTCTCGCTTGAACTCGGCAATATCCACCGTTTCACCCGTCAGTCTCGACCTTTCCGCCGCAAAAACGAGCATATGGTTTCGGCAGGATATATCCGCTTCGGTTATGTTCTCTTTTCCCTTGCCCTCGGTGAAATAATCGTAAAGTGCAAGGATAATGCGGCTGTCACCGCCGCCGTGACCGCCCAATATTCCGTCGCGGGCGTTGGAATCAACGACGCGGGTCTCGCCCGTAGCAAGATCGGTCACCTCGATAGGCGAATCACCCTTCATAGCCGCTCTCAGCTCGCCCTTGGTGCCCATAACGTGAATAAAGCGTCCGCCGCTATTGAAGGCGTTCATGGTAAAGGTTACGGTAATATCGTCCTCAAAGAGCATATTTACCGTCTGATGATCCACCACGTTGTTGTCGCACTTGAAAACACACTTTCCGTATTGGGTAGTCTGCAGAGCCTTCAGGACATCTTCGTTTGTGGGAACGAAATTATCGCGCTCAACACTGTGCGCTGCCGCAGGACGGAACCAATGGTCGTCCGTGCTGTTCAGATAGAGCTTCAATGCACTATACGGACAGCTTTCCTCATGAGGACAACCGTCGGTGCAATGCTCGGGCGCACCCTCGGGAGCATTTTCGGCTCTGAAATAAGTAAGCGTGCCAAAGGACTGTATTTTTTTACATTCCTTACCAAGCAACCACTGCAAAATATCAAGATCGTGACAGGATTTCTGGAGCAGCATAGTGCTGGATCTGTCAGAGTTGCCCCAGTTGCCGCGCACAAAGCTGTGGCTTTGATGAACGTTACCCACACATTCCTCGTGATTGACAGAGATCACGCGACCGATCTCACCCTTATCAATAATATCCTTGATGGCAATAAACATAGGCGCATATCTGAGCACGTGGCAGACCACCACCTTCACGCCGTTTTCTTTGGCAGAAGCAGCTATGTCCACACACTCCTGCTCGGTGGGCGCAATAGGCTTTTCAAGAAGGAGATCGTATTTCAGCGATATAGCCTTCATTGCAGGCGCATAGTGGAGACGGTCGGGCGTTGCGATAACAGCAAAGTCCGCGATCTTGCCAAGGGAGAGCAAAGGTTCCCAGCTATCAAAGCACATTTCGTCCGGAATGTTGTACATTTCCTGCAAATGACGTCTCTTGTGTCTCATAGGCTCGGCAACCGCAACTACCTCAAATTTGTCGGGGTAAGCGAGCATTTTGTCGGAATAGCAGGTTCCTCGGCTGCCGGCGCCGATGACTATTGCTTTAAGTTTTTTCATGATTTCCTCCCGATTCCCTTTGGAATAGTACCACAACAATTATATCATTTTTTTTGCAAATGTAAATACATTTGTGTTTCAAAAAAGCCTATTGCTTTCGAAAAACCACGTTTTTTTCGCTTGACGGTTGACAAAAGCTTTCGCCTTTGGTATAATAAGTATGAAAAGTATAACTTATCACACCAAGGAGGCAAGAAATGAAGGACAAATTTGTTGGAATAAGCAAAGTAGGAGAAAAGGGACAGATAGTTATTCCGAAAGAGATTCGGGATATGTTCGGCATCGCATCGGGCGACTCGGTGATACTTCTGGCAGACAAGAAAAGAGGAATTGCACTTCTCAAATCAGATGCCTTTGAGGATATGACCGACAGCATTCTGGGAGGGCTTTCAAATGAGTGCAATTAAAACCGAGGGTCTTACCAAAAGATACGGCGAAAAAAAGGCGGTAGACGGTCTTGACCTGACAGTCGAAAAAGGCGAGATATTCTCGCTGCTCGGAACAAACGGTGCAGGCAAAACCACCACTGTAAAAATGCTCTCAACGCTTATTGGCAAAACCGCCGGCAAAGCCGAGATATTCGGGCTTGACACGGAAAAGGACCGTCAGAAGATCAGACAGCTGATCAATATTTCCCCTCAGGAAACCGCCATTGCTCAAAACCTTACCGTCCGCGAAAATCTTGAATTTATGGCGGGTGCATACGGAATAAAAAATCCGGCAAAAAAGATAGAAGAGCTTACTGAAAAATTCGGACTATCGCCCGTCTTGGAGCAAAAGGGCAAGACCCTCTCGGGTGGTTGGCAGAGAAAGCTCTCTATCGCTATCGCGCTCATAAACGAGCCGAAGCTCCTGTTTCTGGACGAGCCGACATTAGGTCTTGACGTCATTGCACGCAAAGAGCTTTGGTCTGTCATCGAAGCCATGCGAGGAGAGGTCACGGTAATTCTCACCACCCACTACATGGAGGAAGCGGAAAAGCTGTCGGACAGGGTTGCCGTGATGTCATCGGGAAAGCTCCGCGCTATGGGAACACCGCAGGAGATAATCAAACAGTCCGGAAAGGACAATTTCGAGGATGCCTTTGTAAGCCTCGCAACGGGAGGTGAGTTTTGATGCGCGCTTTAAACTTCGCCAAAAGAAACTTTAAAGAGATCATGCGCGATCCTTTGAGCATAATCTTCGCTCTGATCCTGCCGCTTTTTCTGCTGTTCATTTTTCAGCAATTCGATATTCCCGGAGAGGCATACAAATTGGAAAATTTTACCCCGGGAATCATTGTTTTCGGTTTCTCCTTCCTTACTCTTTTCACGGCAACACTTGTTTCAAAGGATCGGGAATCTGCCCTGCTTTCCCGTCTCGGGGTCAGCCCCATGCGAGGCTCGGACTATGTTCTCGGATATCTTCTGGCAGTCTTGCCCATGGCGCTCATGCAGAATATTTTGTTCTTTGCGGCGGCTCTCCTTTTAGGACTTGACTTCTCCGCGGGAATACTTTTATGCGCGGCTCTGTCCCTGCCCATATCCCTTCTTTTTATCGGATTGGGCATTCTGGTCGGCTCCTGCGTAGGCGAACGTGCCTCGTCAGGCGTGGGAAGCATCGCCGTTCAGCTTGTTGCGTTCACCGGAGGCCTGTACTTTGACGCGTCGATGATGGGCGGATTTTTTGCAACCCTTTGTAAGATTCTTCCTTTTTCGGGTACGGTTGACATTTTGCGCGGTGCTCTGGCGCAAAATGCAAACGGACTTTTGATACCCGCTCTGACCGTTCTCATCTACACTGCAGCAATTTTGACAGCGGCAGTCATGCTTTTCACAAAAAGAATGAGAAGCTGAAAAAACTTCCCCTTGGGTTATCCCATGTGCCCAAGGGGATTATTGTCGAATAAACTTGACAAACCGAGCTTTTCGTTATATAATACACCTTGCAAAACTCCCGCAGGCGGGATTTTTATTTTTCAAGGAGTAAAAATGAATTTAGGTCTTTCCTTCTTTATACAAAGCATCAGCACAGGCGTGGGACTGGCAATGGACGCCTTTTCCGTGTCGTTGACGGACGGTCTCAGCGAGCCGAAAATGAGGCAAAAGAAAATGCTGACTGTCGCAGGACTTTTCGCGCTCTTCCAAGCGGTGATGCCTCTTGCAGGTTGGTTCTGCGTTCACACGCTGGTCAACTACTTCAAGGCATTTGAACCGTTTATTCCCTGGATAGCACTCGTTCTGCTTGCATATATCGGCGGCAAAATGCTCTATGAGGGCATCAAATGCGAGGGTGAGGAATGCAAGCTGGTGAGGTTGGGCTTCTCTGCCCTTATGATACAAGGTATTGCAACGTCCATAGACGCTCTTTCCGTAGGTCTTACCATCTCGGATCACAATTTCACCGAGGCTCTCATTTGCGCTACGGTCATCGCCGCCGTGACCTTCGTTATCTGCTATGCGGGAATAATTATCGGCAAGAAGATCGGCACCGCCATATCGGGAAAAGCACAGATCTTCGGCGGTACGATACTTATCCTCATCGGAATTTGGATATTCCTCAAAGGAACGTTGCTCAAAGGCATTATATAAACGAAAACTCCCGCGTCGCGGGAGTTTTTTTAGGTACATATTAGCATTTCCAGCGGCACGTAGCTTCCGCTGCCCGAGGACAGCTTGTTCTTTCTGTCCGTCTCCTCGCACAGAGCGATCTTTCGGTGCAAGGTCTCAAGAGAAAGCCGCGCGGCACTTCTCAGATAGATCTTTGCCCGATATTCGTTCATGTATTTTTCTCTTGCCATATCGGCCGCAGTCATGCCAGACTCCGCCAACTGCTTTACGAGAAGCAGATCACAGAAGGTCTTTGAGGTCTCTCCGAAAATTATCAACGGATCGACCCGCTTGAATTTCAGATAATCAAGGATAGCCAGTGCATCCTGCGCTCGCCCTTCCGCTATGGCATTAGCGAAAGCAAAGTTGTCATAGTCCGTGTCCGCACAGCAGACGTTACGCACGTCTTCCCGCGTCACCTCCGTTCGCTTTTCATACAGCACGTAAGCACATAGCTTTTCGATCTCGTTTGCAAGACGCATCATACTGTTTCCGCAGTAATTTATGAAAAAGTCTGTCGCAGAGTCGCTGATGCTCACCCCATTGTGCTCAAAATGCTTGTTCACCCAGACCGCAAGCCTGCCGGGAGTGCATTTGTCAAATTTTACGGCACAGAGCTTTTCCCCGAGCTTTTTCAGAGTTGCCGAAGGCTTGGATACCGAATATCCCTCGTCAATAAGTCCTGCCGCAACAGACAAAATCACCGTATTGAAATCGTATTCCCTCAATGCGTCAAGGGCCTCCAGCAACTCGTCCGTCTCGGATGAGCGCATGGACGTAAAATCAAAGCCCGTCAGCAAAATGAGCTTTCTGTCCGCCATCATGGGAGGAGGCTGCATAGCGTCGATCAACTTTTCAGGAGTGTAGTCCTCGTATGCGATTTTTACTATATTAAATAACGCGAATGCCGGATCGGGCGCGACAATATCCTGCACGAGGCGGACGGCGTGGATCTTCAAATAATCCTCGTCGCCATAAAACAGGTAGCCTGTGCCAAGGGCACTCTTTGCCTGCCGTCTGAAATCCGAATCGTTTATGGGTTTGAAATCTGCCATTTTTATCTCCCGAGAAGTTTTTACTACCTGAATTATACCTCTCATTTGTGTATTTTGTCAAGCAGAACTGAAAAAAGCCATAATTTTTGCAAATTTTGCCGTTTTTGAGGGTAAATTTTCAAAAAAAACTTGACAAGAGAAAAAAAACAGTATATAATATATACCGTCATTGTGTAAAAGCGTTAAAAAGGCTTACTAAAGCAACGCTTCCGATAATCAAAATCAAGGAGGTGCAGCAGAATGCTCAGAACTTACCAGCCTAAGAAGAGACAGAGAAAGAAGGAGCACGGCTTCAGAAAGAGAATGAAGACTGCAGACGGCAGAAACGTACTCAAGAGAAGACGCGCAAAGGGCAGAAAGAGACTCACATACTAATTCACATCTGTGAATTGTTGGGCAGGGTCACCCTGTCCGAGTCTATGCCAAGTCCTATCATAAAACCACCGATTGAAGACTGCCGTGCCGTAGCACCGCATACTGAAATCGGGGTTTTTGATATTATAAGCATTTTCAAAAAACACAAAAAAAGTCAAAAAAGCTGAACGGAAGCGGCTTTACAGCAAAAACGTACAGGAAAGAGTAATATGAAGAATATTGCCATAACAGAAAACCATCTGTATTCAAAGGCGTATGCCAAAGGCGAGCGTTTTTCGGGCAGGCTGATCGCAATTTACGTGTTGCGCGACTTCGCCTCAAAAAAACTCATGCGCGCAAATCCTTTGAAGGAATACGTGAACAGGATCGGGCTGTCCGTATCGAAAAAATACGGCAAGGCGACCCAGCGCGTCCGCGCAAAGCGAATCGTGCGCGCGGCGCTTCAGAATATTCAAAAGGACGATAGCATAACTCTCAAAAAGGGCTTTCTCGTGGTCATCGCCATAAGAGAGGGCTGTCACGGCGCAAAAAGTACGGATGTGGAAAAAGAAATGAGATACGGACTGACAAAATTGGGTATGCTATCCAATAAAGAGACTGCCAAATGAAGTACGTTTGCATCTGGCTCATTCGCTTTTACAGAAAATTCATATCGCCCTTAAAACGGAACCCCAGCTGTCGGTTTACGCCGACCTGCTCTGCCTATGCCCTGGAGGCATTTCAAAAACGTGGCTTTTTCGTGGGACTTTATCTGACGGTGTGGCGCATTCTGCGGTGCAATCCTTTTTGCGCCGGCGGATACGATCCCGTGCCCGAAAATAAGACCCGCAGGGGAAACGGCGATAAATAACGAAAAGGAAGTGTAACAATGATTGACAAGATCCTATACGGACTCGGTCAGGTCATCGCATTTTTTGATGGATTGACCGGCAGCTACGTTGTAGCAATGCTTGCTTTTGCCCTTATTACCGAGATAGTTCTTCTCCCTTTCGGCATAAAGCAACAGAAAAATTCAATAAAGCAGGCTAAGCTCCGCCCCAAGGAAATGGCTATCCGCAATAAGTACAAGGGCAGAAACGATCAGGCCACCATGCAGAAGATGAACCAGGAGATCCAGGAGTTCTACCAGAAGGAAAACTTCAATCCTGCGGCAGGCTGTCTCCCTCTGCTCATCCAGCTGCCTATTGTCCTGGCACTCTACCGAGTTATCGTAAGCCCGCTGAAATACGTTATCGGCTTCAGCGCAAAGGAGATCACAAAAATCGTTGATGTGATCAACGGTGTATACGAAAAGGCAGGCACTGCTGCTCTTGAAGCAAAGCTGTTCAAGAACAACGACATTGAGCTTATCGGTAAAATCAAGGAGAACTTTGAGGTTCTTTCACAAGAAGACTGGTTCACGGAAAAGATCGCAAATATCTCCGATCTCCCCGATTTCACGGTGTTCGGCGGTCTTGACCTTGGCGACAAGCCCAGCTCAGTCGGACTGTCTCTGTCTTGGATTCTCCTCGTACCCGTTCTGGTATTTCTCAGCCAGTTCCTTTATTCAAAGCTTATCCGTAAATTTACCTACCAGCCTCCCTCCGCGCAGGACGCAAACATGGGCTGCTCTAACACCGTGATGGATATTACCATGCCTCTCATGACAACGTATTTTTCGTATATCATGCCCGGTGCTGTCGGTATCTATTGGGTGTTCAAGAACATCATCTCCTTTATCCGTCAGATACTAATGGTAAAGCTTATGCCTTATCCTAAGTTTACGGAAGAGGACTACAAGGCGGCCGAAAAGGAAGTAAATTCAAAGACTAAGAAAAATGAAAAGGTACAAAAGTCGGGCAGAGTTGTAAGAAGTCTGCACCACATCGACGACGAGGACTTTGAAGATACCCGCGAAAAGGCGCTTGAGTTTAAGGCAAAGCTTGAGGCTCAGGAGGCCGAGGAAAAGGCAAAGCGCGAGGCAAAAAACGCTCTGCTCTCCGGTAAGATCAAGGTTGATGACAAGAAGTCGGAAAACGTCGAAGAAAAGAAAGACGATAAAGAGGAACAAAAATGAAAAAGGAAATTATACTCACCGCAAAGACGGTTGAAGAAGCAATAGAAAACGCAGTTAAAGAGCTTGGCGCACCCTCTGCCGAGGTGCTTCAGTATACGGTTCTTGAAGAACCCAAGAAGGGTCTGTTCGGCATCGGCGCGGCTCCCGCAAAGGTATCCTTTGTATACGAAACGGAAAAAACAGGCGGCGACATCGCCCTTGAATTCATTCAGAGACTTCTCTCCGATATGGAGATCAACGCTGACGTTACAATGACCGACGGCGATAACGACGATAAGGTCATTTCCGTGGTCGGCGAGGAGGCAGGAATCCTCATCGGCCACCACGGCGACACTCTCGATTCTTTGCAGTACCTTGCAAACCTTGCGGCAAACAAGAAGGAAGAAGGCAAGAAGAGAGAATACACAAAGGTAACTCTTGACGTTGAAAACTACCGTGCAAAGAGAGAAGAAACTCTCCGCACTCTCGCTCACCACATGGCAAGTAAGGTATTAAAGTACAAAAAGAGCGTCATGCTTGAGCCTATGAACCCCTACGAGAGAAGAATCATTCACTCCGAAATTCAGAATATCTCGGGTGTATCCACAAACTCCATCGGTTCGGAAAACAACCGCAAGGTAGTTATTTACCTTGACGACGCAAAGTCCAACTGATAAACCAAGAAAAAACGGGTCGCCAAAAGCGACCCGTTTTGAGTAAAATCAAAATTGAAAGGATCCTTTCAAATGATAGAGCTTGATACGATCGCCGCCGTCTCCACACCGAGAGGCAAAGGCGGTGTTGCACTCATCAGAATAAGCGGAGACCGGGCGATAGAGTTGGCAGAAAAGGTTTTTACGCCTGTCGGCGGCAGAAAGCTGTCCGAGGCCGAACCGCGCCGACAGCTTTACGGCAGGATATTTGCCCCAGACGAAAAAGGCGGATTTGAACCTGTTGACGATGGCATGGCAACCGTTTTTTACGCACCATCGTCTTTCACAGGCGAAGACACCGTTGAAATTTGCTGTCACGGCGGTACGCTTGTCACCGAGACCGTGCTTTCCGCTTGCCTTGCGGCAGGGTGTCGCGCGGCGCTTCCCGGGGAATTTACCCGACGGGCATTTGTTTCGGGAAAAATCAGTCTGTCACAAGCGGAAAGTTTGGGCGCACTTCTTGAAGCAAAGACCTACGATCAGCTTTTGCTGTCCCGCAACGGTCTTGACGGCGGACTGAGCGACCGCGTCCGCGCAATTTACGAGGCTCTGCGTGCAGTCATGGCATCAATGTACGCAAAGATAGATTTCCCCGACGAGGATCTGTCCTCCATGACAAACGACGAAATTACAAATGCTCTCTCAAACGCAAAATCCGAGCTTGAAAAGCTGGCATCCACCTACAAAACGGGACGCGCCGTGGCAGAGGGTGTAAAGACCGTCATCTGCGGCCGCACCAACGCGGGCAAAAGCTCACTTTACAATAAAATTGTAGGGCGCGAAGCGGCGATCGTTACCGACATTGAGGGAACGACCCGCGATATTATCGAGGAGACCGTCCCCTTTGGCGGCATAACCCTGCGCCTTTGCGACACGGCAGGTCTGCGGCAGACCGAGGACAAGGTCGAAAGCATTGGTATCGACCGAGCAAACAAGGCACTGTCCGAGGCAGAGCTTGTACTGGCGGTCGTTGATTCAACCCGACCGCTTGATGCGGACGAGCATGAAAGCCTTAAAATGATCTCCGCGCTTCCCTGCTGCAAGATTGCAGTGCTGAACAAATGCGACGCGTCAACCTCTTGCACCGAAACGCTTGATACGACAAAGAAAATGTTTGAACACACAGCTCAAATTTCTGCCTTGACCGGTGACGGAATGGACGAACTGTCCTCACTTGTTTCTTCTCTCTTCAGAGAAGGTAACATCGACCTGCGCCACGACGCGGTGGTCACGGGCGCACGGCAGTACAGCTCGATCCTGCGCGGAATCGAGGGACTTGAAAACGCACTCTCGGCACTCGCCGCAGGACTTCCCTTTGACCTTTGTTCATCTGACATCGAACTTTCCATGTCCGTTCTCGCCGAGCTTGACGGACGTCAGGTAGACGAGGATATCGTGGCAGAGATCTTCTCGCATTTTTGCGTGGGGAAGTAAGCTTGACCAAAATATTATAAGAAAGATAATTTAAATCGGTTCGATAAATAAGAATTTGACAGGGAGAATAGAGAAATGGATTTGCACGATTATAAGGATGTAGCAGAAAACTACGACCGATATCTCGATGTGATGTACAGCGAGCATGACAATTATGAAGGCTTTCAAGAATTTTACCTTGATTTAGCCAAAAAGTACGGCGAGGGTGGTACGATTGATATTGCTTGTGGAACTGGTGCAGTTCTGCTGTATCTTGCAGAAGCAGGAATTGATATTGATGGTACGGATTTGTCAGCAGCTATGTGCGCTGTTGCGAGAGGTAAAGCAGTAAGTAAGGGTATGCACTTGAATATCTTTCCTGCCAACATGACCGATTTTAAAAGTGACAGAAAATATTCCTTGGCAATCATCGCAAGAAGCGGGTTTATGCATCTGCTGACTCCTGAATTGCAACGGGCAGCACTCTTGAATATTCGGGATAATTTGAAGGATGGCGGTATTCTCACCTTGAATACCTTTGCTCCTTATCCGCCATTCCAAGCAGAGCAAATGAGAACAAAAGAAACGGACTACACTTACCGTCTTGAGTATATCAACAATGAAGGTTTCCGCGAAAAGATTTACAATGCAATTTCTTATGACCCGCAAACCCAAGTTATGTTTGGAAATTGGAAATTTGAAACCTTTGACGAAGCAGGTAACAAGATTGCGGAAAGAGTAAGACCGCTGAAAATGCGGCAAACTTATAAGCAGGAACTCTTGTATTTGATTGAACTTTGTGGTTTTGAAGTCGTACAGGTATACGGAAACTACTACAAAAGCACCGAGGAAACAGGAAACTATGTCTGGATACTGAGAAAGAAGTAAACGGACGAATAAATTCCAATTTGTCGAATAGACGACGAGGGTAACGGATCTTCCTCCGCTTTTGATGGACAAATAATCGCCGCAAACAAGCAAATCCGGTAGAATCGCGTGATGTGACTCTGAACACAGATTTGTGCCAATGCCTCGGCAAAATCCATAGTCCTCACAGCACAAATCGTTTTAATTTGCAAAGCAAATTAAAGGTGGGCGGGTCGGTGAAGAAATAAGACCCGCCCACTGTTTGCGCCAAAGTCCAATCAAGTCTCGCCCAGCGCAAACCAATCCGATTTGCCTTTGCAAATCGGAGGTGTTCGAGTCGCGCTGGCTACGAATAAAAAAGGTCGGGAATGAATCCCGACCTTTTTTATTTGGAGCTAGTGATGTGACTCGAACACACGACCTGCTGATTACGAATCAGCTGCACTACCGACTGTGCTACACTAGCGACCTTGTTATTTTACCACATAACTTCTCAAAAATCAAGAGAAAAATAAAAGAAATCTTGATTTTCTTCAAAAAATATGCTAAAATATCACCATCAAAACCGTATTGGAGCAATTTTATATATGAATCTTTGCGACCTTAAAACTATAAAAAACATTCTCGGCGCCTTCAAGGTGCGCCTCAAAAAAGAATACGGTCAGAATTTCCTCACCGACCGCAGTGTGGTAGAGGAGATAGCCGACAACTGCTGCTACGACGCGGACAGCGTTATCCTTGAGGTAGGCCCCGGCATCGGCGTCCTAACCTACGAGCTGGCGCTCCGCTTCAAAAAGGTAATTGCCCTTGAGATCGACGACACTCTCATGCCGATACTAAATTATACTCTGGGTGAATTTGACAACGTTGAGGTGCTCAATCAGGACGTGATGAAGACCGATCTTGACAGTCTTCTCGCGCCTTATTTTGAATCGGGAAAGGTATCGGTCTGCGCCAACCTGCCCTACTACATCACAACACCCATTCTTATGAAGATACTGGAGTCCCGTCTGCCCTTTGAGACCGTGACGGTCATGGTGCAGGAGGAGGTTGCGGACAGGCTTTGCGCTGTGGCAGGAAAGTCGGATTACGGTGCCATTACCGCTGTGCTTGGCTACTACGGCACCACGGAAAAGCTTTTTTCCGTTCCCGCCGACCGCTTTGTCCCGGCGCCCAAGGTCAACTCCGCCGTGGTGCGGATCACTCTCCACAAGGTCTGTCCATATCACCCCAAGGACGAAGCCCTCATGTTCCGAACCATCAAAGCGGCATTTGAACAGCGGAGAAAGACCCTTTCGAACGCCCTTTCAAACGGTTTTCCCGAGCTGACGAAGGAACAAATAACACAGGTCATCGAAAGATGCGGACACCTCGCGGACATTCGCGGCGAAAAGCTTTCAACCGCTCAATTCTGCGACCTGTCCGATGCCCTTTATGAAATTTTAAATTAAAAAATGACGGTCTTTTTGACCGTCATTTTTTATTGATATTCTCCGCTATCACCGCGCACGGAAACCTCTCCGGAATGCAATTCTTCACTCGTCCCGTCCGAATACTCCACAACAAGTCCGAACGTATCGCTGATATCCATAGCAAACCCGCCTGCGTGCTCGCCCGACTGGGAAAACTCGCTCTTTCCGCCGCGCCACAACAGGGTCACATCACGACCGAGAGTAGTGCAGAGACGGCGGTATTCTTCAAGATAAGGCGCAAAATTGCCTTCTTCAAGGTCACCTCGCAAAATTTCAAGGTGCTGTGCCAGTGACGCAACAAGACATGAAACGTCGACCGTTTTACCCGTTTCCGTTAAGATAGAGCCAGCCTTTTTTTCTTCGTCCCAAAAAAAATCCCGCGCAGAATTGTTGCAGTTGATCCCGATTCCCAAAATCACTTTAGGCGCATCTCCGCAAAATTCCGTTTCGCACAAGATTCCGCCGATCTTCTTGCCTGAAAGCAGAATATCGTTCACCCATTTGACAGAGCATTTTTCGCCCGTGACGTCAAAAACAGCTCGCGTAACCGACACCGCCGCCATTCCCGTGACACAGGCAAGGCGCTCTGCGGGAATTTTTGGAGAAAAGCAAAAGGACAGAAAAACTCCGCCGCGTTCAGATTCGAATCTCCTGCCCAGGCGTCCTTTTCCTCCGCTCTGGGTAGCAGCAACGACAAAAGTACCGTCGGGCAAGACCTCACGCTTGCAAAATTCGTTTGTTGAATCGACCTCGTCAAGAAAAATCAAGCGGTCAAAGCTCTCCGGCAGGTATTTTTTAATGCCTTCGGCAGAAAAATTACCGCTCACTCAGAAATTCGCTCCGTTCCAGCCCCAGTGCTCCGCTTCCTCGTATTTCACGTAAACTCTGTCGGGGGAAATTCCCAGCTTGCGCTCGAAAAGATCGCAAATGCGGGCGGTCATGCGCTCGTATGCGTCGGCATCGGCGCGACCGAGAATGCTCACTTCAACGTAAGCACTGTCGGCACTGTCGTCTCCACGAAAATACATTGCGGCTCCCTCGGAAAATCCTACCATGAGCCAATTTTCCGACTTTCCGGGAATCTCTGCGATTATCTGTCCCAGTTCAGCTTTTATCTCGTCTCTCTGTGTCTTATCCAGTTTTTTTGTGGTCGTTGTATTGATATACGGCATAATTTTTACCTCACTTCTTTTTTCGGATTATCCGTTGAATAAATTTTATCACAGGCAAAAGGAAAAGTCAATACCCGCGTCCCCGACCTCGGAAAATTCGCCAGATCACCTTTCGTAAAAGCTCTGCGGGAAACACAAGCAAGGCACAAAGAAACGCCGTCAGAAGCTCTTTTCCCTCAAGTGGTGCGGTTCGCAAGATCGTCCCGCCAAGATAGACAAACCCGATCTGTACCGCCGCCACCGCCGCCATGATAAAGGTAAATATTTTGTTTTTTGACAGTCCTCTGAAAAAATTCAGGCTGTCAACACGGGCGTTGAAGCAATTGAGCACTCCCGCAAAGATGAACATAGCAAAAAATCCCGTCAGATGATATATCGAATCATGGCTGTATCTGTATGCCGAGGTAAACAATCCCGATTTGAGGAACGCAACGCAAAGTCCAACGGTGAAAAGTCCCAATAGGATTATCTGATTTATCATATATCCGTTGAGGATAGGTTCGTCACGTTTCTTTGGCTTTTCTTTCATATATTCGGGCAGAGCAGGCTCACCTGCAAAGGCAAGACCGCCCAGGGTATCCATGATAATATTTATCCAGAGCATCTGTACCACGGTCACGGGCGCGTCCACACCGATAAAGGGACCAAGCATGGAGATACCCACGGCGCACATATTCATGGTGAGCTGAAGTACGATGAATTTGCGGATACTCTTGAAGATGGTACGTCCGTAAAGCACAGCCTTTGCAATAGATGACAGGTCATTATCAAGAATGATGATGTCCCCCGCCTCCTTTGCGACAGCCGTGCCGCCGCCCATGGCAAAGCCAATGTCGGCGCGTCTGAGGGCAGGTGCGTCGTTGATGCCGTCGCCCGTCATTCCGACCACCATGTCAGCCTCCTGTGCAATCCTGACCAGACGGCTCTTATCGGAAGGAAGTGACCTCGCCACTACCCCTATCCGCGGAAGAAGACTTCGAAGGCGAACGTCACTCATTCTCGCCAACTCTCTGCCGCTCAAACAAATATCCACACCATCACATAAAATTCCGCTCTGCTGTGCTATTTTGCGAGCCGTCTCGGGGCTGTCACCCGTTATCATGACCACGTGGATCCCTGCCTCGCGTAGGGATCTGACCGATTTTTGAGCGCTTGGCCTCACTCGGTCGGAAAGGATCGCTGCGCCAAGCAACGTAAGCTGTCCGAAATCGCCGTTTCGCGGCATTTTATCGCCTTTACACACAAGGATCACACGGCTTCCGTCAAGGCAAATTTCATCAAGAACAGACTGAAATCTGACCGAGTTGAATCCCACCGTCATCCCTTGCACCATTCCCTGTCTCACATGGGGAAGGAGCACCTCGGCGGCACCTTTGACAAGCACGGTTCCGTCGGACAGACGAACCGCAGAAAACTTTTTCTTGCTGTCAAAATCTATTTTCTCTGAGACCCCAAAGCTCTCGGACTTCTTCAGCGGAAGGCTGTCCCAAAGAGCTTTGTCCGTGCCGCCGCCTGCAGCCGCCGCCTCAATGCCCGGCTTATACGATGTATTGAGGTGAGCTGACAGTGCCAGCAGTCGTTCCTCCTCCGAGTCGTGGGCTATCTCACCGCCTGTGCAGGAAAGGTAACGCTCAAAAGCGGGCTTGCCCTCGGTCAAAGTACCCGTTTTATCGGTAAAAAGAATGTTCATGCTTCCTGCCGCCTCAATGCCCACGGGCTTTCGCACAAGCACGTTGTCCCGCACCATTCTCCGAATGTTTGAGGACAGCACCACGGCTATCATCATGGGAAGTCCCTCGGGAACCGCCATGACCACTACCGTAAGCCCAAGCATGAAAGCAGACAAAAGCTCACGGAAAACGAAGCCTCCGTCACTCAACTTCAAAAGCACAAGCTCCCGCTGAAATCCGCTGTCAATAACGAACGCATCGAAAAGAGAAGCCAAAGCGATAACAAGTGCTGCAATATATCCCAATCGGCTGACCGTAGCCGCCAGCTTTTTAAGTCTCAATTTGAGAGGGCTTTCCCGCGTTTCCTCTTGTATTTCTCGGGATATTTCCCCCAAAAGGGTCTTGTCTCCAACGGCGCAGACCACCGCCTCACATTCCCCGGACACCACAAGACAGCCGCCGGGGAGCATATCCGGCTGTGAAGGGTCTGTTCCGTGTGTTCTGTCATCTTTTTTCTCATCGGAATGTTTTTGTACCTCTCTCGTCTCTCCCGTCATGGCGGATTGGTCAACTCCCACCTCACCGAACACCACCATGGCATCGGCAGGTATCTTGTCCCCCGCGCGAAGAAGAAGCAGATCGCCCACGACTATCTCACGGGATTGGATCTGAACTGTTTTTCCGTCACGGCGCACTCGACAAAGAAGCTTGTCGCTTTCCTTTTGCAGACTTTCAAAGGCCGCCTCACCGCCATATTCGGAAAGGGTGGAAATAAAGGTCGCCAAAAGAACGGAAATGGCGATTCCGACACTTTCGTATATACTGCCGCCGCGAAATGCCACCGCAAGGTTGACCGCCAGCGCCACCAAGAGCACGCGGATCACGGGATCACCCAAATTTGAGATAAAACAGGCAAAAAAGCTCCGTCTTCCCCGCTTTTTCAGCAGATTTTCTCCGTATTTTTCTCGCGCCTCAAAAACCTCCGCTTCAGTCAGTCCACGTCGGTGATCTCCGTTCGTCCTTTTGATCCCCTGCTTTTCTGCCAAGCCGTTCATTGCCCTATCCTCCGCTTTCCTGATCTTTTTAGCAATTATATGCTTTCTGCCCCCAAAAAATGAAAGAACCCGATGCTGTACCACAGCATCGGGTTCTTTTATTCAACTGTAATGAGATAGGTGCAGTTCGCCGTCAGCTTCAAGGTCAGAGGCTCCCTGCCCTGTTGAACGGTCAGGGGCTTGAGCTCACCCTCTCGGCGCAAGGCAAGGATCTGTTCTTCGCTGGGCACCGTCATTTTTTCTCTTTCAAAAAGTCTGTACGGATTGGTATTTTCACGGTCGATACAGAAAAGAGTTACCGTTTTGTCCGAAACGTCATCGTCAAACACCACCTGCTCTGTTTTATCTGGCAAGGATATATCGCCATTGTCGGCAGAATATGCAAGCAGAACCGAATATCTGCCCTTTCCGTCGGTGGTCGGAATGAGAGAAATACAGTCGTCTTCCACATTAACGTCGATCAGCTTTTCCTTTAGCCTGCTTGCCAAAACGTGTGCGTTATAAATGGGTTTTTTAATAAAATTGAGAGTGAAGAAATTGCGGAATCCCGTAAAATCCTGCTCCATCTCGTGCTGTCCTGAAAGGCAGATCATTAGCTCCTTTGGGGGATTGGCGCAATCGAGAAACCTCCGAATCATTCGCACGTAAAAGGCGGAAAAAACCTCCGTCTCGCGGCAGATCATATCAGGACACTCCTCAATATTGCAGAATCCGTGAGTTACCATTCCCCACTCGTCCATGATAATAGGCAGATCACCAAAACCGTTTTCCCGAACGGTTTCCTCGATCTCCTCGTGCTTTCGTATCATATTGCCAACGTCGATAAAACCTTTTTTGTCACGCACCAAGTGAAAACCGACGCTGTACTTATGCTCGGTGACAAAGTCCAATTTCAGATCATTCTCTCTTATGTATTTGAGAAATCCTCCAAAAAATTCCTTGATTCCTCCCACGCCTCCAAAGGCAGGACCGCCAACGGGTATCTTTTCCGACGCGCGACGTACACCGCGCTGAAAATGATCGTAGAGCTTGCAATATTCTCTCAGGCGAGGCTCGTTATCGCACGGATCAAGCTCGGAAAGCCAAAACGATTTCACATCCGGCTCGTTGAAGCACTGGCATTTCCACTTTGAAACCGTTTCAATACCGTATCGTTCAATATTGTGCTTTGTGTACTCGTAGCAAAGCTCCTCCCAAAGAGCATAGTCCTTTGGTGGCGATGTGTTCCACATCTTGCCCTTATAACGGGTCTTACCCTTTGCAATGCTGCACTTGTTGTCGGTAGAGGAAGCGATGCAATCGGGAATACCCGCATAAGCAATAACAAGATCGTATCCCTTTTCGAGCATATAGTCAAGGCGCAGATCGCTGAGGCGAAAATCGTAGCAGAGATTCCCTTGGGCATCGGTGTAAGCTATATCCTCAAACATGGAATAGATGCGGACTGTATCTATTGCACCGTCTATCGACACTCTATCAAGAATCCGCCGTCCCCAAGGATCCTCTATAGCATCGGTGGGGTGAAACACGCACCCACACCAGAATTTGTCCTGATCTCGCAAAATTCTGTTTTCAATTTTTATCATTTTGAACGTCCTTTCGTGGCATCAAGAATGCCTTTCAGATATCCTATGGCAAACAGACGCCCCAAAGCGTCATAACCCGCCTGAGTTGATTTTTCTCCTGCCATTGTGGGCACGTGGTCTACTCTGATCGGAACGTCCACCCCGTTCTTTTGGTACACCTGCATAAGCCGTGCCATGTCTATATCACCGTTATCATGAAAGGTCTCACGGAAATGATTTGGCTCCCCTGTGGTATTTCTGAAGTGGATCAGAAATATTTTTTTGGCAAATTTCTCGATAACATCCTTCAGATCCTCACCCATAATAAAGTAATTGGCCTGACACATGGTAATACCAAGACATTCGCTGTCAACGATATCGTAAACGGCACGCTCGATATTTGCCTTACTTATCATAATTCTTTCCACGTCACCAAGCCTCGGCACAGGCGGATCGTCGGGGTGAAGCGCCAGCTTTATGCCGTATTTTTCCGCTTCTGGTATTACCGCGCGGATAAAATACTCATAATTGTTCCACAGCTCTTGGGCCGTTATTTTCCCGTCCGCAGGAGTAAAATCGCTCATGTTGAACTCCGTAACACGGGCACCGCCGCGCTCGGGATAATCGGAGGAGGTACGAAGCCAGCCAATATGTGCCATCCAGTTAAAGCAAATAGTATCAATTCCCAAGGAGCGCATGATCGAAAACATTTTTATGACCTTTTCAATGCTTTCATCGCGCATCGGATCCCCTGCCTTAATGTGATCGTGAACGCTGTTTGGCATAGGCTCGATCACAACGGGAGTTATGCCAAAATCGGTAAAATTCTTGTATACCGTCTTCCAATGAGAGGCATTGGTCAGATCAAAATCATTATCCTCGGGAAGTCGGATCACGCCGTGCGTAACACCGCATTGCAGGGCAAAATCCCATGTGGCATCTCGCTTACTTCTGAAATAATCAGCAAGTATCATCATACACCTCCCAATGTCAAAAAGCCGCCGTCCACGGGGACGGTGATCCCCGTTACAAAGCCTGACGCATCGCTGTCAAGAAGCCACTTTACACAGCCCATAAGATCGGCGGCTTCACCAAAGCGTCCCATAGGAGTGTGATCGATAACCTGCTGTCCGCGCAAGGTCAAACCCTCCTCGACCGTCCCCAGATAAGCCTTGCTTCGCTCGTTCACCATAAAGCCGGGAGCTATAGCGTTTATACGCACGTTTGCGGGCGCATAATATGCCGCAAAGGACTGTGTGAGATTGGACACTGCCGCCTTGCTCATGGCATAGGCAAAGCAACGGGTGAGAGGACAATATGTATTCATGGACGCAAAATTTATCACCGATCCCCCGCCCTTTTTTATCATCTGACGGGCAAATTCCATGGTGGGAATGATCGTTCCCATGGTATTGATCTTCAGTACGCTCTCAAAAGCGTCCATGTCAATATCGTAAAGTCCCTTTTGTCCCTCGGGGAGCTGATCTGTCAGCTCTCTCGGATCAAATTTTGTAATGGTAGGCATGGCTTTTGCGTTATTTCCGCCTGCTCCGTTGATCAGAAAATCGCAACCGCCTGCCGCTTCGACCTGCTCGGCAAGTGCCGAAATGCTCTCTCTGTCTGTCACGTCGCAGGCGAAAATTTTAGCAGGAACACCGCCCATTTCTTTTATCTTTTCAGCAGTCCTTACAAGCTTTTCTTCGGTTCTCCCCACAAGGTATACCAAAACTCCCTCCAAAGACAGCTCAATAGCTATCTTCGAGCAAAGAGTGCCGCCGGCACCTGTAACCACCGCTATTTTTCCGTCAAATCTCTTCATATTTTTCTCTCCATTTTCTTTTTTGCATTCCCATAACAGATTTTGCTAATTATTTCGCCCCGAGTCCGTATCGGCAGCTCCCAATCCATCGCACTGTTCCGATTATCAAGCCAAGAGCAAAGCAACCGGCGGAAATAATCGTGGCGTACAAAGGACAAAATGCTTCTTGAGTCGGTGGTCATACCGATAAATTCAGAAATCACTCCAAAGGATGAAATGCAATTCAGCGTGTTTTCAATTCCGAGGGCATGGTCGCACCACCACCA
The DNA here is from genome assembly GCA_017397175.1 of Clostridia bacterium. GTDB lineage: Bacteria > Bacillota > Clostridia > Oscillospirales > CAG-272 > SIG710. The sequence goes on along the minus strand of JAFQKA010000010.1, from coordinate 1,908 downwards.
GGCAGGGCCAAGCTGAACCTTTGAGGATACTCCGTTCTGCGAGAAAGAGCCCTGAAGCACCGCCAAAGGTGCCTGATCGTTCATGTTAAGCGGAAATATCACCGTATCGGGAAGGCCACCTGCACTTTCCATCTCATTCAAAAGTTCACACAACGCGGAAATATTAAATTGACCTCCAACCGCCGCATATCCTCCTGCGGGACCTGTCAGTTGGGCCAATCTTGTGCTCGTTTTTCTCTTTGCATCAAGGTGCAAAAGCAGTGTCCAGCCCCTTTTTGTATATTCACCCCCGAGACGCACAAGCATTTGCGCCCTTTCACTGTCAAAACCACCGTCGAAAAATCCCGCGTCAAGCGCGTGATCCGCAAATCTGCACCCTTTTTTGTCAAATCGGTCAATCAAAACGCCAACTGCTCCAATATAGGATTCAGTATCATTTATCTGACGACCGGACTCCTCTGACAGCAGTTCCAAAATCTCCTTTGTTGGCTCAAGAAGGTTGTCACCGCGCAGGGACGGCGCAATTTCCCCTCCGTCAAACGGCGACAGGTCGTCTGTCAGGGATGCCACGGGAAACTGTTTTTCTATATTGAATCTTTTCAGTATTGCGTTGTTTGAATATTCGGGTGAGCGAAGCATTTCACCAACTTTGCTGTACACATACCCTGCATTTTCCGCACAAAGCGGCTCGTCTATCCCGAAGATATCCGAAAGCTCCATTCTTGACCAGTCGTACACAGGATTCCCCGCAATATACGGAAATATCTCGCAGTATTTTTGAAATTTTTCATAAGGATCAGCGTCTCCCGTGACAAAATGCTCGTCCACACCGCAAATCCTCATAAGTCGGTGCTTATAGGGATCGGGCGCAAGCCACAGCTCACTGAGATTTTCGAATTTCCGGTCTGCGGCAATATCTGCCACCGAAAGATGGTTGTGAAAATCTATTATGGGCTGATCCTTTGCGTATTCAAAATAAAGGCGTTCGGCTCCTTTTGTTTTAAGTAAATAAGAGTCTTTCATTCATTTACACCCCCAAATTTACCTTATCTTATATTTAACTATAGCACAAAAGCCCTTATTGTTCAAGAAAGCATTTGATCAATTTTAATACTATTCGATCATCTTGTATTGACAATGGCAAAAAAATAGTTTAGAATATACGGGAGGTGATAAAATGAAATATCAATACGTCTTACAGAATCCTGTATTTACAGTCAAAAATATAGATATTCAAATGGTATCAAGGTCCAAGGATTACAAACATACGTTCAAGCAAGGGCGTGGAAAGCACGGTTTCATCTACACCGTCGGCGGACAGGTGTGCGATTCCTTTGCCACAGAAGAAAAGGAAAGCATATACGCCAAAGAGGGCGAGCTTGTTTTTATACCCTGCGGCAGCATATACACGGTCACCTATCTTGAGGAAAACACCGAGATAAAATTAGTACAATTCGACATTGATGATGGTATTCTACCCGAATATCTCTCAAAGCCTGTCAAGATCGAGCTTCCACAGGCGGGAGAGCTGATCGAGAATTTCTTTAAGCCCACGGAAAATCACACCTCAAATCACCCGTTTTACTATCTTTCCTGCTTCTACAGTCTTTTGTGGCAAATCGACGAGGCATATTCAAGCATACCGAAAAAATACAGAAAGCTTCAGGCGGCATTGTCCGAGATGACAGAGCACTCAAGCGAAAATCACCTCGTTTCTTACTACGCGGAGCTGTGCCATATGAGTGAGGTCAATTTTCGCCGTCTCGTTCTGGAATACACAGGAAGATCCCCTATTGAATACCGCAACGACATTCGCTTGACAAACGCAAAAAACAAGCTCCAGAGCGGAGAATACAACGTCTCCGAGGTGGCAGAGCTGTGCGGCTTTTCAAATTTATCCTTTTTTAT
>JAFQKA010000009.1 GCA_017397175.1 Clostridia bacterium | reverse complement strand
GCCGAAAGGTATTACCGTGAGGAAAGTCCGGGCTTCATAGGGCAGGATAACTGATAACGTCAGCCGGAGGCAACTCCCGGGAAAGTGCAACAGAAATAAACCGCCAAGACAACTTGGTAAGGATGGAAAGGCGAGGTAAGAGCTCACCCAAGGGGCGGGTAACCGTTCTTTGCTGTAAACCCTATCCGAAGCAACACCGCATGGGGATCGTTTGCCCGACATATATCCCCGGGTGGCACGGCGAAAGCCGAAGCTTGACGGTGACGTCAAGCGAAGATAGATGATCGCTCACGACAGAACCCGGCTTATAGGCCCGATCGCAAAAAAAGACTCCCATGGGAGTCTTTTTTTATTCTCTTAATCCTTTGGGATAGTAGTTTTTTAACATTCCGCCGCTTATTTTTCCGCCGCCTAAGGTCGCGCCCTCGTACATAACGGCCGCAAATCCCGCAGGCGCGTCCACGGAGATAACGTCGCCGTGAATGAATGACAAAACACGCGGGTCGGACGCGCAAAGCTCGATCTTTATCTTAAAAAATGAGCCGAACGCCATAAAAAATCTGTGGTGAGGGATCAGTCGGCCCTTTTCTGCCGTTCCGATCTTTACACCGGCGGAAAAGACCGCGCTGCTCGGAAGATCGAGTGTTGGGACGAGATAAAACCCGTCGGGCTTTTCTTCTAAAGTGAATTTTCCGCCGTCCGTAGGATCGACTTCAAGTACGGTCGAAAGAAAATCCCGTACCAAAGTGGGGTCGGCGCCCCTGCCCCGGTCCTTTTTTGCATTGCTTTCCTGCTCGCGCCGAGATCTTCTGTCCTTTTTTGAAACCTGCACGAAAGTCGGAGCAGACTGCGCCTCCTCAGCGTCGCCCGAACGCTCAAGAAGTGCCATAAATTGACCCTCTCCGGGGGACACGTGGGGATAGAAACGACGGCAAAATTCTATATTTTCTGTTTCAATGCCGTCAAAGCGCACCCCGTCCCGCGTCACCGCCCGAACCCGCTCGGAAACGGGAATCAAACGAAATTCCGGGTGACTTTTTATAAAATCGTCTATCTGAAGCTCGTTTTCCTCGGGGGCAAAGGTGCAGGTGGAATAGAGAAGTTTTCCGCCGGGAGCTACCGTTTTTGCGGCATTGTTGAGGATCTCCTTTTGCCGCGCGGCGCACATTTGTACGTTCTCTGTGCTCCATTCGTCTATTGCGTTTTGGTTCTTTCGCATCATTCCCTCGCCCGAGCAGGGCGCGTCCACGATTACAAGGTCAAAGTCTCGCAGAGATTCGGATAGGGTTGCAGTGTCCGTGTTTGTTACCACCGCGTTTCTGATCCCGAGACGCTCCACGTTCTGAAGCAAAACGCGGCATCGGTCGGGTACGATCTCGTTTGAGACCAAGACCCCCCGATCGCCTGTCTTTGCCGCCGCTTGGGAGGTCTTTCCCCCGGGGGACGCGCAAAGATCGAGAATTTTCATGCCCGGGACGATCTCACAACATTCAAGCACCGCCATGGCCGCAGGCTCCTGAACGTAGATGGCTCCGCTGTGATGCAAAGGGTGATGACCGATCCCGTCAAAATCAAAGTAGAAGCCCTGTGGACAAAATGGCACCGGTGTTACAGGAAAAGGACAGACCGATAAAAAGTGCTCGACGCTCATTTTCTGAGTGTTTACCCGAAGCGCCCGTACCGCGGGCGCGTCAAATGCACGCTCAAAATCGGCGAACTCGTCGCCCAGAAGCGCCTTCATTCTTGCTTCAAATTCTGCGGGAAGCCTCATTTTTTCAGTCCTTTCCTGTGCTCTTTTGTGACAACTTTTTGCCCTGCATAAGTCCCGGCGCATCGGGGTCGAATACGGCGGGGCAAAGAGAAAAGCACAGGGTGTTGTCTTTATAATAAAAGTGGAGATTTTTGCATTTGAATGCCAATATATTACCGAAAAGCGCTTCAAAATATTCCGCGCTCGGCAGATCGCATACTTTTTGGCGGTCGATTTCCGAGGAAAATTCGACCTTGACCGAATGGCGATCGGCACTTTCGAAAAAGCAGACCTCAACAGGGGCTCTTTCAAGAAATGCGGCGGATAATCCTGCCGCGACCAAAGCCGAAAGGCCCAAAAGCTTGAGATCGACACCCTCAAAAAGCTCCTTTTTGCGGACTGACCGCTTGACAGTCAGATCGACGCAGGCAAGCTGTGAAAATTTCTTCAAAAATATCTCCGCACCTCTTTTTGTGAGCGTTGGAGTACCGCCGGCCACCGAAAAGAGCCGTTCAAGCTCAAGGGCAAAGGAGAGCTCCGCGCCGACCTGTGTTATCTGCTCCGAATCGGCATTTTCCCCGCCCCGGCATAAAAGCTCCTCAAAGCCGTATCGTCTTGCCTGTGCCTTTGCCCGGGCAGATCTTAACGTCTCGGATCGGACGGCAAGAATTACCCCGTGGGACAGGGCAAGCTTTGTGAGCAGAAAGAACCCGCCTGCAGAGGAGTTGAAGAAAAACCGCGTGGCTTCAAGCTCCTCGGTGTTGGCGGCGAATTGCCGTCGGTCGGCAGGAAAAAGGTCCGTGAACAGATCCGCTCCCGGAGCAAAGACCCTCGGGAGCGTCGATATCAGCACCTTGCCGTCACGGTCGAGAATGGCGATAGGACACAAGCCCGCCGCCGCATCGCGCTCATAAACGGACGGCTTATTTTCTTTTGTAATCTGTGCATTCATGACTGTCCTTCCTTCTTCAAGCCGGTCTCGCTTGTGAGCTGATAGTTTGACAGGAGGGCGGAATCAAGCACGGCCGTAAGTCGGTCGACATTTTCCGTACCGTCCGCGAAAATGCACCTTACGTTGTAGCGGGTAAAGGAGATCTGCAGGGTGTCGACCAGCGCATGAAGCTTTTGCACGCTTTCATCGCTTCCGTCAAGGGTGGTGAGATCAAGGGCGATCACGTCAAAGAATTCCGCCAGGCTTCGGCAGCAGTCGCCGAACAGATCGGCGTTGCCTGCAGATGAAAGTGGCAGGACTGCGCCAACCAGGGTCTGAGGATTTGCGGCTCTTATCTTTTCCGCGGCAGAGGCAAGGAATGTCATTACGTCCGCGTCTGCATTTGCATCTTCATCTTCATAAAAGCCCATAAGCAGGATCTCGGAAGCTCCTGCTTTTGCTATCTCGCACATTTGCAGGACCTCCATGTCAAGGATCGCCTGTGCGGCGATATCCTCCATGCCCTCGGTGCTTTCCCGGTAGAAGACCACCGAAACACGGTGATTATCTTTTGAAAGGGCGCTCATGACCGTCTCGGGTGTGGGCAGGTCTTGGTCTTGCGGTCCCGATATTGCCTCAACGGCAGGGGAACGGTAAAAGAGCTGTCCCGTCTTGCTTTTCAGCACTGCAGAGAGGGTGCCGGTATTCTCGGGAAGCTCGAGATTTTTGACGTCGGATACAGAAACAAACGGAGCGTTTACTCTCTCTTTCGAGATCGAAATTCCGACAGGCGGCTGAAGCGATCCTGTTGGGGTGGTTTCGACTGTTGAGAGAAATTCGCTTTCGGCGCGGACCTTTCTGCCTTTTCGCGCAGATCGAGTCCGAGCATGACGCTCAGATATACCACGAGAGCGGTAAAGATCAGAACGCAGAGAATTATTATTCTTGATCTTCCTCTCTCGCTTTTGCGTCGCCCGACGTAACGGCGGTAGCGAATCCGTCTGCCCATGTGAATCTTCTCCTTTTATCAGTTTATTTCGGTCAAATCAAGAGATTTTCCAAAGTCGGTCATAGCTATTGTCGCTTCAAGCGATCTCTGTGACAAAACGGCCTCGGCGGCGGCATAAAGGTATCTTTCCTTGAGCGCCTCGAAATTTTTCTCTATGTATTCATTCTCTTTTTCAAGACGGCAGATGATGAAAAATCCCGTTGAGGTCTCCACAATGCCGCTGTGCTCACCTATATTTAGGGAAAAAGCCGTTTCCTCGTAAGCCTCATCATATTCACCGTAGGTGAAATAGTAGCCATCGGTGGTAGTCATGTAAAAATCCTCGCTGTACCTGCCGATAACGCGGGTCAGCTTTTCACCTGAATTCAGCTCATCAAGAGCTGTCTGCGCCTTTTGGCGGTTTGCTTCGATGTCCTCACCCTCGTCATTCTGAATATAGACGTGGAGAGTGCGGATAAAATCGTCGCCCTCCATAGCCGCCTTTGCCGCCTCGTCGGAGCCGTCGATCACGTTGCTTTCGATCATTTTTATCTGAAGCAGAGTCAGCACCTGCGATGCCTGCAGATTGTAGCGGAGCAGATGGTCGGTCATGAAGTTTTCTTCAAGCTGCTTTAAGTATCCGTCCTTGCCACCTGCTTGGTCTGCCAGTGAGTCAACTGCGTCCTGTACTGCCTTTTTGACGTCGTCTGAATTTTCGTCGATGCCAAGCTTACGGGCATACGTCATGATAACGGCGTTCTTTTTCAGGTTCTTCCAAACAAAATCCTCAAGCTCGGTCTTGTATTCCGCGCCCTTTTGGGGGTCGGCAAAGCAGTTTTTGCCGTATTTGTATTCCATATCGCGGCGGGCGTTGAGGGTCAGATAGCGAAGCTCCTCAAAGTAGATATCCTGTCCGTCAAGTGTCATTACCGTCTTCAGCTCATCGCCCTTGCTTTTTTGGGGCTTGATTTTGCCGCAGGCGACGAAAGACAGGGTCAGAACAGCCGCCAAAAGGACGGAGATCCCGCGAAAAAACGTTTTTTTCATAAAACTCCTTAATAAAGATCAAAAATCTGCAAAAATACTATATATAGACAATTCCATGATATATCATAACATGATATTGTTAATACTGTATGAATAACGGTGGTTTTTTTTCGTTTTTTTCGGCTCTTTTTCAAAAAACTCTTGATTTCGGAAGAGCAAAGGGATATAATGGAGACAGAAAAAGATTTCGGGGGATAAAAATGGAAGGAAATTACACCATAAAACTGAAAAAAGTCATAAGGCAATTCAATCTTACGCCCGTGTACCTACCCGAAAACGGGGAAGATATAAAGGTCTGTTCGCCCGACGTTGAGCGTCCCGGACTTGCCCTTTCGGGATTTTTTGAAAAGTTTGAGAACACTCGTATAGAGGTCATCGGCAAGGCAGAGCACGCTTATCTTGAAAGTCTTTCGGGAGAGGAAAGAGACGCGCGGATCTGCGAGTTTATGAAGATGCAGCCGGTAGCGGTGGTCTTTTCCACAGAGCTGCCCGTGTTTGACGAAATGATCCGCTATGCAAAGGAATATAACGTGCCCGTACTTGCGTCAGAGCAGCGCACCAGCAGTCTTATTGCGGCGATAATCGCATTTTTGCACGTAGAGTTGGCGCCGAGGATCACCCGCCACGGCGTTTTGGTGGAGGTATACGGCGAGGGTCTGTTGCTGCTTGGTGACAGCGGCGTCGGTAAGAGCGAGACGGCGATAGAGCTGGTCAAGAGAGGTCACCGACTTATTGCGGACGACGCGGTAGAGATAAAGCGAGTATCGGCCACCACGCTGGTGGGAAGCGCGCCGAAGATAATCCGACATTATATTGAGCTTCGGGGAATCGGAATCGTTGACGTAAAGCGTCTTTTCGGTATGGGTGCGGTCAAGGACACGGAGAAGGTAGATCTTGTAATCAACCTTGAGCCCTGGATACAGGGAAAGATGTACGACCGTCTGGGAATTGACGAGGAGACCATGGAGATCCTTGGTATAAACGTGCCGTCCATTACGATTCCCGTGCGACCCGGCAGAAACCTTGCCATTATCCTTGAGATCGCGGCGATGAACAACCGTCAAAAGAGAATGGGATACAACACGGCGCAGGAGTTCAACAAGCAGCTTATGAGCCTGATGGGGCTTGGCGAAGACGACTATTAAAGCAAACAAACAAGACCGCGAAAGCGGTCTTTTTTGTTCGGTAGGGGTTTTCGCCTTGCGTTGAATCTTATACTGTAGGGGCGACCATAAACGAGCAAGCTCGCCGTCGCCCGCAAAAACGAGCAATTAGGTATTGCTCCCCACAACATGAGGGCAAACGTCTTCATCTGTCCCGGTAGGGGAGGATATCATCCTCCCGCGCACCCGCCAATGAAATCTTAATCTTATTTTCTTTATAAAAGAAAATAAGACGTTAGCCTCCCTCCGGGAGGGAGGTGGATTTTGCGAAGCAAAAGACGGAAGGAGCCTGCGTTACGTGAGGTTTTAATAGACTTTAAGTCAACGCATTCTCCCTCAGTCACGCTATCGCGCGACAGCGTCTCCCTGCGGGTCGGTCACGCTCGGGATCTGACACCATACTATGGTGTCATTCAACCCCCTCGCGCCGCTTCGCT
>JAFQKA010000065.1 GCA_017397175.1 Clostridia bacterium | reverse complement strand
TTCAGCATCGCGCGGATAGCGACGGTCATAAAATACGCAAAAGCTATTCCAAGACACAGCCCGCCGAAATCCCGAAGAATGTCAACAGTGTTGCTGGTTCGATCGGTGAGCTTTTGTACGCTCTCGTCACAAACAGCCAAGAAAAGTCCGAAAAAGAGCGCGTAGATCAAATATTTCATGGGGTCAGCGGGGAAAATCAAAAGCAAAAGCAACATAAGCTCTGCACCAAGGAGCGCATATTCAAGAACGTGAGCGATCTTTCTCACACTCTTGTGAACATCCTCCTTTTCGATCTTTTCCTGTTCGATGGCGTCCTTTAAAGGCTCTACGTTTTCGATCACCTTGTCGGTTATTCCCTGGCTTGTGTTGTTGGATTTTTCGGAGGGTGTGGCAGAATTTGACAGAATGAAAACAATGGTAGCAATAATAAGCAAAATATCAATAACGATCAATATTCTTTTCGCTTTCATGCCGATCTCTCCCTCTCTCAATTCTGCCCTGTCAGGCTGAGATACTCAACGTATTCTTCAAGACACATACCCCTTTGACGCATGGCGTTTGCATGGTATCTGCCCACAAATCTGTAATGCCAAGGCTCAAAGCTGTAGCCCGTAATATCCACCTTGTCCTCGGGGAAGCGAATGATAAATCCGAACTTCCAGCAGTTTTCTTTAAGCCACTTGTATGCCTCTTTCTGAGCAAAGGCAACGTCCGCAGAACCCAAATTGTGCATATCACAGCAAAGACCCGTCTGGTGCTCGCTTGTGCCGGGGAATGCGGAATAGGTCAGAACGTGATTCTTCACCTGCTCGTCCGTCCAATCAGGGTATCTGTTTCTGTCCCTTTCATAATAAGAATTAAACAAGGATTCCTGGTACGCAAAAGAACGGTAAGCGCTGGTAACACTCACGTCATTATACCCCGCGGCACGAAGCTCGATAAACATAGCTTCAAGCGCCTTTGCAGCCGTCTCCACCATCATCTGATTTGCTCTGCCGTCTTTTCTGGTGTCCTTGAGGATCGTCAGCTTCTCGGGAATGTAACTGCCATCAATATGGTTCGTCTTGTTCACAAGGATCAGAAATCCGTCGCGGTCGGCAGGGTTCATATACTGCTCGTATGCGCTGAGGTCGGTCTTAAACTCAAAGTCTATCTCCTGACCGATGTCGGGATCTTCATCTACGGGACCAAGTCCGGTAGCGCCCTTTACGGCAAATTTGATAACGTCGGCGTTTCGCATGACCGAAACCGTTGCCTCCTCGCTATCCACAACTATCTCAACCCCCGACGAAAATAGGGTCTTGGCAAATTCAAGGGGGATCCAGATAGACCCGGGGTCACGTTCAAGGGCATTCTCTCCCATGAGCACGTTTTCTCCGTTGATGGTAGCAGAATTCTTACCCGCGGAAAATTCCGCATATTCGCTGTCTCCGGAGCCGAATCTGAGTACGCCGTGTCCTCCGCTGACGGTCATGCCGCAAATGTCGGCTATTGCGGTCATGTTGATGTAAGACACGCTTCCAAGCTCGTATGAAGGATATTTTTCAGCCACGGCATCCTCGCCCGTACCGCGGAAATAGGACACAACGTAGCTCTTTTTCTCACTCTCGGGTGTCTCCTTTGAGGTGCTGAGAGCCGAGAAGAAAATGAGACCGATAATAAGCAAAAGCGCGATAAGCATCAAAAAGAAGATCAGAATATTCTTTCCGTTAAACGGGTTGACCCCCTTAACAGGCTGACTGTCAGGCGATATTCTTTCTCTTTGAGATGCAGGGCGCGTCGGTCTCTGAGGAGGCCTCTGAGAAGTCCCTCTCATCTGACTGGGCATTCTTGTCTCACGTTGAAATGTCTGTCCTGCAGGACGCTGAGGTCTCGCTCCCTGAACGGGCCGTTGCTGCTCTCCGACAGGTCTTGATTGCGGACGGGCTGTCTGCGGGGTCTGCTGAGCCGACGGGCGGCGGACAAATTCTTTATTTTCGTCGAAATTGTTCATATCAATCTCCAAATTTATTTGGTTTCAACCACCATGAAATAAGGTGACGTGGGGGAATTTAGTATCTTTATCTGAGAAATGCAGATCTTTCTTCTGTCAAGCTTAGCAAAATATTCGCAAAGCATCTTGCCCTCAAGCTCCCCCTCCTCGTGGCCGGGATAAACGGCAATGTTGAGGATGGAATCGCGGTCAAGAAGCCGTATCGCCGCTTCAACGGCCGGCATTGTGGTCTCGCGCAGGGTCGTGATCCTCTTATCTCCGCCGGGCAGATAGCCAAGGTTGAACATTCCTGCCTTGATAGGCGTTTTTACATATTCCTCCACGCGGTGGTGAGAATCGCAGATAAGCGTATAATTTTCGGGACACCCTGCCTTTTTCAGGTTTTCAGCCGTTGACTCAACGGCGGCTCTCTGAATATCGAAGGCGTAAACGTGACCTCTCTCGCCTACCGTTTTTGAAAGGAATTCGGTGTCGTGACCGTTGCCCATGGTAAAATCCACGGCAATATCTCCCTCTCTCAGGTGCTCGCGAATAAATCTTTTATGTAATTCAAGTAAGTCAAGCATTTTTTAACCCTTCTTCTTGTCTCCGCGGTAGTTGTGCAGATCGCTGTCAAGGAATTTTATGGCGCGCTCAACGGCATCCTTTGAATCCTTCCACGGCTCGTCCTCATAGCGGTAGTCAAACTTTTTGCAGAACCAGCTTATGTCCTCGCGGAGCTTGTCAAAGTATTTGAACTCTACCGCCTCTGCCTGCTTTGCAAATTCAGAGTAGCGCTTTTTTGCCAATCGGTACTGAGCATAATCAAGCATCATTTTGAAATGAGGCAGGCAAAAATAAGGCTGACTGTCAAATTTCGCAGGAAAATCGGGATCGCTGTCCCACAAAAGCACCGCTGTTTCTATCATGTGCTTAAAATGGAAGTCGATGCGTCCGCAGACGTAACAGCTCTGTTCAAGCTCACCTATACGTTTTGACGCCTTTACTCCCGGCTTTGTAAGGATCCCCGTGATTCCGCTTCGCCTGGTTTCCTCTCTAAGCTCGTCCAGATGGCTCTCAAGCATAAGTGCCATGCCGAGACGGTTTTTACGCACGAACATCATGTCGTAATGGGTGCGGCAAAAGCCCTGCTTGTTTGTCTGTATGCGCGTGTCCGGTTCCATCATGGCAGCACCCAGGATCAAGTCAAGCTCGTTGTCCTCAAGCTTGTTGAAAATAGTGCAAAAAGGACAGCCGCACTCGGGGCTCTCCGCCGATTCCGAAAACGCTTCGTTTACGGGTATGGTATATATCTTTTCCATTTATTGTCGTCCTTCTCTTTTCAAGTTCACAAAATCCACTTGAAATAAATACAGAAATATATTATAATTATAGCACTAAATGAAAAATTGTTCAAGTACTAAATGAAAAATCGGGAGAAATATGTTTACGACAGAAAAAAACGCCGTTATACAGAAAACGACCGAAAACGGACTGCCATATGTAGCAATAGAGGGTGTGCGCGAATTCGACGTGTCAAAAACCTTTGATTGCGGCCAGTGCTTCCGTTTCGAACCCGTTGAAAATACCCCCTACGAATCGGAATTTGCAGGGGTTGCATACGGTCGCTTCATCTCGGTGGCAAGAGACAAAGAAGACCTGCTTATTTTTAACTGCACAAAGGAATTTTTCGAGGAAAAGCTCCGTCACTTCCTGGGGCTCGACTTGGATTATGAAAATATCCGACGTACCCTCACCGAAAGCACCGACAGCTCTTACCTCCGCGCGGCGGCGGAAAGCGCAAAGGGCATCAGAATATTGAATCAGAACAGATGGGAGACCATCTGCTCCTTTATCATCTCGCAAAACAACAACATTCCCAGAATCAAAAAGCTCATTTCCGCGCTCTCACAGCGATGCGGCGAAAAAATTTCGACCCGTGGCATGGAAGAACACGGCGCGATCGGTGATTTTTACTCTTTTCCATCGCCGCAAGCGGTTTTGGAGCTGGGTGAAAACGCCCTGAAAGAGATGAAATTCGGCTTCCGCGCATCCTACATATCCGATGCTGCAAAAAAAGTGGCTGAGGGTGAGATCGACCTTGATCTTGCTGCCACACTCGACTATGCCGACTGTGTGGAATATCTTTCACGGATAAAAGGTGTAGGCGTGAAGGTGGCTTCCTGCACCGCGCTTTTCAGTATGGAAAAATACTCGGCTTTCCCCGTGGACGTCTGGATAAAGCGCGTGCTTGAGCGCCATTTTCCCGCGGGATTTGATCCCGCCACCTTGGGAGAATACGCCGGAATTGCCCAGCAGTATCTTTTCTATCACGCAAGATTTGAAAATAACGTATAACCTTTGACAAAGCGTCAAATTTATGGTATAATACGTAATAATTATACGTACAGTCGGAGAACAGGAGAAAAATGGTAGAGATCACCGCCATAATTCCCTCCTCTCTCGCAGAAAAAGCAGGAATATGCGCAGGCGATATTTTGGTGTCGATCAACGGTCACCATATTCGCGACGTGCTGGATTACCGCTTCCGTCTCACCGAAAAGCAGGTTGAGATCGAATGCGAGCGAAACGGGGAAAGACTTAAATTTAATATTTCAAAAGACGAGTACGGCGACATCGGGCTTGAGTTTGAACGTCCGCTTATGGACAAAAAGCTGTCATGTGCAAACAAGTGCGTTTTCTGCTTTATCGACCAGCTCCCTCGCGGCATGAGAAAAACTCTCTACTTCAAGGACGACGATTCGAGACTGTCTTTTCTTCACGGAAACTACGTGACCTTGACAAACATGGACGAGGCCGACATCGACCGCATAATCGAGATGCATATCTCACCCGTGAATATCTCGGTCCATACCACCAACCCCGAACTGCGAGTTCAAATGATGAGGAACAAGCGGGCAGGCGAGGTCCTGTCTTATCTGAAAAAGCTGGCGGACCACGGCATTGCTCTCTGCACGCAGATAGTTCTGTGCAATGGACTGAACGACGGCGAGGAGCTGGTGAACACCATGCACGATCTTGCCACCCTTTACCCCGCACTGAAAAGCTGTTCGATAGTTCCTGCGGGACTGACGAAGTTCCGAGACGGGCTCTATCCGCTCTCGCCGTTTACTCCCGAGGAGTGCGGCAGAATCATCGACACGGTAAATAATTTCGGCGGACAGTGCCTTGACTACTACGGCTCACGGCTCTTTTTCTGCGCCGACGAGCTTTATCTGAAAGCAGGGCGTCCCCTGCCCTCAGCCGAATACTATGAGGACTATTCCCAAATCGAAAACGGCGTGGGTATGATAACCTCTCTTGAAACAGATTTCAATTTTGATTATGCCTACATTTCCGATTACGCCGAAGAATTTGGAAAAAAATATCCAAACGGCAGAACGGTATCTCTTGCCACCGGCGAGGCGGCATACGGTCTCATTTCCCGTCTGGCAAGGAAGATCGAGGACGGTGTCCCGAAGGCAAAGATCAACGTTTACGCAATAACAAATCACTTCTTTGGAGAAAGCATTACCGTTTCGGGGTTGCTAACGGGTGCCGATATGGCCGAGCAGTTGGCAGGACGGGAGCTTGGCGAAATGCTGTACTTCCCCAAAAACACCTTGAAGGCAGACGAGGATATTTTCCTTGACGACATGACCCCCTCTCAGCTTTCGGAAAAGCTCGGAGTGCCTGTTTCTCCCTCAAGTGAGGACGGATTTGAATTTATACCCCACATTCTGGGGCTTGACAAATAAATGAAAAGGAGAAAAATATGAAAAAGTTTCTTTCTGCAGCTCTTGCGCTGTTCCTCATCATCTGCACGCTCTCCGCTTGCGGCAAGACCGAAAAGCCCCCCAAACCCGATACGACAGACACGACAGAGACAAACGATATAAGCATTCCCACAATTCCCCAATGCACCTACGAATACACGATTCAGGAGCACAGCACAATAGTCAGTGAGACCGAGGCAGGAGGAAGAAACACGAAGTTTTTGCGCTTCCCCGTGGTCAGCAATATGGCAAACGCCGAGATACAGACCAAAGTAAACGCTATTCTCCTGGTCAAAGCGGAAAATTTCTACAAAACAACATTGAAGGACATCGACATCTACATGGAGGAAGGCACGATATTCAACTACGAGGTCACAAGCTGCACGGTTGAATACGCCTCTGACAATTTCCTGTCCGTAAAGAGCGCTATCAACTTCACGACCTCCACCAGTGAATATTCCGCAAACTCGGTCTACACCACCAACATCGACCTGAAAACAGGCGAAGAAGTAACGGGTGAGGACATCTTCTCCGATTTTATGACCATCAACAACAAATTCATCGGCGGCGATTTCAAGCAGGAATACGGCATGGAAAATCTGCTCAACCTCACCAATTACAGCGATATGATCCTGCAGTACAAGAGCGACAGAAACATTTACCCCGACATATATTTTAGCTATGATAAGCTTATTATCAACATTGATCTGACCGACTCTCTCGGCTCGGCGGCAGGCTTCTCTATCCCCCTGGCCGACGTGCGCGATTGCCTGAAGCTTATCCCCAATTAAAGAAAAGGACCAAAATAAAATGTCAAAACCCATTATTGCAATAGTAGGACGGCCAAACGTCGGAAAAAGCACCCTGTTCAACCGACTTATCGGTGAGCGCCGTGCCATCGTTGAGGACGTTCCCGGCGTTACCCGTGACCGAATCTACGGTGAGACCGACTGGCAGGGCAGAAAGCTCGTTGTCATCGACACGGGCGGTATTGAACCAAAGTCGGACGATATTATTCTGAGCCAGATGAAGACCCAGGCTCAGATCGCCATCGACACGGCGGACGTTATCATCTTCATGTGCGACGTGCGCGCGGGACTGGTGGCAGACGACCGCGAGATCGCCGTCATGCTCAAAAAGAGCGGCAAACCCATTATCCCCTGTATCAACAAGTGCGACACCGTGGGCGGTCTGCCTTACGAATATTACGAGTTCTACGAGCTTGGCTTTGAGAGCGAGCCTATCGCCGTTTCCTCTGTTCACGGAAGCGGTACGGGTGACCTGCTTGATGCTTGTCTTGAGGCTCTTCCCGAAAAGAACGATGACGAGGAGGACGACGACTCTATCAAGGTTGCCGTTATAGGTAAGCCCAACGCCGGAAAGTCTTCTATCATCAATCGAATAGTCGGTTCCGAGCGTCTTATCGTTTCAAACATTCCCGGAACCACCCGTGATGCCATCGACACACAGGTTGAAAACGAGTACGGAAAATTCACCTTTATCGACACCGCAGGTATCCGCCGCAAGTCGAAGGTGGACGACAGAATTGAAAAATTCAGCGTTCTCCGCGCCCATATGGCGGTGGAGCGCGCCGACGTCTGCCTTATTATGGTCGACGCAAATCAAGGCGTTACCGAGCAGG
Organism: Clostridia bacterium; assembly: GCA_017397175.1. Taxonomy (GTDB): domain Bacteria; phylum Bacillota; class Clostridia; order Oscillospirales; family CAG-272; genus SIG710. The sequence continues at coordinate 10,643 of JAFQKA010000065.1, read as the reverse complement.
ACGAAAAGATCGCGGGAATCGCTCACGAAGCGGGCAAGGCTTCTATTATCGTTATCAACAAGTGGGACTCTGTCGAAAAGGATAACAATACCGTATCCGAGTTTACAAAGGACACCTACAACGCCCTCTCATACATGACCTACGCACCTATCGTCTTTGTCTCGGCGCTGACAGGTCAGAGAGTGACCAATCTTTTTGACATGATAAAGGCTGCCCACAACCAGTCGGTAACAAGAATATCCACAGGTATGCTCAACGACGTCCTGGGCGATGCAACAACTCGCGTTCAGCCTCCCACGGACAAGGGAAAGAGACTGAAGATCTACTACATGACCCAGATCTCGGTAGCGCCTCCTACCTTTGTCATCTTCTGCAACAACGCGGAGCTTTTCCACTTCTCCTATCAGAGATATATCGAAAACTGCTTGCGCGATACCTTCGGGTTCAAGGGCACGCCCATAAGGCTCATTATCCGTCAGAAGGGCGACGAGACCTGATCCCGCCAAATTGGAGAAAATATGTTTATAGACAACGTTAAAATTTATATCAAGGCAGGAAACGGCGGAAACGGCGCGGTTTCCTTCAGACGGGAAAAATACGTCTCTCACGGCGGGCCCGACGGCGGTGACGGCGGAAACGGCGGAAATATCGTCTTCCGCGTTGACGAGGGCACCAACACCCTCCTTGCATTCCGTTACAAGAGAAAATTTGTGGCTGAAAACGGAGGAAACGGCAAGGGCGCAAAGTTCCACGGTGCAAACGGTGCGGACTGCGTGATATCAGTTCCCCGCGGTACACTCATAAAGGACGCCGAGACGGGAAAGATCATAAAAGACCTGTCTGTTGACGACGAATTCATCTGCATCAAGGGCGGCAAAGGCGGTTGGGGAAATCGACATTTCGCTACGCCCACAAGACAGGCGCCCATGTTTGCAAAAAACGGATTAACAGGCGCGGAAAAGGAAGTTGTTCTGGAGCTTAAGATGATTGCCGACGTGGGATTGATCGGCTTCCCCAACGTGGGAAAATCCTCGATTTTGTCCCGCATCAGCGCCGCAAAGCCCAAGATCGCGGACTATCATTTCACCACCCTCTCGCCTAATTTAGGCGTTGTAAAAACGGGGGACGAAACAGGCTTTGTCGCCGCGGACATTCCCGGACTTATTGAGGGCGCGGCAGACGGACTTGGACTTGGTCACCAATTCCTGCGCCACGTTGACCGTTGCAGACTTCTTCTGCACGTGGTGGACATTTCTCAGATCGAAGGCAGAGATGCGATAGAGGACGTAAAGCAGATCAATACAGAGCTTGAAAAATACAGCCCCGAGCTTGCAACCCGTCCGCAGATCATCGTAGCAAACAAGACCGACATGGTAAATGAGGAATACGTTGATCTTGACGCCTTTGAAAAGTTCGTTGACGAAAACGAATGGGAAATGCTCTACGTTTCCGCCGCTACGGGCGAAAATCTTGATCAGCTTGTCCGCCGCGTGGACGAAAGGCTGAAAATGCTGCCTCCCGTCAAGATATACGACAGCGAATATGTTGAGGAAGAGGTTGACGACACAACAGAGCGCGAAACTATCGTGCGCCGTGAAAACAACACCTTCTACGTGGAAGGTCCTTGGCTCGAAAAGCTCATGGGACAGGTGAATTTCGACGACTACGAATCGCTAAATTACTTCCAGAAGGTCCTCATTAAGAGCGGAGTTATCAAAATGCTTGAGGACAAGGGCGCGCAGGACGGAGACACCGTCTCGATCTACGATTTTGAATTTGACTTCATCAAATAAAAAAATACGGCACCGCCAAAGCGGTGCCGTATTTTTTATTTGATTATCCGACGACCTTCTTGAAGCTCTTCTTACCACGTCTTATAACGAGACCTTCCTTCATATCCTCACGGGCATAAACGGTCTTGATGTCGGTGACCTTTTCGCCGTCGACCGTGACGCCGCCCTGCTCTACCGCACGTCTCGCCTCGGACTTGGAGGGAACAAGACCCGCTTTTACAAGAATAGTGAGAATGTCGATGTTACCGTCCGTAAAATCCTCGTCAACCAGAGTGGTGGTAGGCATATCAGCCTGCGCGCCTGCGCCAAAAAGTGCCTTTGCGCTTGCCTGAGCCTTCTCTGCCTCTTCCTCGCCGTGAACCATCTTTGTAAGCTCGTATGCAAGGATCTCCTTTGCCGTGTTCAGCTGACTGCCTTCCCATGCGTCCATCTCGTTGATCTGCTCGATGGGCAGGAAAGTGAGCATTCTGATGCACTTGAGAACGTCTGCGTCGCCCACGTTTCTCCAATACTGGTAGAAATCATAGGGGCTGGTCTTATTAGGATCAAGCCATACTGCGTTGCCCGCTGTCTTACCCATCTTCTTGCCGTTGGAGTCGGTGAGAAGAGTGATAGTCATTGCGTTTGCGTCCTTGCCCAGCTTGCGGCGGATAAGCTCCGTACCGCCCAGCATATTTGACCACTGGTCATCGCCGCCGAACTGGAAGTTACAGCCGTAGTTCTTGTACAGGTAGTAGAAGTCATAGGACTGCATGATCATATAGTTGAACTCGAGGAAGGAAAGTCCCTGAGCCATTCTCTGCTTGTAGCACTCGGCTCTGAGCATATTGTTTACCGAGAAGCAAGCGCCGACCTCGCGAAGCAGCTCAACGTAATTGAGCTTGAGAAGCCATTCTGCGTTGTTTATCATCATCGCCTTACCCTCGGAGAAGTCGATGAATCTTTCCATTTGGCGCTTGAAGCACTCCGCGTTGTGGTTGATATCGTCGATGGTGAGCATCTTTCTCATGTCGGTTCTGCCCGAGGGGTCACCGATCATGGTAGTACCGCCGCCGATAAGAGCAATGGGCTTGTTGCCCGCCATCTGAAGTCTCTTCATGAGAGTAAGCGCCATAAAGTGACCTGCCGTAAGGCTGTCCGCAGTACAGTCAAAGCCGATGTAGAAGGTGGCCTTACCGTTGTTGATAATTTCCTTTATCTCTTCTTCATTTGTCATCTGTGCTATCAGGCCGCGGGCCTTCAGCTCGTCAAAAATAGTCATTTTTCTGTGTCCTTTCGGGTTTTTGCATTTATCTGAATAATTATACCTCAAAAAAGTTTTTTTGTCAATATTATCTTGGCAAACTTTAAAAGCAAAACCCACGGCGAGATCGCCGTGGGTTGACCACCAATTATATAATCGGAATTATATTACTGAGCGTTCCTTCTTGCCTCAAAGCAAGCGCTGCAGTATACGGGTCTGTCACTGGAGGGCTGGAAGTAAACCTTTGCTACTCCGCCGCACTCAGCGCAGGTCGTCTCATATACCTGTCTGGGTTCTCTTGCTTCTCTGTTTGCATTCTTTCTTGCGTCGCGGCAAGCCTTGCAGCACTTGGGCTTATTTACAAAACCCTTTGCCTTGTAGAATTCCTTTTCACCTGCTGTGAAAACAAACTCATTTCCACATTCCTTGCAGACCAAAGTTTCGTCTTCAAAAACTTCGTTTTCTACCGCAACAATTTCTTCTTCGTACATGGTGCTTATACCTCGCTTTTTGATTGTCCCGCTTGAGGGATATTTTATTAAACCGGGGCTAAATTTCGCCGCCGTTTAATACAGATTTGAGTTTTTTCCTGGCTCTGAAAATTGCATTGTCAACGGATCTTGGGGCCCTTGAAAGGCGCTCGGCAATTTCCGCTGTGGATAAGCCCGAGGCATATAGCGCAAGAACATCGTATTCAAGTTTCGAGAGATTCTCTTTCATGAGATTTTCCAGTGCTTGAGCGCTTTCCGTATCAACGACACCGTCCGATACGTCACAGGTGTCCGCCAACGAGAGAAAATTCTCGATGGGCAACAGGTTGACGCTGCGTCGGGAAGCAAAGCGCACACGGCTTATCATGCTGTTGTTCACGCAGACCTTTGCGTATAGCCCAAATGAGACCTTGCTTTGAGAAGCGTTATAGGTCAGCGCCGCCTTTGACAGCGCGATAAGAGCGTATTGCATGAGATCGTCCGGGTCGTAAAGCTCCGACAAGACCTCGCTGTATGATGCCACCGCAGCCATAAGCATGGGACGGTAAAGCCCGGCAAGTCGGTCGAAAGCAAGCTCGTCATCACGGCGGTACTCGGCCAGAAGTCGATTCACCTCGGCATCTGAAAATTCCCTTTCTCTATCGGCTCTGCCCTCTTTCTTTGCTCTTCTTTTGTCCAAGGGTCTGTCCTCCGCTCCGGGAATATCAGAATAAAATGGGTACTATACTCGTGATTATGATACTATTATACCATTATTTTTCACAATGTCAATAGCGAAATAGCAAATAATTCCCGTCATTTTTCACAAAATTTCGACATACGAGAACTTTTTTGAAAATAATTCTGCATTTTTCTGCAAAAACCACTATATCTCAAAGAGATCAGGTGCCCAAAAGATAATCAACGCTGCCCGAAAGAAGAGCAACCACGCCGCGGTAGATCGCCTCGGGATGATCGTTGAAAATGTCGACCATATGCTGTGCGCGCTCATTCGTGTCGACCACAAGAGAGTTGGAATAGATCACCGTTCCCTTCTCGATAAGCGAGCAGTTCACCCGATACCTGCCGTCGTGGAGCTTCTCCGTGTTGCACCGCATTTCAACCTCTCTGCGCTTGAAATCGAGGTAACGCAGGGCATAACGCAGGCTCTGATCGAGGATCGAGGGCAAAATATTACTCTTCAGCTCTCTTGCCACCAACCGTCCCTTGTCCGAGACGATATAGACCTTCTGACCCTCCAGCTCCTCCTCTACGATCAGTCCGTCGTCCACCATTTCAAGAAAGTAAACGGCGAAATCCATATAAAAAACGTAATCGGTCTGGCGTACAATATCATTTATCGTGTTAAATGTAAGAGGGTAATTGATATTTTCCATCAAATACAACACAAAGATCTTTACGTTGTTCTTTCCTCCGATAACTGAACCCATATTTTTCTCCTTAATTAATATTCTTCTTATATTTTACCACATTTTTGCGATTTTGCAAGATAAAATTCGCGAAATTATCTTTACAAATTACCCCTTTTTATGGTATGATATAAGGGTAGATTTATCAACAGGAGAATAAAACATGAATATAGCTATTCTGGGCTTCGGCGTTGTCGGCGGCGGCACGGCCGAGGTCCTCACAAAAAACAAGGATATAATAAAGTCAAAAACAGGCGCGGATATCAATATCGCAAAGATCCTGGATCTCCGCGAGTTCCCCGACAGCCCCTTTGGCTCTCTGGTTACTCACGATTTTAATGATATTCTGAACGATCCCACCATTGACACGGTCGTTGAGACCATGGGTGGTGCACACCCTGCATACGACTTTTCAAAGGCGGCGCTTGAAGCCGGCAAAAACGTTGTCACCTCCAACAAACTGGTCGTGGCAGAGTTTGGTGTCGAGCTTTTAGAGCTTGCGAAGAAAAACGGTGTAAGATACCTATTTGAAGCATCGGTCGGCGGCGGAATACCGATCATCAAGCCCCTGATCTCCGACCTTGCTCAAAACAACATAGACCGAATTGCGGGAATTCTCAACGGAACCACCAATTACATTCTCACACAAATGATAGAAAACGGCACCTCCTTTGAAGCTGCACTGAAAGAAGCGCAGGCAAAGGGTTATGCCGAGGCCGATCCCACCTCTGACGTTGAGGGACACGATGCAGCAAGAAAGATAGTAATTCTGGCGGCACTGGTTTCGGGAAAGCTCATTTCTCCCGAGGACATCTCGGTTGAAGGTATCACCTCCATCACATCCGCCGACGTGGCACTGGCGGACAAGCTGGGATATTCCGTAAAGCTCATCGGTTATGCCGAAATGGACGGAGACAAGACCCTTGCCTTCGTTGCACCTCGCCTTGTGCCGCGCGGAAATCCCCTGTGTGATATTTCCGACGTGTTCAACGGCATTCTCGTTCGCTGCGATATGCTGGGGGATGCTATGTTCTACGGCAGAGGCGCGGGCAAGCTGCCCACGGCAAGCGCAGTTGTTTCCGACATTATTGACATTGCCGCAAAGGCAGGCTCTACCCCCGCTTCGATCACGTGGAAGGCGGCAACAGAGAGCGATCTGCTCCCCCTGTCCGACTACAAGACACAGCAATTTATCCGCATCAGCGAAAGGACCGAGCCGGCAATCGGCACTCTTGCAGAAAGCGATCTCGGCATAGCGTATCTGACCGATGCAATAACGGAATCAGAAGCGATCGAGCTTTGCAAAAAGATCGAAAAATCGGGTATAAAGGTGCTGAACAGAATCAGAGTTCTTTAATAGAAAAACCGACTGAAAATTCAGTCGGTTTTTATTTTACTGCCCTACGCGGCAAATGAATTTTATCGGGCGGTCGCTGTCACTCTCAAAATCAAGACAACGCTCGTTGTAAGGGCCCGAAAACGACAAGTTTTTGCCCGAAAGTCCTTGGCACAGCGCGCCTGCGGCGGTGGTGGAAACGACAATCGCAAACCGATTTTCTTTTTCCACCAGCTCGCACGGAGCTTCAAATCGGTAAGGCGGCATCACTCTCGTACCGAGATTTTCGCCGTTAACCGAAACGCTCACGCAAAAATCCGTGCCAACGATCTCAATAACAGCTCCCTGCTCCTTAACAGCAGAAAAACTTCCGTCAAAACGGACAGTTCCCGAGAAGTGATCGGGCAGTGATTCGACGGTTCTGTGTCCCTCTCGCCTTTCAAGATGGTCTTCCGAGAGAACAGTCTCACTCTCAATTGTTATCTCAAAATCATTTATTTCCTTGATTTTTGACGGCCGAGCGGGCTTTTCATCGCAAGAAAGCTCATCTGCAGTCACAAGAATCACAAGCTCTGCTCCGGGCAAAATTTCAAGTTTTTCAGAAAGAGCGTGCTTAAATATCCTGCCGTCAACAGGGTCTAAAATATACACGTCACGACCGCGCCCATCAATGTTCGGGTAAAGTTCGGACACACGGTCGCACTCGGAGAAGAAAACATAAATATCCGTCTCCCCATCCCGTCTGTGCGCCCCGCGAATGAACGGTGTGCCAAAAGCAAGAGAAAGCTCGCCGGGAATTTCGGTATTCTCGTCCGCGAATATCACTTTGCCGCCCGCCGCTTCGAAATCGCATAGTTTGGCGGTCTGCTTTTGGCTCAGCGCGACGCCAAGCGGAATAAATAAGCAGTTGTAAGCAGCCAACCCCATACAAAGCTTACCGCCAATAAGCTCACTGTCACAAAGAAAGTCACCGTCAACAAAATCAAAATCCACCGCGCTATCCTCAAGCCTCTCCGCAATCTTTTCAAAGCGCCCTATAACGTCTTCATTTTCAAGCCGGATATCGGTGCACGGCACAAAAACAGCAGCGTCCCGCACGGGCGCGCCCACCGAGCAAATATACGACATTCGCTTTGCCCATGCATTGAATGGTACAAGTCCGATATAATCGGGGATCTCGGGGTTGAACACAGGACGAAGCTGAAGCGAGCGAATGCTCTCGCGGTCACTTGTAACGCTCATGAAATTCAAAATATTTATGCCCCGCACAAGCTGACTGCCGCAAATAAATCTCTTTTGCGCACCCGTCAGCCCGTCACCGTACGCCGCAAAGCTCTCCGTCAAAGCATACCGATTGCCCGACTGAGCGGCAGCAGAGGAGGCGAATCGAGGGAAATATCCCACTCTCTTTCCTAAAAAGATCTGTCGCCAGATAGAGTCAACGCCGGGGATATCAAATTTCCTGAGCACTCGGAGAAGATTTCCTCCGCAAGGCTCAAAACACCGAATCTCGTCGTCCTTGTCCACGTGTCCGCAAAAAAGCAAAGAATTTTTATGGCACCAATCGGCAAGAGCGGAAAAATATACATCTGCAAACTTACGGCTTACGTAATCTATGTACGCCGCCTTGAAGCGCTTTTCTTCGTCCGTTCGGGCTTCAAAGAGGGCAGGAACGCACGCAGCAAAATCAAAACCGCTATCCCGCTCAAATTCCTCAACGTCAGAAAGATAGTAAGGGTAGACCACCTTCGGCTCGTCCGTGAACACGGCAAAGATCGCCTTACTAAAAAGATCGCCCATCCTGCACTTATAGCCCTCGTGAGTAACTCGGATAAATTCGTCAACGGCGCGCTTGTCTGTCAGTTGAGGCAGGTCGCCCGACCTCTCGGTCACAACGTAGACGTCTGCCGTGCAGTCTGCCTCAGCAACAAAATCAAAACCCGTGCGCTTTCCGTCCACAAAAGCCGAGATGATCAAAACGGGGTTTGCCACACCAAGCTTTCCCGGTGCCGGCAGTCCATCCCCCGCCGACAGCAAAACGGACACCTTTTCAATTTGCTTCGCTCTCGACTCGGGAAGATTTTTAATCACCTTACCGCAAGCAGAACCCGAAGGCCAGCCGCCCTCGTCATAGAGCCAAGCAACCATTCCAAGGCTCTCCGCTCTTTCTGCCGCATATCGGACAAGGTCAAAAAACTCCTCCGAAAGATATTCCGGCTCGAGTTTGGTCGCCATATTGACCGGACGAAACTCATAAGGCTGAGGTAGTATATACGCCGCTTCAATATCGGCTTCCCTCATTTCTTGAAGCTGTCGGTCAATAAGCTCCCGCGACACGGGACTGTTCCACACCCATGTGTAAATTGGCGCATTTATAGTATCGGGGGATCTGAATTTTTCTTCCGAAAAAGACTGATAATCTTTATAGCGCTTCATATCCTCGTCTCCTCAAAAATATGGGGGACTCCATAAAAAGTCCCCCCGAATCTCATCCTTTTCTCAAAATAACGTCGCCGCTGTCGGGGACAATGTCAATGTGAACGTAAGTTCCCGCAGCAATACCGGGGAAGGTCTCCAGCTTTGTGACCGTACCGTCGGGCATCTCTGCCATGACCGACGTCCAATCGTCGGGCACCTGGCATTTTACGGTCAAAGGCAGGTTGTAGATCTCGTTGTCAAGGTCGTCGGTGACGCTGACGGTGATCTCGTCCTCGAGGATCGAGGAAAATACCTTTGCGTGTCTTACCTCCTCGGTGTAGATGACCGCGTCCTCAAAGTAAGCGCACCAGACCTTGCCCTCGTCCACCTTTTCGGCAACGTACTCAAACAGCTTGGTGGTGTCTTCCTGCTCAACCGATATTCCGCTTGCAGTACCCGGGACAATATTGTGGAACAGGAACACGATAGCACCCTTCTTTTCGATCGCCTGATCGACCAGAGGGATCCACTTGGTTTCATCCTCGCCCGATCTCGCCATAAAGCTCTTGAACTTGTAGGGATCTGCCGAAGGAATAGTTTCAAGTCCGCCTCCGTCCCAACGAGTGCCTATGTAATACTGAGCGATGATCTCCATAGACTTGTCGCTCAGAGAAACACCGCTTGAATGAATACCGAATCCCGCCTTTACGAAGGTCAAGATCCTCTGGGAGGGGAATATTTCGCGCAAAATGTCGCGGGAACCTTTAGTCTCTTTCGTGATTCTGCCCGCCTCGATCTCGTATTCGTGAGTGCCGCCCGAATAGTCTGAATAATATCCCTCTTCCTCCTCGTCGGTCATTCCCCAGAAGCTGTGGGTCATAGTGTGAGAAGAAATATTGAATCTGCCTGTGTCGAGAATACCCTGCCAGAACTCAATATTGTCCTCCTTGCGCTCGCCCGTTGCAGGATCGTACACGCGGGAAGCAATAAGGGAAAGCGTTCCTCTCAGGTCAAGTCTTTCAAACTCCGAAACGAGGTAATTTGCGGTATTTCTGTCGCCGTCGTCGTGGGAAATAACAACGATAGCGTCCCGTCCCCCTTTTACCTTTTCAATAACAGCATTCATTTTCTTGGGCTCCTTTACTTCCTCGGTCTTTTCGGTGTCTGTATTCTTCGATCCCTCCGTATTTTCAATGTTTTCAGTCTGCTTTTCGTCGCTCTCGGGCACTTTTTCCGTGTCCTTTGACGAACCCTTGCCACAGGCAACAGCACCCGTCAAAATCGTCAATACAAGAGCACAACAAATAATTTTCTTTATATTCTTCATTACCAATCTCCTCCCTTTTTGTATATTTTACAGTACCAAACCAAAAAAGTCAATATAGTGATGGAAATCGAAACACTTATTGGCAAAAAAATAACAGAAAATTCTGTCAAAACCTTGATTTTGTGCGCCAAATATGGTAGAATAAATACGTATGAAAATATTTTCACAAAGGAGATACAAAAATGGCACTTGTTTCAACCAAGGAAATGTTCAAAAAGGCCTATGAAGGCGGATACGCTATCGGCGCATTCAACATAAACAACATGGAGATCGTGCAGGCGATCACAGAGGCTGCAGAGGCTGAAAAGTCCCCTGTTATCCTTCAGGTTTCCGCAGGCGCAAGAAAGTACGCAAAGCACGAGTACCTTCTGGCTCTGGCAAACGCAGCTATCAAGGACAGCGGCGTTGACCTTGCTCTCCACCTTGACCACGGCGCAGACTTCGAGATCTGCAAGGCGTGCATCGACGGCGGTTTCACCTCCGTTATGATCGACGGTTCTCACCACGCATACGAGGACAACATTGCACTTACACGCAAGGTTGTTGAGTACGCTCACGAGAGAGGCGTTGTTGTTGAGGGTGAGCTTGGCGTGCTGGCAGGCGTTGAAGACGACGTTGTGGCTGAG
>JAFQKA010000064.1 GCA_017397175.1 Clostridia bacterium | reverse complement strand
TTTCTTCTTTTTTCTCTTTCCGTCTGGTTTCTCTTGTTTCTTCTTTTGCGAAAGAAGAAACAAGAGAAATGAGACAAAGAAAATCCAAACGCAAATGAATCCTCAAAATCAAAACCGTTTCCTCAAACTCCACCTTTCTCCTTTTCATTTACAATGAAAAGGAGATTGAAAAAATCGTCGACATGAAGCTTGTTCACCCCTCACGCAACCGTAGATTTCATGTTTTTCACAATCCCTCCGTCATTTTCCTTTGGAAAATGCCACCTCCCTTTACACAAGGGAGGCTTACGATCGACGGATAAAAAAATAAGAGCGGCACAGCCGCTCAAATTTTTACTTTATTACGATGTTCATTACGAGAACAAGCACTCCGAAAAGAGCAGAAACGATTGCCGTTGCAATGAAAAGGACCTTGTCCTTCTTCTTTTCCTTGCCCTTGCCGAAGAACGACTCGGAACCGCCTACGATAGTGCCGGAAAGACCGTCCTCGCCACCCTGGCTGAACATACCCGCAACGATAAGAAATACCGCAAGCACCAAAAGAATAATACCGAATGCTATCTCCATGATAATTTAAACCTCCAAAAAGATGTTATTTCGTTCATTTAACGCGCCAAAAAGGGCGCAGTAGCCTTTATACCATGGTAGTATACCATACTTTTTTGGAAATTTCAAGAGGAAATTTGATTTTTCTGAAAATATTTTTAACTTTACCCTTTTTCGGGGGCGTTTTAGGGGATAAAGACTGTTTTTTTCGTCCGCGCGGACTCGTAGACAGAGCAAACGATGCGAACGCTCTTTATGGCCTCTTCGGGCAGGACTTGGGGATCTCTGCCGTCTCTGACCGCTTCGATCATGTCGTGGATCACGTGCTCGTGGCCGTAGGATCTGCCCGGCTCAAGCTTTGCGGCGGCGCGATTTCCCTTGCCGTAACGGGCGAGGATTTCTTCTTCCTCCTCGTCCTCGTCGTCGCTGTCAGCCATTTTCCATGTTCGGATCATATCGGCATCGGCTTCAATAGACCCCTGCGTACCGTAAAGCATGATCTCGGTAGAGATTCCGGGGTAAGCGCAGGTCGTGCTGACAAAGGTCGCCGTAGCACCCGACTTAAATTTTATGAGAGATGCCGTCATATCCTCGGTGTCGATTTTGTGATGGCAGATATCCATGGTTGAGGTGACCGATTCAACGTCGCCCATGAGCCACTGCATAAGGTCGACGGTATGTACCGCCTGGTTCATAAGGGAGCCTCCGCCGTCACATTCCCATGTGCCGCGCCAGCCGCCGCGATCGTAGTATTTTTGCTCGCGGTACCATTTGACCGCAAAGGTGCCCAGAAACAGCTTTCCCAAGCGTCCGTTTTCCACCGCTTCCTTTATGGGATACATATTCAGATTAAAACGGTTTTGGTGAACCACGCCTGCTCTCATTCCCGTTTCCTTTGCCGCTTCGATTATGAGAGCGGCGCGCTCGGGAGTGATGTCGAGGGGCTTTTCGATCAGCACGTGCTTGCCGGCTCTCATGGCGCGGACGGCGTAGTCCGCATGGAGATGGCTGGGTAGACAAACGCTGATGATATCTACGTTTTCGTCTGCGATGAGGGCTTCAAAATCGTCATAAAGCTTTGCGCCCGGGTAGAGACCTGCCGCCTTTTCGAGCTTTTTGGGATCAATATCGCAAAGTGCCGCCAAAGTGGCGTCGGGGTGGGTCAGCACCGCATCTGCGTGGGCAAGTCCGATTCCAAGGCCGAGCACCGCATATCCGATCTTTTTCATTTTGCACCTGTTTTAAACTCGGAGAAGCATCTCTTCTCTTTTTCTGTCACGTTTATCTTACCACGGACTAAAGGAAAAAAGAATTGTCAATCGGACCCTTTTTTTCTCATTTCAGTGCAAGATTTACAATCTTCTGACAAAGCTCGTCGTAAGTGATGCCGACGGCCGCCGCCGCTTGAGGCAGAAGACTTGTGGGGGTCATGCCGGGCAAGGTATTCGCTTCAAGGCAGTATGCCTCGCCGTCTTTTGTGAGAATATAGTCCATTCTGGCAAGTGAGCGCAGGTGGAGGGCGTCAAAGGCAAGACGGGTGTACTTCTCCAGCCTTTTAACCGTTTCCGCAGGAATGTTTGCGGGGCATATCTCCTCGGTAAGACCGCTCTGGTATTTGTTTTTGTAGTCGTAGTAGCCGCTCTTGGGAATGATCTCAATGGGAGGAAGCACCTGTCCGTCAAGAATAGCCACGGTCAGCTCGCGGCCCACGATGCGCTTTTCGATAAGGACCTTGTCTTCCCATTTTGCCGCCTCCGCCAGGGCACAGTCAAGCTGATCCTCGGCATCAATCATGGAGATGCCCACGCTCGAGCCGCAGCTGCAAGGCTTTATTACGCAGGGAAGCCCCACCGACAGCGCGATATCCTTTGCCTTGGGATCGCGGGGATCGCAGACCTCGCCTGTGGGCACGGGTACGCCTGCGCGTCCCATGAGGATCTTTGCCAGGTCTTTGTCCATGGCAAGCAGACTGCCGACGTATCCGGAGCCTGTATATTTTATATTGAAATTGTCAAGGGTCGCCTGGAGCTGGCCGTTTTCACCCATTGCACCGTGAAGACCGATATAAACCACGTCTGCCGCGCGGCAAAGCTCAAGAATACCGGGGCCGATAAGCTCTTTTCTGCCGCCGTTTTTTGCGATCACCGCGTCAAGATCGGGGACTGTTTCCTCAACCTTGTAGGAATAGTTGTAATCGGATCTGAAAATCGATCCGTCTATGGTTACGGACTCGGGGATACCCTCGTAAACGTCCGCCAGATATACCTTATTGCCGTTTCTCATAAGTGCCGCGGCAATAAGACTTGCCGAGGAGAGAGAAACGTCGCGTTCGGGACTGATCCCGCCCGCCAATATTGCTATGTTCATGATGTAACCTCCAAAAGAAAGCTCAAACTTTTTTCAGGACCGCCACTCGGTCGTTGCCCGAAAGGTCGGAAAGAATCTTGCAACAGAATCCGTTCTCTGCTGCGAGATTTTTTAAATCCTGCCCTTGGTCGTAGCCGATCTCAAAGGCAAAAAAGCCGTCGGACGACAAAAGCGGCGTGTAAAATTTCAATATTGCGCGGTAAAAATCCAGACCGTCCCTGCCGCCGTCGAGAGCCGCCTCAGGCTCGTATCCGACCTCGGGGGAAAGAGTTTTTACCACGTGACTTTGAATGTAAGGGGGATTTGACAGCACGGCGTCAAAGGGTGCGCGGGCTTTTACGTCCTCGCACGGCTCTGCCAGAACGTCCGCCAAAATCGGTGAAAACCTGTCTGCAACGCCGTTTTTTTCGGCGTTAATTTTTGCCAGAGCAAGGGTCTCGGGGAACAGATCTGCCGCCGTTGCCCGACAGTCAGGTCTTGCGGCAAGAGTGGATACCGCAACACAGCCGCTTCCCGTGCAAAGATCGATGAAATCGGCGTTTTCGGGCAACGTCTTGATCGCCGTTTCCACCAGCAGCTCCGTATCCTGCCGAGGGATAAGGCAATGTTCGTTTACCCGGTATTCCTCGGTCATAAAGGACCACGAGCCGATAATATACTGAAGTGGATAGCGGTCGACACGCTTCTTTACCGCCTCTGCCAATTCTTCCGAGCCAAAATCCTTTTCAGAAACGAACGGAAGCTCATGGGGGCGCACCGAGCAAAAATGTTCAAGCAGGATCCGCGCATCAAATTCGGGGGAATCCACCCCTGCTTTCTCCAGTGATAAAACTATGTCGGAAAACTTCAAAAAATCACATCCAAAATCAAATTCCCATAAATCATACCACAAGGTGACGAAAAATAAAAGACTTTTTACAAAATATTTATAAATTTTTCTTAAAAACAGGCAATTTTTTCTAAAAAAACTATTGCATTTCAAAAAAAATTATGGTAAAATGAAATCGGAAAAGGAATAGATATGAGCCAAGAGCGGAATACTAATCCCGAAATCTCAGAAACACGGAGGTATTTTGAAATGTTTTTCATTGAAAGAAAAAAAGAGAAGCCCAACGTTGGCAAGATCGTAGCAATTTCTGTTGGCGTTACGTTTGCCGTTGCGGCTGCTGTTTACGGTGTATATATGTTCTGTCGCAAGTATTGCAAGCTGTGTGATTGCGGAGACGAGCTGTTTGATGACGATTTTGATCTCGGCTGCGACGATTGCGCATGCGACTTTGAGGACGGCGAAGAGGACGACGAGGCAGTAGAGATCTAATCTGCCAAGCACAAAAGAGACCACGCCGCATAGGCGGTATCGGATAAAATCTCAACAAAGGAGAACAGGCCAATGGAGGATCAGAATTGACCCGGCCCCAAATCTTGAAAGGAGATCAAAAAGACAAACCGATGGAGACTCTTAACCCAAATTGATCGAACCGAAATTTCAGAATAGGAGTTTTACGCCAATGGCAAATTGAAGATCGGCCCCAAAGATGTTTTAGTCTTATAAGGAGATGAAACCGACCGATGAAAATCTTATTGTCAAACAACAAAAGCAAAATTTCAAGATAGGAGCTTTACGCCAATGGCAAATTAAAGATCGGCCCAAAAACGTTGTAAGTCTTATAAGGAGATAAACACAGACCGATGGAAACTCATTTATTGTAAGCTGGATTTTGAAAGAAATATCGGGTACAAGAAAATGTGCAACTGAATTACGACTGACCGGCTCCGCCGGTCAGTTTTTTATCTGAAAAAGCCCCTCAGAGAGGGGCTTTCAGCGTGTCGAGAAAGTCTCGACACGCTGTGAGACTTCGAAAAAGGTAGGTATATTTTTCGTTCTTGCATTCGTCGGCGTACAAAGGTACGACAGAGTGCAAGAACGGAAAAAGCAAGCAAGCACGAGGCTTTCTCGATGAAAGCCTCGTGCTTCTCGTTTTTATGATGCTATTTACTTTTT
>JAFQKA010000063.1 GCA_017397175.1 Clostridia bacterium | reverse complement strand
GTTGATTTTTAAGGCGTGGAGTGCTATAATCTAAACATCTTTCAAGGAGGGTTTTATGAAACTTTGCGAACAAATACATAAATTCAGATGCGAAAAAAAGCTCTCGCAGGCAGATCTTGCAGATGCGTTGGACGTTTCAAGACAATCCGTGTCAAAATGGGAAACAGGCACCGCCGTCCCCGAACTTTCAAAGCTAATATTGATGAGTGAGCTTTTTGAAGTCAGTTTGGACGAGCTGGTAAACGGAAGCGACGAGAAGATAAGCGATACGTCGGAATGGAAGGCTGACGACCGTAGAGATGTACCGTATGCGCCTCAAACGGTACATCAGCACAGAGAAGGTCGCGTGACTGCGGGGTATTTCCTCGTCTTTTTCGGTGGTTTGGCATTTCTGATACTTACTGCTTTAGGCAACTTTTTGGCAGGACTTGTATTCTCGGTTCCTTTGTTCCTGTGTGCTCTTATCTGTTTTACCTGCCGCCGCCGTGCAGGTTTATGGTGTGCTTGGCTGATCTATTGGTTTGTTAACATTTATTTGCATATTGCCACGGGGATTACTCCATCGGCTTGGGTACGTTATGTGGATTTTGAAGGTATGAATGTACAGACCGTTGTGTCGCTTATTATGTTTGCCGCGGAGATAGGCATTGTGACCGCCACGGTTATTTGCTTCAGAAAGGTGCGTTTTGAGATCTCTCGAAAATCGGTGGGTTTGCTTTGCGGCGGCACGGTCTGGTACATAGTATTTCGCCTTTTGGAATCCTTGTTTTTCATGATGATCGCAAAAGCAGTATCATCTTCTGCCGATTCCGTTACGTTCAGACGGTATAGTTGGTTAATGCGGCTCACATCTCCCATGTTCAGCGTTGTAGCGGTGATGGGAATTACGGTCATATTGATCTATGTTGTTGCTCTTATCAGAGAGCTGTGGGCAAGGAGAAAATAATAAAAAAGCGATGGCGTGAGCCATCGCTTTTTGTTATTTGATCTGCGAAATGTCAAACGGGGTCGTCTGATAAACGAAATAGTTTAGCCAGTTGGAATAGAGCAGATTTGCGTGAGAGCGCCATGTGACCATGGGGGGCTGTGTGTCATCATCGTTCGGGTAGTAATTTTTCGGAACGGAGATGGGCAGGCCTGCGTTTTTGTCACGGAAATATTCGTTGTG
The DNA here is from genome assembly GCA_017397175.1 of Clostridia bacterium. Taxonomy (GTDB): domain Bacteria; phylum Bacillota; class Clostridia; order Oscillospirales; family CAG-272; genus SIG710. The sequence goes on along the minus strand of JAFQKA010000063.1, from coordinate 10,223 downwards.
CAGTGTCAGAGGATCGTATTCGGGATGACCCGTAATAAACACCTGCTTTCCGTTGGGTGTGATCATGGCGAAGACACCGTCATCCAGGCAGGATGCAAGGATCTTGAGCTCAGGGTGAGCCTCAACGTCACTTCGTTCTATTGTCGTATGTCGGGACTGCGGTGCATAGAAAATATCGTCAAATCCGCGAAGAAGCATGGAGTTCTTATATTCGACTTTATGGCGCAGAACTCCGAAAAGCTTTTCGGGCAGAAGCTGCTTTCCGATACCGAAATGGTAGTAGAGAGCCGCCTGAGCGCCCCAGCAGATGTGGAATGAGCTGGTCACGTGGGTTTTGCTCCACTCAAAAATTTCGCAAAGCTCGTCCCAGTATTCGACCTCCTCAAATTCCATCTTTTCAACGGGCGCACCGGTTATCACCATGCCGTCGAACTTTCTGTCCTTGACCTCGTCAAAGGTCTTGTAAAAGGCAAGCATATGCTCTTCGGATGTGTGTGTTGCCTTGTGAGTGGCAGTCTGAAGAAATTCAAGCTCCACCTGCAAAGGAGTGTTTCCAAGCAGTCTGGCAAGCTGGGTTTCGGTCTCGATCTTTTTGGGCATAAGGTTCAAAACGAGGATCTTCAAAGGACGGATGTCCTGTGTCATCGCTCGGGTTTCTGTCATAACGAAAATGTTTTCCTCGTGCAGTGTCCGTGTTGCGGGCAGATCGTTTGGAATTTTGATCGGCATTTTCGCTTTCCTCCTTTAGATCTGGTCAAGTGCTTGTTTGATGTCGGCAATAATGTCGTCCACGTTTTCAATACCGACGCTCAGACGAATAAGTCCCGCGCTGATTCCTGCCTCAACCAGCTGACGGTCGGTGAGCTGACGGTGGGTGGTGGAAGCGGGGTGAAGAACGCAGGTACGGGCGTCTGCCACGTGAACCACGATAGCCGCCAGCTTCATGCTGTCCATAAACTTCATTGCCGCGTCTCGTCCGCCCTTGACCTCAAAGGAGATAACGCCGCTGCAGCCCTTGGGAAGATATTTCTTTGCAAGAGCGTGCTGAGAATCGCTTTCAAGACCGGGGTAGCTTACGGACGCAATTCTGTCGTCGCTCTCAAGGAACTGAGCCACCTTCAGCGCGTTGGAGCTGTGGCGTTCCATACGGAGAGCAAGAGTAGTCAGACCGTGGTCAAGCAGGAACACGGACATGGGCGAGGGTGTAGAGCCGAAATCGCGCATAAGCTGAACGCGGGCCTTGGTTATGTATGCGGCCTTTCCGAAGTTTTCGGTATAAACAACGCCATGATAGGATTCGTCGGGGGTGGTCAGCTCGGGGAAGTTGCCCTTTGACCAATCAAAGTTACCGCTGTCAACTATGCAACCGCCGACGACGGTTGCGTGGCCGTCCATGTACTTTGTGGTGGAGTGGGTCACGATGTCAACGCCGTATTCAAAGGGACGGCAGAGAACGGGAGTTGCAAAGGTGTTGTCAACGACCATGGGAATATTGTGGCGGTGGGCAAGAGCGCTGTATCTCTCCATGTCAAGGACTGTCAGCGCGGGGTTTGCGATAGTCTCTCCGAAGATCATACGGGTGTTCTCGTCCATCTTCGCCTCGATCTCCTCATCTGTCATATCGGGGGTGATGAAGCGAACGTCGATGCCGATCTTCTTCAGTGTGACCGCGAAAAGATTGATCGTGCCGCCGTAGATAGAGGAAAGGCTGATGATATTCTGACCTGCGCCTGTGATATTCAGCACTGCCATAAGGCTTGCCGCCTGACCGGAGGAGGTGAGCATTGCGCCAACGCCGCCTTCAAGAGCGGAGATCTTTTCCTCAACCGCCTCAAAGGTGGGGTTTGAGATCCTGGTGTACATATGACCGGGAGCTTCCAGGTCAAAGAGCTTGCCCAGATGCTCGGAGGAGTCGTACTTATACGTGGTGCTCTGATAGATGGGGAGCACGCGGGGCTGACCGTTTTCCGGCTTGTAGCCTGCTTGCAGGCAGAGTGTGTCGATCTTGTAATTTGACATAAAAATAACCTCCCATGCTGCGGGAGGCTCAAAGGCTAAAACAAAAATGCAGTTTCAGCACTCCGAGCCTCAACTGCAACATTTCATAAAATTTCTTTTTAATGAATGTATTTCAAAATGAGGCTTATTTGGAACGGCACATCATCATATCATACATCATGTACATACAAAAATTCATTGAATGTGCCTTCCTTTCCTCAAACATATGACAATATAGTACCACGGATAAGCGCTTTTGTCAAGCACTTATCCGTGTTTTTTTTACTTGAAGCTATCCTCAAAATATTTTTTGCCGAATACAATGTCATAGGTGATGTATCTGTGCGCGTCAACGAACGCCTGTTGCTCCGCAGTAACGGTCAGTCCGAGACGGGAATTAAAGTAGGGCAGAGCGTGCTTGTATTCGGTAAGAAAGCTCATCAGACCTGTTCTTTTCGTACCCATGAGAGAGCAGGCGGCATTCATGAGCTGATAGGAGGGAATGTGGTTTTCACTTCCTTTTTTGATTATGTCACTTTCCTCAAGCTTGAAATTGGAATAGATCATAAAGGGCGTGGTCTGGAGAAGCAAACGCTCCTCTGCCGTAAAGGCGGCAGGGTCGGCTACGGTGCCTGTCTGAACGTATGCGGCGTAGTTTGCACCGAGAGACGGCGCATGGTCGCCGTAATAGACGATCACCGTCTCACGCTCACGACTGTCTGCCCATTCGACCAGCTTTGCCAAAGCCTTGTCCGCGTCGGCTACGCACTGGGCGTATTGGCGGACTATGTTGAGGGTCTCTCCGTCAAGGCGTGGGTCGGTGACGGACAGATCAAATTCCTCCTCGGTGAATTTTTGCGGGTAAGGCTGATGCGCCTCCATGCTGATGCCGAAAAGGAAGGTGGGCTTGTCGGATCTGTCCATAAAATGAGTTATGTAATCGACGAAAGTGTCGTCCGAGATGTTTTTGCCGCGGACGGAGATCTCAACTTCCCCGATTTTGTAGAGATCCTGCTCAAAATAGGTCTCGTCGAAGCCCAGATACGGGTATTTTGCCTGTCGCTGATAGAAATTGGACAGATACGGGTGAAGTGCGAGGGTTCGATATCCCATATCGCGGAACATGGCGGGGTAGCTTTGCAGATTTTCGTTTACGTACTGGTAGGGAACACAGCCCGCAGGCATATAGTCGGTGGTAAGTCCCGTGAGCACTTCAAATTCGGGGCGCACCGTACCGCCGCCAAAGCCCGTGGTGTAAAACGTTCCGCTGTATACGTTTTCACGGTCGGCGATCCGGCGGAAGTTCGTCAGAGGATCGTAGGAAAAATCACTGCCGAGCCGGGTCACGTCCCAGAAGCTCTCACTGAGAATAAGGATAACGTCGGGGGAAGAAAAATTCTCGCTTTGGGGCGCACTTTCAAGTCCCTGCGCGACAGCCTCCATTTTTTCTTTGGAATATCCCTCCGGCTCGTCGGTAAATGTGCTCAGAATATTCATGGTAAAAGCACCTATAAAACCGTTCTCAACGTAGCTGTTCGAGGGCAAAAAGCCGTCCACAAAAGACATTCCGTTCCTTTCAACAAGGCGGTTGATCTTTGCCTCGGAGTTGAGAGAGAAAAAGCAGATAACAATGGTCAGAGCAAGGACGGGAAGTCTCACAAAGTATTTTACCCTGACAGAGGGGGCGGTGAAGGCGATAAAAAGACAGCCGCAGAGCACCGCAAAAACCGTGACGATAAAAATGAACGGGATCTTCGCGTTTGAGTATTCAAGAAGCAGATCTACGTTTCCCGTCTGCTGAAAATCCCAGGGGTAAAGGTAATCGCCCGTGGTGCTGTATTTCATATAGCTGGCTATGGGAAGTGCCGCCGTTGTGACCCATAAAATAAAGGCAGGGACGGTGAATTTCCTGAAAATGAGCACCAGAAGAAAATAGATGAGGTAGAGCAGACCTATGGAGAACAGTGCCACCTTTGTCTGGGTGCTCAAAAATTCAAGGAACCACGCGCGGCTGCCCGTGCCGAGCAGCTCTGCCTGAGCAAAGCACACAAGCGGTAAAAGGAGCGCGGCGATATAACCGAGCACGTCAAAAACCGTGCGTGCGGTCTTGTTTTTTATTAACTTGTCGCAGATCGACGGTTTTTCCTTTGCCGTGATCCCCGACAGAACATTTTTCAACTTTTCAAACATTTCTATTCCTCACGAGAGTGTATTCAACTCTATTGTACTATGGTAAGGTTACTCTGTGTGAAGTTTTTGTTAACTTTTTTGTAAATTTTTGAGGTTTCCTGACGGAAAATCAAAGTGCGATTTGGCTTGACAAACCCGACATAATTTGATATAATATATCGGATATAATGTATAGGTGTACCTTGCACCCTCGCATAAGTATGAAAAGATGCCTTGGCCGCTGTAGCGGCAGAATGGAGAATGAAAATGAAAAAGGATTTCGTATTGAAGTTTACGTCACTCGGCTTGGCGCTCGTTTGCGGCGCGACTTTTGCTCTCAGTGCTTGCGGAGGAGAAAAGGGCGGGGACAGTGAGACCACCCCCGATCCCGCAACCGAGATCTTGACTGCCGCTCCTTCCCCCGATACGGAAAAGGTGACCTTTCCCATAGAGACCCTTCCTCCCGAGGACGACAGCGTGCGCGAGCCTGTTGACAATCCCCGCGCGCAGATGATGGTGAAATATTACTACGATCTCGCAATGCAGGTCTATAATTGGGCATACGTTGAATGTATGCCGATCACGGTGGATAACGGAGTTGATGAGGATGGGGATACATATTATCCCATTGTCGCTGTTTTTGAAACGGCGCTTCTCAATGATGCTACCATAGAAACTTACAGCGATCTTACCGAGTATATTTCCGCGATCTTTGACAAGCCTATTGCAGACGTTATAATTTCCGAGGTCTCAAAGAATTATCGAGACATCAACGGAACACTCCACTGCAAGGTTATTGAAACTCGGGAAGATGATGAGTCTCAGGGAACAATGGAAGAATTTTTGAGCAAATTCTCCTCCAACCTGTTCCGCTATACCGTAAAGGAAACAAAGACTGTTGACGGTGACACCTCGGTTACGTTCCATGATTACGTTTTCGAAAACACCTCCTACGGCTGGCGTTTTACTTCTTTCCCCATTGTCATGAATTAAAGGCGCGTTTGCGTTTTTGATATAAAATTCCATAAAGGAGGTGAAGGATTGGATTATGCCATAAAAAACTCCGAGCTGTTTGAAAGAGGACATTCTTTGGCCGAAAAGCAGATATTCGAGTGCGAATACCCCTGGCAGGTACTGCCCCGTATCAAGGAAATTATCCTCGAGATCGGGAAGGATCTTCCGACAGATCGGTATGACAACCCGTGTGAGGGCGTGTGGATCGCCAAAAGCGCGGAGGTCAGCCCAAGCGCGAGCATTAGCGGTCCTTGCATTATAGGCGAGAACACCGAGGTGAGACAGTGCGCTTTTATTCGCGGATCGGCTTTGGTTGGCGACGGTTGCGTTATCGGAAATTCCACGGAACTTAAAAACTGTATTATTTCCGATGGCTGTCAAGTTCCCCATTTCAATTACGTAGGCGATTCGATATTGGGCTATAAGTCTCATATGGGCGCAGGCTCGATCACGTCAAACGTAAAGAGTGACAAAACTCTCGTTTGCGTTCGTGCAGGCGATGAGAGGATCGAAACGGGACTGAAAAAATTCGGCGCTATGCTGGGCGATTTCGTTGAGGTCGGCTGTAACAGCGTGCTGAATCCCGGAACTGTCATCGGCCCTCATTCAAACGTCTATCCCCTGTCATCGGTTCGGGGTGCTGTGCCGGCGAACAGCATATTTAAAGGCGCCGAAAATATTGTAAAGAAATCTTAAAGAAAGGAAAAAGATCTATGGGCAGATTATTCGGAACAGACGGTGTTCGCGGAATTGCAAATACCGAGCTGACTGTTGAACGCTCAATGGAGATAGGACGCGCGGCGGCTGAAGTCATCTCGGACGGATGCAGACGCAGACCTCTTTTCATCGTGGGCTCGGATACGAGAATGTCCTCCAATATGATCGGATGCGCCGTTATGGCAGGTATCTGTTCAAGAGGCGCGGACGTTATCGACCTTGGGGTAGTACCCACTCCTGCTGTGGCTTATCTTGTAGGTAAGTACAAGGCGGACGCGGGTGTTATGATCTCCGCTTCCCACAACCCTGCAGAGTTCAACGGAATCAAGATCTTCGGCGGCGAGGGCTATAAGCTTCCCGATGCGCTTGAGGATAAGATCGAAGCTATCGTTCTCGACGGCGAGAGCGACGGTAAAAAGCCTATCGGCGGCGAAGTTGGCAGAGTTACACGCGCAGATAAGGCGACAAGAGACTACATAGACCACGTTAAGAGCAGCGTTCTCTATTCACTTGACGGCATGAGAGTTGCTATCGACTGCGCAAACGGAAGTGCAAGCATGACAGCTGCAAAGCTTTTTGAGGAATTGGGGGCAGAAGCGACCATTCTTCACGCAGAACCGAATGGCACCAACATTAACGACGGCTGCGGCTCGACCCACATTGACAGACTTTCAAAATTCGTTACCGAGGGCGGCTACGATTGCGGCGTTGCCTTTGACGGAGATGCTGACAGATGTCTGGCGGTTGATGAAAACGGAAAGCTGGTCGACGGTGACGAGATCATGGCTATATGTGCTCTTGACCTGCTGGAGCGCGGACGTCTCAACGGCAACGCGGTCGTGGGTACCATTATGACTAACTTCGGTTTCGGCAAGTTCTGCGATGAGAACGGCATTAAGTTCATTGCAACAAAGGTTGGCGACAGATACGTACTTGAGGAAATGCTCCTTGAGGATTATTCTTTTGGCGGCGAGCAGTCGGGACATATTATCTTCCGCGATTTTGCTACCACGGGTGACGGTCAGCTGACGGCATGCCAGCTGCTTTCTCTCATTCGCCGTAAGGGTAAAAAGCTCTCCGAGCTTGCATCGGTCATGACCTGCTATCCTCAGACCATGGTAAATCTGAAGGTTTCAGCAGAAGGCAAGCTGAAGTTCTATACCGATCCCGACATAAAGGACGCTATGAACGAAGCAAAGGCCGAACTTGGAGCTACGGGCAGACTTGTTGTCCGTCCTTCGGGAACAGAGCCTCTGATCCGTGTTATGGCAGAAGGCGAGAACATGGAGCAGATCGAGGCGATCACAAATCGCGTGGCAGACGTGATAAAAGAAAAACTCTCTTGAGATATGACGTTTTAAAGCGCCGGAACTTGAAAAAAGTTGACGAGGAGAGAAGTTATCGAAATTTTCGGCGGATGCTTCTCCGGCAGATTTTCTGTCGTGATTCCGCGAACAAATCTGCAGGGTGACCCGCAGGACAAAGACGCGGAAATTATATTACACGTAAAGGATTGGCAGCTTTGCCGGATCCCTTCGGCGAAGATGCCGACACAGGTAAATTATATATGTGCGGTATCATCGGATACACAGGACACAAAAATTCACTTCCCGTACTGATCGAAGGACTCCGCACCCTTGAATACAGAGGCTACGACTCTGCGGGTGTTGCGGTCTGCACGGCAGACGGTGTTATCGAAACAGTGAAATCCAAGGGCAGGATAGACCTTTTGCAGGAAAAGCTGGATTCACTTGAAAAAAAGGTTGAGGGAAGCTGCGGTATAGGTCATACCCGTTGGGCGACCCACGGAGCACCCTCCGATACAAATTCACACCCTCACACGGCACCCTCTCTTGCATTGGTTCACAACGGTATTATCGAGAATTATGCCGAGATCGAGGAGATGCTCGTGCGAGAGGGCTATACTTTCTACTCGGAAACAGACACCGAGGCAGCAGCTAAGCTCATTGACTATTATTATAAAAAGGTAAACGACCCCGTTCTTGCCATGTTCGAGGCGGCGGACGTTATTCGCGGCTCTTATGCCTTTGGCGTAATGTTCTGCGATTTCCCCGGCAAGATCTTTGCCATGCGTAAGGATAATCCGCTGATCGTGGCGTCAAACGACGAGTGCGGTATCATCGCATCGGATATCCCCGCGATCTTAAAGCACACAAATTCCTATTATCAGCTTGAGGAGGGAATCGTTTCGGTTCTTTGCGGCAGCGCGATCGAGTTCTTTGACCGCACGGGAAAGAAAGCCGATCAGAAGAGGCTGACGGTTGACTGGAACGTGGAGCAGGCTCAGAAGGGCGGCTTCCCTCATTTCATGATAAAAGAGATACACGAGGAGCCGGAGGCTATCCGTCAGACTGTTTCCACACGTCTGGGTGAGGACGGTCTTCCTCTGTTTGGCGTTCATGAGCTTGACGGCGATAAGCTGGGCAAGTTCAAGAGCATACATATCGTTGCCTGCGGAACGGCCATGCACGCGGGTCTGGTGGGTAAGGCAATTATTGAAAAGCTGGCAAGGGTCAGCGTTGACGTTGACGTGGCATCTGAGTTCAGATACCGCGACCCCATTCTTGATCCGGATGATCTTGTAATTCTTCTTTCCCAGTCGGGCGAGACTGCGGACACCTTGGCGGCTCTCCGCCACGCAAAGGCAAACGGCGTTTGCACACTTTCTATTGTGAACGTTATCGGCTCGTCGGTGGCGAGAGAGGCAGACTGCGTGCTTTATACCTGGGCAGGACCCGAGATCTCGGTTGCCAGTACCAAGGCGTACAGTGTTCAGTGCGCTATGCTTTATTTGTTTGCCATTCAGTTGGCGAGAGTGAAGGGCAGACTTGATGACGATGAGGCGAGGGAGCTTTGCCGCCGTCTTTGTGAGGATATGCCCGCGCAGGTTGAAAAGGCTTTGGAACTCAGCCGTGACGTTGAGTCTATCGCGCGCAACTATCTGGCTGTGGAAAATCTGTTCTTTATCGGACGCGGTCTTGACAGCGCACTTTGCCCCGAGGCTTCTCTGAAGCTTAAGGAAATTTCCTATATTCACAGCGAGGCGTATGCGGCAGGTGAGCTGAAGCACGGAACGATCTCCCTTATTATCGAAGGAACGCCCGTTGTGGCACTCATGACCCAGGAGCGGCTTTGTGAGAAGATGATCTCGGGAATCCGCGAGGTCAAGTCAAGAGGAGCCACTGTCTTGGCGGTAACCACCAAAGAAATAGCCGAGAAGTATAATATTCCTGCGGATAATACCGTCATTTTGGACAATGTTGACGCAGATTTTGCGGCCTTTCCTCTTGCCACCGTTATACAGCTTTTTGCTTACCACGTGGCGGCACAGAGAGGCTGTGACGTTGATAAGCCCAGAAATTTGGCAAAATCCGTAACGGTAGAATAAATAAAACACGTCCCGAAGCCGCTTTATGCGGCTTCGGGACAGAAAAAGTGAGGTGCTTTTTATGAAATTGAAGAAAGAGCTTCCCGAGGAGCTTCTTTTTCTTGAGGAAGAGCCTTCATTTGACGATAAAATAACCACCGTTTGCTTTACGGGACACCGTAACGTACCCGAAAATGAGGTGGAAGCAATTTCCGCACTCCTTGAGGCGCAGATATACGAGCTTTACGACAGAGGTGCGAGAATTTTCAAGACGGGTGGCGCTGTTGGTTTTGATACCATGGCGGCAAAGGCCGTGCTTTCGATGAAGGATCGCTTTGGCGAGGACGGTATCCACCTTTATCTCTGCCTGGCGGCACCCAATCAGGCCATGCGTTTTTCAAAGAGCCAGAAGGCGGATTTTGACTACATTTTTTCTATGAGCGACGGGGTGACCTATGCCTCGGAAAGCCTTACAAAGGATAGCTATTTTGCCCGTAACCGCGCGCTGGTGCAGGGAAGCGACGTGTGCCTTGCATACTGCAAAAAGCAGTACGGAGGTTCGTACTATACCTGTCGTCAGGCACTTTCAAGCGGAGTAGAGCTTGTTAATCTGGCGGATTTTCTTTGTATGTTCGAGGATTGAGAAAAAATAAAAGTTTTTTGCAAAAAGGTATTGCAAAATGAGTTTTTGTGTGGTATAATATCACGGTCGAGAGGGAAGCCACTCGTCAAAAGTGAATAAAGGGGTATAGTTCAGTCGGTAGAACACCAGTCTCCAAAACTGGGTGTCGTGGGTTCAAGTCCTTCTGCCCCTGCCAAGAAAAAAGCAGATTGCGAAAGCAATCTGCTTTTTTCAACTAAATCCGCCGATGGCGGAATAAATCCACCTTCGGTGGATGAAATCGCTTCGCGATGAAATCCGACTTCGTCGGGATAG
>JAFQKA010000062.1 GCA_017397175.1 Clostridia bacterium | reverse complement strand
GCTGGTGTGGCTCAATGGCAGAGCAGCTGATTTGTAATCAGCAGGTTGTTGGTTCGACTCCGATCACCAGCTCCATATGGGGGATTTCCCGAGCGGCCAAAGGGGGCAGACTGTAAATCTGTTGTCACTGACTTCGGTGGTCCGAATCCACCATCCCCCACCAAACAAAAAGGACTTGCAATCGCAAGTCCTTTTTGTTTGGTGGGGACGCGTGGGACAAACCCATCGAACCAAGAACGTTCGCATAACAATAAAGTTCCTCAAAACAAAATGCGTTCTTGTGCGGAAAGGCGCTTTGCGCCGTCCGCTGTGGTCACGAATCCATATCACATTACAGCAAAATCAAGAAAGAAGATAGCAAAAACACAAACTTCTATCGCTTGACTTTCCCTTTAAAAAACCGTATAATGATCTTACAGTATATGTGAAAAGGAGGACACTTTCGTTATGAAAAATCTTGCCGATATCCACGTGCATATGTCCGAGCCCGAATATGAGAAATGCGAAAAGTTCCTTGACCTTATGGCAGAGCAGGACGTGACCGACCTTGCCCTGCAAGCTCTATCATACCACTCGGTGGCATATAACGTAGCAATGCTTTATTGGAAAAATACATACAAAAAAATCCGAATCGCTGCCTTTGGAATGCCCCATAATCTTGATTTTTACAGGAATATTCCATTTGAACTACAGGCAAAGGCGCTCATAGATATGGGCTGTGACGGTATAAAGCTCATGTTCGACCCCGGCACTCGCAAAAAGCTGGGCTACGGCATAAACGACGAGCGTTACGACAAGATGTTCACCTACCTTGAAGAAAACGACGTGCCCGTTCTTATCCACGTAAACGACCCCGAGGAATATTGGATTCCCCGCGAGCTGTCCGAAACAGCCAAGCAGAGAGGCTGGGGCTATTTTGAAGAAGGATTTCTCTCAAAGCAAGAAATATACGATGAAACGTTCGAAATGCTTGACCGCCACCCGCGTCTGCGCGTGACCTTTGCCCACTTCTTCTTCCTCTCCAACTTCATTGACGAGGCGACTCGCGTGATGGAGACCTACCCTAACGTAAATTTCGACCTGACGCCCGGTTGGGAGATGTACCTTGGCTTCTCAAAGGACATCGACGCATGGCAGGCATTCTTTGAGAAATACTCCGACAGAATCCTTTACGGCACCGACTGCAACAACTATAAGGACATCAACCCGCAAATACATCAGCTTGTACGCATGGGAATCTCTCACGACAAGACCGAGTTTATCATGCCCGCATACCGCGCACTTCCAATAAAGGGACTTGATCTGTCCGAGGAAACGCTTGACAAGATAATCCACAAAAATTACGTTAAATTCGTAGGTGAGCCAAAGCCTGTCGATATGGCAACTGTATGCGCCGCCGCTCACCGCGTGATCACAGATATCGGCGACTCTGAGGACGAAGCCCTCGTAAAAGCACAAGACGCGCTTATTCAGATTCTCGAACATATGTAAACAAGACAAAACCCGAGGTTTCCCTCGGGTTTTTGTTATTCTACCGTATATCCGACTTGCGTCAGCACTCTTTCAAAATATTTCTTTGCGTGAACGATATCCGCGATCTGCTCCTCACCCTCGATCTCACGTTCGATAATAACATATCTGTCGTAGCCGAGTTCACAGAGCTTTGCGAACATCTTCGGGAAATCAACCATTCCCTCTCCAACTCGCGTTTCGTCGCCCAGCTTTTTCGTCTCGGTTGGCGGCACGCCGTCCTTGCCGTGAATACACCTTACGTATTTTCCGACCGTATAAAGAGAATCAACAGGATTGGCATAACCGTACATGAGCATATTTGCTCCGTCAAGGTTCACGAACAGATTGTCCGCACCCGTGTCCTCAATAAGGCGCAAAAGTGCCACCGACGATTCTCCGCCCGTTTCAAGCAGAAGGTTCATGCCCAATCCCTTCAGGTGTTGACAAAGTCGCTTTACCACGTCCACATGGGCGAGATATTCCTCGGAAAAAGGATTGTTCGGCACAAAACCGCCGTGGACGACAATATCCTCTATCCCCGCTGCGCAGGCAAACTTTGCCGCCGCGCAAACGTAGTCAAATCGGCTCTTTGCATACGGCTCAACGTTCAGACCCGAGGTCTTGAATCCCTCGTAATTATCCCATACGGTTGCCGTGTCGTAAAATCCGCAAAACTGTGCGACTATCTTGACGCCGTATTTTTCTGCCGCCGCTTTTACCACTGCGGCGTCCTCAGATTTGTATATCTCGGGCTTATAGACAAGCTGACAAGCATAAAAACCCATGTCCGAGAGCTTTTTAAAGCTACTCTCTGCCTCGTCTATGTGATTTATCCTCAAAAGAGTTCCTATCTTCAAATCAGTTTCCTCCAAGCTTTACAGCATTGCCCGTGCGAGCCGATTCAAATGCCGCCATCATCACACGCATAGACCTTCTTATCTGCTCATGGGTCACAAGCTGGTCAGCCTTGCCTTCTATGACCTGAACTACGTTCTCGTAAAAGTCCTCCCAACGAGGCTCACGCTCGGGAACAGGCAACTCCAGCTCCTCGATCTCCTGCTTGGGTCTGGGCCACATAGTCTTTGAAAGACCGTTTGGCGTATAGAAGCATCCCTGCTCCCAGTCTACCTCTTTGATGTTGGCTTTGACTATTTTGCCTTCTCTTCCGAACCATTTTTCAATTGTGGCAGTGCCATCGTCACCCGACAGATGCCACCTTGGCTCGGGGATATAACACCACAGGTCGGCAATTATCTGCGCTCTCAGACCGTTCTCAAATCCGATTATTACACGGCAAACGTCATCAACCTCGGGGAACCGCACGCTTTGAAGCTGAGCAAAAACATATTCAGGCTCGCTGTCCGCCAGGCACAAAACCTGGTCTATCATATGTATTCCCCAGTCGTAAAGCGTTCCGCCGCCTGCCGCATAGGTACTGCGCCATCTGCCCGAGCTTCCTCGGTTGCTGTAAAGCCTTGAGTCAAGGAAATATAGTTTTCCCAGCATATTACGGCTTATGATCTCTTTCATAATGGCGAAATCCGTATCAAAACGGCGGTTCTGATGCACCGTATACAGTCTTCCGCACTCGCGGCTGACCGCAATGACCTCCTCCAGCTCCTCGCAGTTAAGGCAGGCAGGCTTTTCACACACTACGTGCTTTCCCGCACGCATGGCGTCAATCGAATACTGACGGTGAAAATTGTTGGGCGTTGCAATGACGATAAGCTCAACATCGGATGCCAGAAGTTCCTCCGCCGTATCATAGGTGCAAAAACCCTTTTCCTCAGCCAACGCGCGCCGCTCGGGATCAATATCGTATATTCCGCATATATCAAGCTCATCTATGCGTGAGGTTATGTTCTCAGCATGCCAGGAACCCATGTTCCCGTAGCCTATAAGACCCACCTTGTGCTTCACTGTTTAACTGCCTCCGTGCCATCCTTGATGGCAGAAATGAGGATAGGTCTGTTTTCGGTAGAGGAAAGAAGCGCCGCATCGATAACTGCCTGGCATTCAACGCCTTGTGCGAGCTTTGCGGTATATTCATCCTCAATGCCGTTCACAAGGTTTACAAAGGAACGGGACTGGATCGCGCTGAATTCCTCGGGAGGAACAAGATCCTCCGTCTCTTTTGTTTTTGCATCGGTAAAGGTAAGGCTGTCCTTGCCGTTGGCATTCACGTAGAGCATACGTCCAGTCTCACCGAGAATTTCGATCTCCACAAGACTGGGGAAAGTGGCTGCGGTGCGTGAGAGCTGGATCGTACAGCTCGCCTCGCTCTCAAGGTGAGCCGTAATATTGCACCAGTCGTCGGTATCAACGGGCACAAGCTCACCCGTCTCCTCGCTGGGACGCTCTTTGATGAAAATACCCGTGCTTGCAAACACCTCTCTGAACTCCTGTCCAAGGAAGCGTACAACGTCGATCATATGGGAGCCAAGATCGCACAGAACGCCCGATCCCGCCTTTTTGCGCTCGAATCTCCACTCGCGGCATCTTCCTGCCCAAAGTCCGCTATCCTTGATACATCTTACGTTGACGTGGAAGATCTTACCCATCTTGCCGCCAAGCACCAAATATCTCATGTAACGAGGATAGTTGCGGTAACGCCATGAAAGACATATAAATGAAGGGATTCCCTTTTCCTGTGTAACCTCGTACAGGTGCTTTGTTTCCGTATAATTCATTCCCACGGGCTTTTCAACGCTGTAGGGCTTACCTGCGGCCACCGCCGCTTCAGCGATCTCGCAATGGTTGCAGTTCCAGGTGGCGATGTCCACAGCGTCAACCTTATCGCAGGCAATAAGATCGCGGTAATCTGTGAAGCGATACTCCTGAGGAATACCCATTTTATCGCCCGCTTCGTTGAGCTTCTTCTCGTCTATATCGCAGATAGCAGTGATCTCACAAATGTCCGTCAACTGCTGATATTGGTACAAATGCGCCCATTCCATAACTATTCTGCCCATGCCTACTATGCCTATTCTTACCATTTTTATTGCCTCCGTTTTGTTTTTTTCCAAGAGTTATTGACAACTCTCTTTTATTCAATTATAATAGATTTGACAGGTAATGACAATATAAAATACAGGCATTTTATTGTAAAAAAACGTCATCGTTTTTTAATCGTCTGACGAACACGCAAAAAAACTTTGAATGTCAAGGAGCAATGCAATGATCATTAAGCCCACAGACCTGCTAAAGAGCGAATGCAGAATATATGACGTCACCGCCTACAGCATGAGAGCAGACAGCCTAAGCGAATACAATTACGAAAAGGAAGGCCGTCAAAAGCACCTGCTCTTTTATCAGATCGAGGGAGAAAGAAGCTACTCAAACGGCGGAAATATGATCGCGACGTTGGCACCAAAAGACGTGATCTTTCTTCCTCACGGTGTAAAATATCTTTCACGCCCCGTGACTCCGGAAATGCGCCTCTCGGGAATCGGAATATCCTTTCGCCTTCGTTCCCCGCAGGGTGAACCGATCTTTTTTGACCTGAACAGTATTATAATAAAGCACGACTACGACTCAAATATCCTGGCACACTTCAAAAACATACTTTCCCGAATCGTCAACCCCGAGGAAAACGCGCTGCGAATCTCGGGCGAACTCTCGATTTTGCTTGATGAAATGCTCTCCGACAAAATCAAGAGCGTAGAACGTATTGAAGATCTCAAAGATATAAAAAGCGCGGTCAGGGCAATAGAAAACGAACCGTGGAAAAGCTTTACCATCTCCGAGCTTGCCGCTCTCTCCTGTATGAGCGAATCAACATTTTTGAGAAAATTCAAAAGGTATTCGGGCGGCATCTCACCAATAAGATACCGCAACAACGTTCGATTGATGCTCGCCGAAGAGCTGGCGGCATCAAAAATGACCCTTGACGAGATCGCGGAAAAGCTGGGATTCTTCGACGCGGCTCACCTTTGCAAGCTATATAAAAAATACAAAGGAAAAAGACTCAAAAAATAAACGGTTTAAAACTCGGTGCTTTTCGCTCCGAGTTTTATTTATATATAAATAATTTTGAATTTGGTATTGAACTATCCGACATTTTGTGGTACAATAGTCGTAATTGTGATTTTATATTTCTTACGGAGGAAATTATTTTGGATAAAATAAAACTGCGTTCCGGCGCCGAGATTCCGTGCATAGACTCGAGCGACGCGGATATGCGCAATTTGCTTTCAAGAAACACCCTGTCAATGCTTCACCTGAAGCCCGACGGGGAGCCTGTGGCTTACTCAAAGTCCCCCGACGGCGAGCACCTCATTTTCTACTTTGACCCGCTTTTCGTGGTCGAAGCAGACCCCGACGGCTGGTACGGCGACACGAAAAGCGAGACCATGACCTTGCCCGGCGGATCCGTCATTGAGCGAATGGGCGGAAGACGCGCCGCATCTCTTGGCTATTACTCAAAGGAAAATCTTGCCAGAATGTTCTACGATCCAATCGAGGAGCCTGTGGCATACACAAAACGCGCAAACGGCGAGATCGTTTATTTCTACGACAAGGCAACGGCCCTGCGCCTTCCCATGATGTGCGTAAAATGCGGCCGTGACGTGCGCTACCGCCACAAGCTGTGTAAGGCTTGCTTTGAAGAGGATCTGGCTGTCAGACGGGCAGAGGGCGAGCTCCACCGCAACAAATTTTACGGCATGGATCCGGAGAGAGTTCTCTTTTTCGATCTTGAGCTGACAGGCTTTTACGACCGCGACGAGATACTTTCCATAACTATCATCGACGGTGCGGGCAAGCTCATAATGGACACCCTCGTAAAGCCCGCTCACACAAAGAAATGGAAGCGCACCGAGAAGATCCACGGTATCACCCCCGAAATGGTCGAAGACGCGCCTCTGCTTGAAGATCTGATCCCTCAGATCAAGGCTATCTTTGCTGAGGCCGACAACATCATAGCCTACGGCGTTTCCACCGACTACAGCCACATCAAGTACATATACGACACCGAGGAGGAGAGAATGGCTCTTCACGACAAGGTTCGTTGCTGTGCAAACGAATATGTGCGCTACATTCATGAGAACCGTCCCGACCTGTCTCACGCCAGCCTCATTGACGCAATGGAGTGCCTTGGAATCGAGTGGACGGGAGTTCCTCACAGCTCAACGGCAGATACCTTCGCCTGCAAGGACGTTTGGAACCGTCTGTTCCCCAATTATTACCTTTCCGAGTAAAATTCAGAAAAGGATATTAGCGTGAAACAAAGCGACAATGAACCGTAAGCTCAGTCATTTCACGCATGAAACACTTGCAAAATGGGCCCCGCTCCCATTTTGCCGCTGAAGCGGTGCCAAGTGTTTCCTATACTATCTGTGCCGCCGCAAAGCGGCTGAATAGAGGTTGATATGAAAGAAATTTTTCTCTGCAAATACGGTGAGATAGTGCTCAAGGGTGCAAATCAGAGCTATTT
This sequence comes from Clostridia bacterium, assembly GCA_017397175.1. GTDB lineage: Bacteria > Bacillota > Clostridia > Oscillospirales > CAG-272 > SIG710. The sequence continues at coordinate 35,118 of JAFQKA010000062.1, read as the reverse complement.
TGAATCTACCCTCGTAAAGGAGCTGAAGTTCCGTCTCCGCTTCTTCGGAAGGTTCACAATTTCCCACGCACAGAGCACGATTTATATTGAACCCCTTGAAAATCCCAACGGAGAAAACGACATTGAGGGCGCATTTTCCATGCTTACCCGTGTTTTCGGCATCGTAGCCATCGAGCGCGCGGCTTGCGCTGAAAAAAATATGGAGGATATTTCAAGAGTTGTCCGCGAGTATATTCCCCAGTTCCTCGAAGGCAAAAAAACCTTCAAAGTGGAATCAAAGCGTGCGGACAAACGCTTCCCGCTCAAATCCCCCGAAATTTCCGCGCAGGTAGGCGGTCTTGTGCTGTCCCTCTGCCACTCTGTAAAGGTTGACGTTCACAACCCCGACGTGACCGTAAAGGTCGAAGTGAGAGAAAAATACGCCTACGTCAGCGCCGGTACGGTAAAGGGCGCGGGAGGATTGCCCATTTCCACTAACGGTAACGGACTTCTTCTCCTGTCGGGCGGCATCGACTCCCCCGTTGCAGGCTACATGATGGCAAAAAGAGGCGTAAAAATTCAGTCGCTTCACTTTGAAAGCTTCCCATACACCAGCGAGCGAGCAAAGCAAAAGGTCATGGAGCTGGCTTCTCTCGTCTCCAGATATTCTGGCAACATGAAGGTTCACGTTGTATCTTTAACTCACATTCAGGAGGAGCTGGTCAAAAACTGCGATGAGGAGTATTTTACTCTTCTTCTTCGCCGCTTTATGATGACTATCGCTCAGAGGGTCGCCGAGAAATTCGACTGCCTTGCACTGATCACAGGCGAGAGCTTAGGTCAGGTAGCGTCTCAGACTATTCAAGCCATCAACGTAACCAACGCGGCGGTAACGCTTCCTGTTTTCCGTCCCTGCATCGGCATGGACAAAGAGGAGATCGTTCAGATCGCCCGTAAGATAGAGACGTTCGAGACCTCGATCCAACCCTATGAAGACTGCTGCACCGTCTTTACACCCAAGCACCCCAGAACCAAGCCGGTGCTTGAAAAGGTGATCGAGCAGGAAAAGAAGGTCGACTTTGACGCTCTGGTTGAAGAAGCCCTCACCACACTTACCACCGAATACGTTCAGGCAGATTTCTGATGGAAAAGCTGAAAATACCCTACCCCGTTATCGTGGAGGGAAAATACGACCGTCAGCGATTGATCGAGATCATTGACGCCAATATCTACACCACCGGGGGCTTTGGAGTGTTCAGACACGGCGAGGTACTCGCTCTTTTAAGAAAGCTCTCGGAAAAATCCCCCGTTATTGTGCTGACCGACAGCGACGGTGCAGGCACGCTCATTCGATCAAAAATAACCTCGGCGATCCCAAAGGACAGGCTCATTCAGCTTTACACTCCGCAAATAAAGGGCAAGGAAAAGCGGAAGGCAGAGCCGTCAAAGGCAGGATTTCTCGGTGTCGAGGGGATAGATTTTGAAATTCTGCGAAAGCTCTTTGAGCCTTATGCCGACAGCGAGGCGGCAGAGCGAAAAACAGCCGAAAATCCTCTTACAAAAGCGGATTTTTATGAATTTGGTCTTTCGGGCAAGCCCGATAGCGCATCAAAGCGCGACCTTCTTGCCGCAAAACTCGGACTTCCCGCGGGCATGACCCCAAACGCGCTTCTTGAAGCCGTAAAAATGCTGATTTCTTACGAAGAATTTATTGAGATAGCAAGGAATCTGTGACATTCAAAAGGAGAGAATCAAAATGAAAAAATTATTTCAGATATTTTGCTGTGCCTTGGGAGGCGGAATGATCGGCTTCTTTGCAAATCAGCTTGACACGGTCGCGGGAGTGGTTTTCTTCACTCTGGGTGTCGTGTTGTTAGTAGGCTCCATCATCATTGCTTCCGCAAAGGATAAATGAATCAAAAAAGCTCGGGCAAAAATCCCGAGCTTTTGTTATTTTGTTATCTTGAAAACTCTTGTCTCAAAAACCTTGTCTGTATATTTTGCAATCCCGTTCTCCGTCCTTATCACATCGCCCGTATAAAGATCGGTGAGAGTACAGTCAAAGGGCAGACGAAGCGTGTTCTCTTCCTGTTTTCCGTAGCAGGAGATCATGTGGGACGTAACAGCGATTGCTCCACCCTCGTCGTTGTAAATATGCACGCCTGCCGCGCGGTTCACGTCAAGGAAAAATTCGTAGGGAATGTTGCCCACGGCACAGTAGAAGCTCTTGCCCTTTCGCGCGATCGCCGCGCCGCCGTCCGCGTATTCTCCCAAAATTTCAGCTTGGTCGTCCTCAACGAGAAACATGGGTGAAACAATGTCTTCAAAGCCGAACTCGCGGCCCGAATAGGAAACGGTATGCACACGGTCGGTCTTAAACTCACTCACCTTGATGCCCGTCAGGTCCTCAATTCCTGCGGTATCAAGCTTGCCGCCATACGAATATCCCGCCGCACCAATGAACACCTTGTACTTATCTGCCAGCCTTTCCTTGATAAACTCGCGGTTTTGGGGATCAATGGCATTAAGGAAAATGAACACTTTGAAACGGTCAATATCTATCTTATCGAGGTCGTTCAAATTGTAGAATCTGAACGGCGCACCCGAGCGGATTATTGAATCTAAATTGTAACGAACCGTAGTCTGGTGCAGATCCACGTGCTCGCGGCAATAAAGGAAGGACATGGGATCGCAGAATACCGCAACCTGGGAAACGTCGTCGTTGGGGCACTCGATAATTTCATTATAGAACTTGAACTGGTCACAAAGCTCCTGCTCATAGTTGGGCGCAGCATAGTAACCGCCAAAGAAATCGAACCACCACATAGAGCCCCCGTGAGCGACCACGTTGCAGATCTCACGGCGAAGAACGTTTTTGAAATCCGAGAAATTGTCGATCCTCTGACCGAGAACAACACCATTTTCAAGAGGATAGGCCGCCAACTCGGAGCGGTGATCCATCTCGTGGAGATAAAGCTTTCCGTGGAGTTTCAGGGAATCCAGGGGCAGCTGATAGGAGCTTACGCCGTCAATATCACGGTTGTGCTGATAGGGCGCGGGGGAATAGACCATATCAATATCGGGGCTTTCAAGTATCTTTTCGTAACCGTTGGTCAGCCACAGATTCTGATTTTTCGGGGACATATGGGTATACCAACCGAACATACAAAAGGGCTTTTTATGGCAAAGGGACTTCTGTGCCTCGGCGGCAAAATAGCAGATCATATCCGCGTGCAGACAGCAGGAAAACTGCAGATATTTCAGCTCGTTACTGTCGGGTGAACGGTAGCAACTTTCCTCGGCAGAATAATTTTCACGCTCGGGAATTTTTGCTTCGGGATCGTTAAGATAAGCCCGATAAGCCGCCAGCTTTTGGGGTGTTTCCGCGCCAAAATCGTTGCAGAACCACTCATTGCAACGTCCTGCCGCAATACTGTAGCTGAAGATCACGTCACCGTATTTTTCCTCGGCGTAATCAATAAATGCGCGCAAATACTCGGCGGCATCTCTTTTCCACTCCTCGTCAATGGTGCTCTGTCCCAAAAACCAATAGCTGTCAACATGACCTGGGTGAGATTCCACCCACCATTCGGGAGTGTCTATCTGAATCAGAACGGAATAGTAGCTGTCGGGAGCAAATTTACGAAACATCTCCATTTGTCTGTCAAATCTGCTGAAATTATACTCATTTGGTCCCGTCCAGATCTCACCGAAAAGTGAGGAATAAATGTTGAGCGTATTTTTTCTGCCCGAGACTATCATCTGATAAAAATCCAGCCCCACACGCTTGAACTGCGAAATATTTGCAGGCGCGGGACGGTACGAACGAAAAGCTTCTGTGGAATAGTCGGCTCCGTTGATTCTGAAAAAAGGATTTTGCCCTTTATAAACTATCTTGACCTCCATTTTTTACCCCCCTTTCGGATTTAATTTCATTTTACCACCTTTTAGCAGAATGTCAAGGTTATATTTCACGCATATTTCTTTACTTTTTACGCTTCAAAAAATCAAAAAGACCGAGTTTCCTCGGTCTTTTTTATGTGATTATCTTACAACACGTCCGGAGCCGTCGCCGCCCGCCAGCTGATTTACCTCAGCTACGGAAACCTGGTTCATATCGCCCTCGATGGTGTGCTTGAGACAGCTTGCCGCAACGGCAAACTCAATGGTCTGCTGGGGAGCCATTTCCATAAGGCTTGCATAGATGAGACCTGCACCGAAGCTGTCACCGCCGCCAACGCGGTCAACGATGTGCATTCTGTACTCACGGCTCAGATAGTAGTCATCTGTAGCCTTGTCGTAAAGCATTGCTTTCCAGTCGTTGTCGTTCGCGGAAATAGAAGAACGAAGCGTGATCGCAACTTTCTTGAAGCCAAAGCGGTCGGAAAGCTGCTTTGCAACGCTCTTATAACCCTCGCTGCTGATCTTGCCGCCGTAAATGTCGGTGTCAGCTGCCTTGATGCCGAATACGTCGGAAGCGTCCTCCTCGTTTGCGATGCAAACGTCAACGAAAGGCATCAATTCGCCCATGACCTGTCCTGCCTTCTCTCTTGTCCAGAGCTTCTTGCGGTAGTTAAGGTCACAGCTGATAGTGATTCCCTTCTCCTTTGCCTTCTGACAAGCAACGCGGCAGATCTCGGTTACGTTGTCACCGAGAGCGGGAGTAATTCCCGTAAAGTGGAACCAGTCAACGCCCTCAAAAATTGCATCCCAATCAAAATCCGCAACAGTTGCGGTTGCGATAGAAGAGCCTGCTCTGTCGTAAATGACCTTGGAGGGTCTCTGGCTTGCGCCCTTTTCAAGGAAGTAGATACCTACTCTGTCACCGCCTCTGGTGATCTTTGTGGTGTCAACACCGTAACGGCGAAGCTCGTTTACAGCCGCCTGACCGATGTCGTGTGCGGGAAGCTTTGTAACGAACGCCGCATCCATGCCGTAGTTTGCAAGAGAAACCGCAACGTTTGCCTCACCGCCGCCATAAGTTGCGCCGAAGCTGTTCGCCTGAACGAATCTGTAATATCCCTCGGGAGCAAGGCGGAGCATGATCTCGCCAAATGTAACTATCTTTTTCATTTTGTCTTTCCTCTCTCTATTAAAAAATTATTTAACCAGGTGATAAGCAAAGCCGCCGATCTCGCCCTTCATGTAAATGAACTTCATAGATCCGTCGGGAGCGTATGTTGCCGTATCGTAATCGAACTCAAAGCCCTTGCGCTCAAGGTGGTAGACCGCGCGGTCAACACTGGCACATCTGATGCCGATATGACCCTTTGTGCCCATACCCTGCATATTCATGATCTCGATCTGTGTACCTGCGAATACGGACTTGGAACGCTTGTCGGGAGCAAAGCCAAATGCCTTTGCAAGAGTTGCGGCGTCAGCGTCAGCTGCTGCCTCGGACTCGGTATTGATACCAACGTGAGCTACTTCAAAATTGAGCATAGTAGAAACAGCCTGCTCGGTAAGACGTCTGATACCGTCAAAATCGCCTGCCGCGATGAGGTCAGCCTTTACCATCCAGCTGCCACCGCAACAAAGGATCTTGTTAAACGCCAGATAATCGCGGATATTTGCGGGACCGATTCCTCCTGTGGGCATGAACTTGACCTTGCCGTAAGGAGCGGACATAGCCTTGAGCATACCAAGACCGCCGGAGTTTTCAGCGGGGAAGAATTTAACCGTATCAAGACCCAGCGCAAGCGCCTGCTCGATACCCGAAGGATTATTGATACCGGGAACGATGGGGTAGCCCTTCTCTGTGCAGTGGCGTACAACGTCGGGGTTAAGACCGGGGCTTACGATAAACTTTGCGCCTGCCTCAACGGCAATGTCAGCCTGCTCGGGAGTGAGGACTGTACCTGCACCTACGATCATCTCGGGATATTCCTTTGCGATTGCCGCAATAGCATCCTTTGCCGCGTCCGTGCGGAAAGTGACCTCGGCACAGGGCAGACCGCCGTCGATCAGCGCCTTAGCAAGAGGAAGCGCATCCTTTGCATCGTCAATTTTGATTACCGGCACGATACCGATAAGAGATAATTGCTTTAAAACGTCATTCATAACCTTTATTTTCCCCAATGGGGAACCGCCTTTCTTTGTATTTGCAGGAATCGGAATCGCGCTTTGCGGCCGAGACCCTTCTACTTCATTTTATATTTTACCACAAGTTGTAAAAAAGTCAATAGAAACATTCTTTTTTGCATTTTTTACAATACAACAGTTGTATTTTTGCAACATTTCACCAAAACCGCAATTTATGTCCGCAAAAAGTCTATAAATGTCTTGCAAAATAGCATGATTTGTCCTATAATTTAGGTGCAATACATAATTATGCCCTTTTCTGAGGCAATTGCGAAAGGACCGAATTAAGATCATGAAAAAAAGTGTTGTAGTAGTAGGTTACGGCGGACAGGGCGGTTGGCACGCAAACCACGCGCTGAAAAGCGACGTCGTGACCCTTAAAGGCATTTACGATATTAAGGAAGAAAGAAACCAGGCAGCAAGAGACGCCGGCATCTTCGTTTACGATTCTTTCGAGGCAATCCTTGCCGACAAGGATATTGACATTGTTGTTTGTGCAACGCCAAACGACGCCCATCTGGACATCGTTGTTCGTTCCCTGCTCTCGGGCAAGAACGTTGTATGTGAAAAACCCGTTGCTCTGTCCCTTGAGGATTTTGACGCTATGTGCGATGCCGCAAAGCAGGCAGGCAAGCTCTTCACGGTTCACCAGAACAGACGTTGGGACGTTGACTTCCTTGCCATCAAGTCTATAATTGAAAGCGGTGCGATCGGCGAGACTATCAATATCGAATCCAGAGTTCACGGCTCTCGCGGTATCCCCTCCGACTGGAGATGCCACAAACAGTATGGCGGCGGAATGGTGCTTGACTGGGGTGTTCACCTTATCGACCAGATGCTTCAGCTGATCCCCGAAAAGATCACAAAGGTATACTGCGAGCTGAACAACATAACAACCGACGAGGTCGACGACGGAATGCACCTTATGCTCACCTTTGAGAGCGGTAAGCGCGCAACCGTTGAAGTCGGCACTTACAACTTCATCTACATGCCTCGTTTCTATATGCAGTGCAAGACCGGTTCCACGCTTATTGAGGACTGGCAGAAGAAGTGCAAGATAGCAAAAATGAAGGCTTGGAATGAAAAAGAGGTAATGCCCGTTCAGACGGCGGCAGGTATCACCAAGACCATGGCGCCCAGAGACGAGATCACTCTTGACACATATGAGATCGAGCGTCCAGTATCCGACGTTCACGACTTCTACCGCAATCTGGTAAAGGCGATCGACGGCGTTGAAGCTCCCATCGTAAAGCAGGCTGAGGTTAGACGAGTTCTGCAGGTAATGCTGGCATGCTTTGAGTCTCACGAGAAGAATCAGGCACTCATATTCCCCGAAGGATTTTAAAACCGGACCCCGTGGCATTGCCACGGGGTTATTTTAAAAAAGAAGCGCACCACTTTGAGCGGTGCGCTTCTTTTTATTTTACAAGTGACGCTGTGAACTTTGTCTTACCGTCGTCAAAAAGATCCTTCAGGGCAACCGCTTCCTCGTTATAGCAAAGTACGGCACCATCAGAATAAATAGAGTAGATTCCTTTTTGTGCAAGGCCTTTGAGTTTTTCTCCGTCAAAATCATTTGCAATATAGATCGGAATAACGGAAAGAAGTACCTCGCCGCAGCTACGGTCACGCGAATATGAAACCAACGTGTTGAGGGCGTTTTTGCACAGCCCGTCCTTTACGTCAACGTATCCGTGACGCTCCGTGCCGTCCTCGTAGCGATAGTAGATCATATCTCTGTCGCTCGTCTTGAATGGACGAAGAAAAACGATACTGTTTTCTCCCTTATATTCAAGCGTTCCCGCATCATATACCTTGCCGTCGTACCTGCTTATCAGATTATAGGAATATGAAGAATCCTTTCTTGGGTCAAAGGTCCTCATAAATCCATCGTAGGCGGAAATACTTCCGTACAAGTATCCTTCCTCAACAAGCGATTCGGCAATATAGTCAACGATGAACGCATTTTTTGCCCAGAAAAAATCAATAAAGGTATCAATAGCGTTCTCTTGCGCAAAGGTCTGAAATTCGTCGGAAACGTACAGCTTCACCTTATTATTGCCCAAAAGCTCAAGCCTTACGTGCTCCTCGCTGGACGTATAAACGGACAGCTCCGCAAAATATTTTGCCACGTCCTCACTTTTATAGGGATCAAACTGTGCAGCAGAGAAATCCTCCGTGTCATAGAACATATTTCTGTATTCCGTATAAAACGGAGCAGCAAACAAAAATCTGTTCTGCGCTCGGTCTATCTGCTCAAATACGCGGTAGAGTGCAGGCTCCACCTCTATTTCCTGCCCGATATTGCGGTTGATATAATAAGGATTGTGAACATCCTCAAATCCGTAATCTGCGTGGAAGATTCGATATGCCTTTTTGCACAGCTCCGTGTAAAGTACCGATAAGGCCTTGTACTCGGCGGTAGCAGACGTATCCGACACCCCAAGCTCATATAGCAATATCATATCGGAGGAAACGCTTTCGGAAGACTCCGATGTCGGCTCAATTCGGGTCCATCCCTCATCATAGCTGAGCCAATTAAATATCGCAACCCCGAGAAAAACAAGTCCAAAAGCGAGCAGAGCCACCGCAAGGATGGCTCTTTTCTTTACTCCCTTTTCGGAGAGCTCGATTTTTTGAACGGGTTTTATTGACGGCGTGTTGTCTCTTCCCTTACTTCTTCTCATAGCAGAGAGGAAAGCAGTGCGAGACCGAACAGGCCGATTATAGCACCAAAGGTACACAGACCGGCAATAGCACCTCTCTTGCACGCCTTATAGTTACGGATATAGTTATGCTTTTTGAAAATGGCTCCTGCAATAAAGCCTGCAATAGTACCGACCACAGGAATAAATGAACCGATAGTGTAAAGAATGTTTCCCGTATCGTGGATAGGAGTATCCAGAATGGAGGTCTCATCCGTTTCTTCACCCTTATGCGCCTGAGCCTCAGCCTCCATCTCCTCGTCCGTCAGAATTGTGATAGACTTGAGAGGTGTGCCTGACTCGCGGATACGCTTGTACTCTGCGATCTCACTGTCGCTTCCGAAAACGTAATGTCCGTGACCGATATCCTGAAGAGACGGCTCACATTCGCTGTAATCGTGAACAGAAGGATCGTAAGCGAACAGCTTCTTGCGCTTTTCAAGCTCAGGATCGGGGATCGGGATGGCGGAGATCAGAGATCTTGTATAGGGGTGCAGAGGATAGTCAAAAAGCTCCTCAGCATCTGCGACCTCAACGATATCACCCTTATAGATAACGCCGATTCTGTCCGAAATGAATCGAACGATAGAAAGGTCGTGGGCAATAAAGAGATAAGTTGTTTGTCTTTCCTGCTGGAACTTTTTCAGCAGATTCAGGACCTGTGCGCGAATAGAAACGTCAAGAGCCGAGATAGGCTCGTCCGCAACTACCAGTTCAGGCTCCATGACCATGGCACGTGCTACGCCGATTCTCTGACGCTGACCGCCCGAGAACTCGTGAGGATAACGGGTCAGATGCTCGCGGAGCAGACCGACCTCCTCTATCATGTTTTCAACCTTTGCAACCCTGTCTGCTTCGCTTTTGAAGAGCTTGAAGTTGTAAAGACCCTCGGAAATGATATAGTCAACAGTTGCACGCTCATTAAGAGATGCCGCAGGATCCTGGAAGATCATCTGAATATTTCTGATGACCTCACGGTCAAGCGATTTCGGGATCTTACCCGAGATCGGAACACCCTTATAGAGGATACGTCCGTTAGCACAGGGGTTTACACGGATAACCGCACGACCGATCGTAGTCTTACCCGAACCCGACTCACCAACCAGTGAAAAGGTCTCACCCTTATAAATATCAAAGGTAGCGTTCTTTACGGCTCTTACGGCCTTGTCACCCTTACCGAAGGTAATGTCAACGTTTTCAAGAGACAGCAGGACTTCTCTGCCGTTTTCGTCCAGAGGTCCATGCTCTGGCAGGTGTCTTACTTTTACTTTTTCATCTTTGTTTGTTTTCATAAAACCGACCTGCCTTTCTTAAATATTGAACGCATTACTGAGCTTCTCGTGAATGTTATGGATCGCCTCGGGCTTTTCAACCTTAGGCGAACGGGGATCAAGAAGCCAGGTCTTTGCATAGTGTGTATCCGTGACACGGAACATAGGAGGCTCTTTGAGAGTATCGATCTTCATGCAATACTGATTTCTCGGTGCAAAGGGGTCGCCAACGATCGTGTTATAGAGGGACGGAGGCGTACCCGAGATCGAGAAGAGCTTCGACTGTCTTTCTGCCAACTGGGGCAAGGAGGACAGAAGTGCCCATGTGTAAGGATGACGGGGATCGTAGAATACCTCGTTTACGTTGCCAAGCTCGACCACCTGTCCTGCGTAGAGAACGGCGACGCGGTCGGCGATATTCGCAACAACTCCCAGGTCATGGGTGATAAATACGATGGTATAATTAAACTCTCTCTGGAGCTTCTTGAGAAGATCCAGGATCTGAGCCTGAATGGTAACGTCAAGAGCCGTTGTAGGCTCGTCGCAAATAAGGATCTTTGGCTGGCAGGAAAGAGCGATCGCAATAACGATTCTCTGTCTCATACCGCCGGAATACTGGAAAGGATAGTCATCGAAACGCTTTTCGGCGTTGGGAATACCAACCTTTTTCATCATGGATATAGCTCTCTCCCTTGCCTCAAGCTCGGTGCAGTGCTGATGCTTCATAATGATGGAGGAGATCTGCTTTCCGATAGTGATAATAGGGTTAAGAGAGGTCATGGGATCCTGGAAGACAGTGGCGATTCGGTTACCTCTGATCTGTGTCCAGTCCTTGGTATCCTTGATCTTTGCCAGGTTCAGAACACATCTTCCGTGGAGCTTGTCTTCACTTTCGTCAATATAGCGAACACGGAAAATGATAGTATCGAACACACGGTTCAGCTCGTTCTCGTCAGAGAGATCGACACCGATAGTCATAGCCGTTTTAAGCGCGTTCATCAGCTCACGGGTCAGCTTCTTGCCCTTTGCATAACCAAATCTTCCGACAGAAAGGTATACTTCCTTTGCAATTCTGAGATTTCTCGCAACGGTCTCGTCGGAGATATTTCCGGTGATCTCGCTGTTGTACTGTGCGCGAAGCGCAGCCATTTCCGCATTGTAATTTGCAATTGCTGCAGTGTCGTTTTTATAGATCGCCTTGTTTGCTGCTTTTTCCTTTGCAAGTTCTTCTTCAAGGCGCTTTATCTCTGCCTTATAGGCATTGATCTTAGCGGTAGTATCCGCAATTTCCGCCTTTTCGTTCTTGCGGTCCATAGTCTGACGGCGATTAAACAGCTCGGTCATCTTAAAGGTGAGGTCGGCAATAATATCGTTAAATTCCTGCTCGCGCTGAGCGGAAATGCTCATTTTGCCGTTTTCTTCCAACTCAAGCTCTTTCATCTTGCAGTAAGTCCGGGCACCAAGCTCAAGCTTTGAGAATTTGTTAAGTCTGAGAGCAAGAGATGCAACCAGCTTTTTCTTGGATTCCGTATAATCAACGTACGTTTCAGCCAGCTCGTCGTCATTAAAGATGATATCACCCTGGCTGATATATCCGTTTTCATCAAGCATACCCGCAAAGGTCTTGGTAAATACGGATTTACCCGATCCCGACTCACCAACGATGGCGATCGACTCGTTTTCGTAAATATCAAGGGAAATACCGCGGATAGCGGTGAGGATTCTTCCTCTTACGCGGAATTTTACGTGCAGATCCTTGACGGACAGCAACAATTTCTTATTGTTTTCCATGCTGTCCTCCTTACATATGCGTTCTGGGGTCGGAAGCGTCACCTAAGTTCTGACCAACCACGTAAAGAACGACTGTAATGACAGATGCAACCGCAACGGGAGCCCAGAATTGAAGCTCACGGCCTGGAGTAAACATACTTGCGCTTGCACGCTCGATGATCTTACCCAAAGACATATCGGACATCTGCAGACCGATATAGGAAAGGAACGCCTCGTAAGAAATATACGAAGGGATCTCGGTTGCCGCCAGAGTTACGATAACGGAAACCATGAAGGGCAGGATATTCTTGATAGCAATACGCATAGTAGACGTGCCCAGACAGCGGGAAGCAAGGTTATACTCGCGGTCACGGATAATAATAACCTGGGTTCTGATAAAGTAGGCGATACCCAGCCAGCCTGTGAGAGTCAAGGCAAAGACCATGCTCCAGAAGCTTGCGGTCAGGATCATAACGATAACCGAGATCAAAAGGATATAAGGTACGTTACCTACGATATTGTAAACCTCGGTCATGATAATATCGAACTTCTTTGAGAATCCCCAAACAGCACCGATAACGACGCCGATGGTCATGTTGATAATTGCGCAAACGAACGCAAGAGCAAGAGAAATTCTGGAACCGGACCAGAGCTTGTCAAATACGGACTCACCCGCGGGGCCGGAGCCAAGGATCCAGTGAATATTGTGTCCGTACTTATCCATAGCATCGGAGGGGTTCAGATTCTTTCCGCCTTCAACGATTACGTTTGCGGTAGCGTCGTAGCCCGAGAAAATGGGATAAACGAAAGAGAACACAACAAGAAATGCAAGAATAAGCAGGATAACGGTGTTGATCTTCTTGCGGAAGAACACGCGAAGAACCGAGCGCCAGTAAGAATATCTGGGCGCGGTGATCTTTTCCGCATCTGCAGCGCTGTTTTCAACGTGAGTGAACAGCTCCTCCTCAGACAAGCCGAGGTCAGTGAGATCTATTAAATTTTCATTCATATTTCTTTACCTCGCTTTACTGCTGAAAGAGATTCTCGGGTCTACGATAGACATAAGAATATCGCCGAGAATGATCGCTGTGATAGAAATGAGCGCATAGAAGAGAGTGAGACCTACGATAACGGCGTTATCATAAAGTGCGATAGCGTTGGTAAGCATATTACCTACACCGGGCACGTAGTAGATCTTCTCGGTAATGATCGCACCTACAAGAGAGCTGAGAATACTTCCGGGGATACCGTGAATGATCGGAATAGCAGCGTTCTTGAAGATGTGCTTTCTGAATATCTCGCCCTCGGTAAGACCGCCGGAGCGGGCAAACTTTACGTAATCCGAGTTCATCTGGTCGATCATGTAGCGGCGGAGCCACTTCATAAGGTTTGCAATGGAAGGCATTGCCAGGGACACGATGGGCAGGATATACATCAAGGGAGTTTCCTTCATCAGATCGAAATAGTGTGGCAGACCTGCCGCACGACCAAGTGCCTGAACCATGAAGATGTATGCAAGGGACGGGCAGGCGATGATGAAGATAATATAGAAGGTACCGATCTTATCGAGCAGCTTGTCCTTCTTTCTCGCCATAAGAATACCGATAGGAAGACCTACGCAGTACGCAAGAATAGAAGCGATAACGCCGATAACGAAGGAGTAGCCGAGTCTCGACTTATTCTGACGGTAAGGCGATACGTTCGTGTAATCGTCTGTGAAGCGGTCGGAAAGAATGGGAGTGGAAAGATGTGTTCCGGCGGAAGAATAGGTAGCCGTATGCAAATCGTCAGCGCTCGACTCTGTAAGACCGGTAGGATAGGTCATAGTGGACTGAACGTAAGCACCCTGGGTCTGAACCATAGTGTCAAATACGTCCACGTTACGGTTTACGGAATAGGAGGTACCAAGTCTGATCGTCACCAGATTCTGATGGATATAGGGGAATCTGGAATCAAAGTAGAGCAGATACTTATGGCGGGTTCCGTTACCCATGATAGCGGGAGAGAACTTCTTCTCCACCACCTCACCGGTTCCGTCTTCCGTGTTATATACGGGATCATAGAGAGTAAAGGTCAGACCTCTGTCCTCTATGTCATCTTCAACGTAATGAATATTATCAATGTTTACAAGTCTGCCAAAGAAGGAGAACATACGATTGATAATAGGTGTATCCTTGTATGCAAAGTATTGCTGCTTTCCTCCCAATGCAAGCTTGGTAGGCGTGAGCATTTTGGCATCAAGATAAAGCACCTTGTAGCCCTGAGCCTCATAGTGCTCCTTAAATTTTGCGACGTATTCCGCCACAACGCCGGAATTCCCGTCAACCTTACGTGCAATTTTTGCAGCATCGGCGCGGGTTTCCTCTGTTATTTCACCTGATTTTGCCAGTGCCATCAGATAATCTGTGTACTGAACGTAATCAAGGTATCCGTATTTTTCCCACTGCGAATACTTATACATTTCTCGGTCGTTATTGGACATCTTTGTGTAGATGCCGTCACCGTTAAATATCTTTTCGCGGTCGGTGAAGGTGAAGATAAGGATCATAACGATCGCAACGACCACAACAACCGAGAGAAGACCGAGAACGATTCGCTTAAGCAAATATTTTGTCATAATATCATTTCCCGATAATTTATTTTGAAAACCGCGCAACCGCGCGCGGTCAGGATTTGCAAAGTCAATTTATTATGTGTTAAAAATACCCGATTTCATGCGACAGAGGGGATAGAAAATTTCTATCCCCTCGCCACTTAAATAATCAGATCGTACCTAATCGGGTTAGAATTAGTACAGACCGATGCACTTGACCATGTAACCGCCAAGGAACATTGTGTCAAGGTATGTCTGAGGATCACCGTAGTCAGGACCCCAACCGGAGTTATCCATAAGGTTGAAGTTCATGTCGTCGCCTGCCTCAGGGAAGTATGTTGCGTAGTACCAGTTGTAAGCATCCTCGCCACCGCACTTGATAGTAACGATGTCAACGAGACCCTCTGTGGAAGCCTCGATAGACTGCTCGAGAGCAGCTGCACGGTTAGAATAGATATCAGAGATATCGTAGTAAGGAATCTCAAGCTTAAGAGGATTCTCCTTTGTGATCTCAACGTTTACAGCCTTGAGCTCTTCAACAGCCTTAGCGAGAAGCTCACGGCAGTAGTCAACGTTGTACCAGCCGTCGAAACCGAAGGAAGCACCGATGCCGCCATCTGCCTTAGGATCCCAAACCTTAACCTTAATGCCGTCAGCATCGAGCTGATCCTGCATGATCTGGCCGTAGAATGTGCCTGCAGCATATGTCTTGTCTGTGCCGTTGATCTTAACTGTTACTTCCTCATCGAGTTTAACGAAGTTACCGGGTGTGTAGGAGTTAACGAGAGAAGCGAACTTGAGGTCATCGCCAACAGTTGTTGCGTTGTAAGCACCTCTGTCAAGAGATGTTGTAAGAGCGAGACGGAAGTTCTTGTTCTGCATAGCCAGGTTAGCTCTAACCTTCTCAAGATCTGTGAAGGTTGTGGGAGCTACTGTCTCGTCGTTGTAGTTACCGTACTGTGCACGGTAAACGTTCATGAATACGGGGTAAGAAGTAGCGTCTGTAGAAGAAACGTAAGCATACTTCTCGAAGTTGCCGTCAGCCTTTGCCTTTGCAGCTGCATCGGAGTTAAGACCGGAACCTGCGAATGTGCCGTCAACCATAAGGTCGTAGGACTCAGTTGCGTTCTTACCGGAGATGAACTTCCAGGACAGAGTCTTGATCTGAACCTTCTCTGTGTTCCAGTAAGAGGGGTTAGCTTCGAATACGATGGAGTTTTCAGCAACTGCACTCTTTACAAGGTAAGGACCGCAGTATGCGATGTTCTCGTGAGATGTACCGTATGTGTACTTGTCAGCGTCAGCAATAGCTGTTGCGTACTCTTCAACTCCGAATACACCGCCCTTGGACTCATAGAAAGTCTTGGACATAGGAGCGAATACGTTGTAGCCGAGCATTGTTGTGAAGTAGGATGTAGGAGCCTCGAGTGTGTACTCAACTGTGTACTTGTCAACAGCCTTAACACCAACCTCAGCGAAGTCAGTGATCTCGCCTGCGATGTACTCGGATGCGCCCTTAACTACGCCCTGAACGAGGTACTCAAGACCGCCTGCAGCGTCGAGCATGTGACGGAAACCGTATACAAAGCTGTCAGCTGTAACTTCCTCGATTGCCTTGCCCTGGTAGTCTACCCACTGGATGCCCTCACGGAGCTTGAAAGAGTAAACGAGGCCGTCCTCGGAAACTGTGTAGGACTCTGCAAGTGCAGGAACCTGGTTGTTCTTTGCATCGTACTCAAGAAGACCGTCGTAAGTGTTTACGATAGCTTCGGAGTCAGCAGCCTTAGAGGTTGCAAGTGCGTCCCAAGTCTTGGGGTCGGATGTATAGCCGAGGTTATAAGTGTCAGCAAGTGTGAAGCCCTTTTCAGCTACGAATGCCTTTACCCATGCAAAGTACTCGTCAGCAGTTGCGCACTCAGCCCACTTAGCCTTCATCTCGTCGCGGAGAGCGGGAGTGAGGGGATCCTCGTTTACGATAAGTGCTGTGTAGAATCTGTCGGAATCGTTACCCCAAAGAACAGAAGAGATGGAGTAAGGAACGATTCTGGAGATCGCATAGTTACCGCCCTGTGCAGTAGAGGGAAGCATTACACCTGTGGAGAGGAGCTTTGCCTCAGCGATAGCCATGAGAGCGAATCTCTCGGAAACAGTTGTTGCTGCCTTTGCAGCCTTGTAGTAAGTGTCGAACTCGCCGAGAACCTTGTTGTAGAGGTCTTCGGAGATTTCAGCGTGCTCCTTGCCCGCATAGGGGTCAACAGGAGTTGCAGTTTCGCCTTCATTGCCCTTATCATCACCGTTATCAGTCTTGCCGCAAGCAGCGAAAACAGAAACGATCATAATCAAAGACAGAAGCAGGCACAAAAGTTTCTTGCTCATTTTTGTTTTCTCCTTTTAATAAGAAATTCTTGATTCCATACAGTCAAAACCTCCGCCGCACAACCCTTTGAGCATCGGGCATCGAGCTTTTTTCGCTCGTGCGCGTAATGATCCGACCGAAAATTATATGGATATCAGTACACAGATTATATCATAGGAAAAATAATTTGTCAACCCTTTTCGTGAAAAATTCGGCAATCAGCGGCGGGGCTGTGCCGCGATTTTGACAAAGGCAACAAAAGAAAGGAGACCGCGTTTTAGCGATCCCCTTCCGAGACATCATATAAAGTATTCTTTCCTTTTCGCGGTCGGCACAGCGAGGGTAATACCGCCGTATCTGAGGATAGGTGCTATCACCGTGTCAAATTCGGGACAAAGCTCTTCGCTGATAAGTCCCTGACGGTAAAGCCCCCACGCGGTATCAAAAATGCTGATCGTCCGTTTGTTTTTCCCGTCCTTTTCATATTCATACTCGCAGAACATTCTGTATTTTACTCCGTCCTTTTCCATAAGAACGTAGCTCATCATGTAAATATCCGATTTGTAATTGAAATCCGGAATATGAGTGATCGTCACGCAAAAAGTCTTTGTCCTCACGTCAACGTAACGGTTGACGCCCGAGCCGTCAACGGCATATATGGGCACCCGGATCACGTTATCCGCCATCAGGTTGGAAAAAACGCCCTCGGCACTTCCGAGGCTGTCGTAAATCTCTCCTGACGTTGCCACAACACCGTATTCCACAAGAGAAAAGCCTTGTAATGCATTACTTGCCATCTTTGAATCGTCAAAGGAGAACAGTCCTCTCAAACCGTTATATCCCGATATTCTTATGGCGAATCCCTCGGCGGTAAGTGGATTTTTCACAGGATCGCTGTCTCCGGCATTTGCAATTTCAAGAAAAATGTTTTTAATTCCCGCCGCCGCAATGGCCGCGCCGAATCTCTGAGCGTCCTGCACGGTGTTGAGGCGCACAGTCAGATCATAGACCCCGGAAAAAGCATCTTTCGCAACAGAAAGCGTCTCGGAAACCGATCCCATAATGCAGAGCAGGTTGAGATTTTTGCAGTCCGCAAAGGCATACGGCTCTATGATTTCAAGCACAGGAGCACCGAAAACCACCTCCCGAAGGTCAAGGCATTTTCTTGCCACGCTGTGAGGGATTATTCCTCTGTATTCTCCGCCGTAGATATCCTCTGCGGCATTGATCTTCCGGGCGTTCTTTCCGTCGTTGTTATTCGGGCTGTACCAGACACCGTCCTTTTCAAAAGCGGAGGAAGAAAAGCTCGCGGCCTTCGCCGTGTCGAGCACGTAGCAGAGAACGCCGTCAACGTAAGCGGTCTCGGGGTATGAAGCACCGGATTTTGCCGTCATGGAAGCGGGCAGGATCAGCTTTTTCACCGCCGTTCCGTTGAGCATATGTCCTCCAAGCATAACGCCGTCCGGAAAATCGAGGTTTCCGTTGGGAGCGATCTTCCCGAAGCCCGACAGATCTGCCACACCTTCCTTATAGGTGGTTGGAACGAAGGTGCCGTCGGTCTTTGAGAAGCTTCCGTGACCCACGGAAACAAGAGACGTCAGACCGTGGAACAAGCCGGTATCCTCCTTTTGACCGCTCATAGATACGATCGAGGAATCGATTTTTATGTCCCGAACAGACACAAAGGCCTGTATGCCGTAGCTGATATTATTGAAAGCCGTGCCTCCGCGGATCTCAATATGCTTTACCTTCGTGTGGTTTCCAAGTCCGCCTTTGTCCGCCCAATAAGCGAGAAAATAGGTTTTACCGGGAGTATTTTTGGTGCTTGTCACGCTCCAGTCACCGTAGTCACCGGTATACGTCCCCACAGAGATCAGCACAAGAGTCTCCGTGGATTCATTGAAATAAGCATTGTATCCTTTGGTCAGATATTGTTCCACCTTGCCGTCTCCGTCCGAATCGGTGGCAGCAGCAGTGCCCGCAGAATTATTGTGAACACCGATATGCACGTAGCCGTTTTCGGGAGTGATATCACCGTAAGCGGTGGTAAAATCGTCAAGAGACGCGCTCGCCGCAACGCACAAAACAGCGCAAAGCGCGGCAAAAAAAGAAAATATTTCCAAAATTCTTGCAATTTTTCTCATATTCTTACCCTTTCGGAGACACATGTCTGATTTTTACCATAATATCATACTTTTTTGAAGCTGTCAACCGAAATGAAATATCTTATATAAAATAACTTGACAAAGCGGGGTTTTTGTTGTAAAATATACTTGGTATAGTAGGTTACTGTACCCTGAAATGAAATTAAAAATCTAAGAAAAGGAGGAAAAGGAATGGAAAAAATCATTCCGATTATTATTGCCGCCGCTGTTTCCCTTGTTGTGGGCATTGTAATTGGTGTGATCGTCCGTCGCGTTGTTGCGGAAGGTAAGATCGGCTCCGCCGAAAAGGAAGCCGCAAGAATTATCGAAAAGGGCAAGTCCGATGCCGAGGCTATTCAGCTGGCTGCAGACAACGTCCGCAAGGAAGCCGACGCCCGCAAAAAAGAAGCTCTGGTCGAAGCAAAAGAAGAGATCTTCCAGCTGAAAAACGAGGCTGACCGCGAAATAAAGGAACGCCGCAAGGAAATTTCCGCCGCAGAGCGCCGCATCACACAAAAAGAAGAAACCCTTGACAAGAAAAACGAAGCTCTCGAGCGCAAGAACGAGACTCTTGACCGCAAGATCAAGGAAAACGAGCTGGAAAAGGAAAAGATCGCAGAACTCATCGTAGCTCAGAACAAAAAGCTCGAAGAGGTTGCGGGATATTCCGCAGAGCAGGCAAAGGCCGAGCTTATCTCTCGCATTGAAGCGGAGATCAAGGACGAGCTTGCCCAGAAGATGATCGATCTTGAAGCCCAGTTCAAGGACGAAGCGGACAAAAAGGCAAGAAACATCATTTCCCTTGCAATTCAGCGTTGCGCTGCAGACCACGTTTCCGAGGCCACTATCTCGGTCGTACCTCTGCCCAACGAAGAAATGAAGGGACGCATCATCGGTCGCGAAGGACGCAATATCCAGAAGATCGAAACACTTACGGGCGTAGAACTCATTATCGACGACACGCCTGAGGCTATCACCCTCTCCGGCTTTGACCCCGTGAGACGCGAAATAGCAAGACTTTCCCTTGAAAAGCTCATTTCCGACGGCAGAATCCACCCTGCAAGAATCGAGGAAATGGTCGAAAAGTCAAGAAAAGAGGTGGAGGCCTCCGTCAAGCAGGCAGGCGAAAAAGCTGTGCTTGAGGTGGGCGTTCACGGTATCAATCCCGAGCTTGTGCGTCTCCTTGGCCGCATGAGATACAGAACCAGCTACGGTCAGAATGCACTTCAGCATTCGGTTGAGGTCGCGTTCCTTTCAGGTATCATTGCAGACGAGCTTGGAGTTGACAGCACACTCGCCCGTCGTGCGGGACTTCTCCACGACATAGGCAAAGCTTTCCCCCATGACGTTGAAGGCTCTCACGTTCAGATCGGCGTTGAGGCTGCACGCAAGTATAAGGAAAGCAAGGAAGTTATTCACGCCATTGAGGCTCACCACAACGACGTTGATCCTCAGACGGTTATCGCAATCATCGTTCAGGCAGCAGACGCAATCTCCGCTGCAAGACCCGGTGCGCGCCGCGAGGATCTTGAAAACTATATCAAGAGACTCCGCAAGCTGGAGGAGATCGCAACGGAATTCGCAGGCGTTGACAAGGCTTACGCTATTCAGGCAGGCCGCGAGATCCGCGTAATGGTCAAGCCCGAAGAGGTCACAGACCAGGGCATGGCTCTTATCGCACACGATATTGCACAGAAGATCCAGAGCGAGGTCAAGTACCCCGGACAGATCAAGATCAACCTTATCCGCGAAAGCAGAGCGGTTGACTACGCAAAGTAATTAAACAAAACTCATAATATACCTTCTATCGGCAACGCGGAAGACCGTGCGAATGGAAGAGATTTTGATATATATATTTTACATAAAACCGATTGGTAAGTAAAAGCGTATATGCGTTATAATATATAATGAGTGGAACGGCAGACCTGCGGGTCTGCCGTTTGTTTTACAAAAAAGCAGGACGGCATGCCGTCCTGCTTTTATTTATCTTTTCTTTTTGAAATTTTTCTTTTCGGGCTTTCTTTTAGTCTTGCCGCGTGATGCGGGAAGCTTCTTTTGTGCAGGCTTCTTGCCTTTGCCCGTCTGATTGCCCACCGGGCGCACAAGACATTCGGGGCCAAAGCCGATCAGATCTTCCCTGCCCAGCTTTTTCAGAGCCTCAATAACCAACTCCCTGTTCTGCGGTCGGTTGAACTGCAAAAGTGCGCGCTGGAGCTGTTTTTCGTGGTAATCGGTGCAAACGTAGA
The DNA here is from genome assembly GCA_017397175.1 of Clostridia bacterium. Taxonomy (GTDB): domain Bacteria; phylum Bacillota; class Clostridia; order Oscillospirales; family CAG-272; genus SIG710. The sequence continues at coordinate 13,973 of JAFQKA010000062.1, read as the reverse complement.
CCTTTTTGCCGTTCAGGGGATTTATTCCCGTATAATACATAACTGTCGACGCCGTTCCGGGGGTAGGATAAAAATCCTGCACCTGCTCGGGGGCGTATCCGTCACGCTTCAGGCAAAGTGCAAGCTCCAACGCGTCCTTCAGGGTCGAGCCGGGGTGGCTTGACATAAGATACGGCACAAGATACTGCTCCTTGCCGATGCTTTTTGTCAGTTCAAAATAGCGGCGGCGGAATTTTTCGTATACCTGGAAATTCGGCTTACCCATACAAGCAAGCACCGCTGACGAGCAATGCTCGGGAGCAACCTTCAGCTGGCCGCTGACATGGTCGCGCACCAGCTTTTTAAAGAACGTCTCGTCACGGTCTGCAAGAAGATAATCAAATCGGATACCCGAGCGGATAAACACCTTTTTGATCTTGGGAAGCTTTTCGATCTCCTCGAGCAGGTGAATGTATTCGCTGTGATCTATCTTCATGTTGGGACAGGGCGACGGAGCGAGACATTTGCGGTTTGCACAAACGCCGTCCTTCAACTGTTTTTCGCAAGCAGGATTTCGGAAGTTTGCGGTAGGGCCGCCCACATCGTGGATATATCCCTTAAAATCGGGCATTTCGGTTATGAGCTTCGCCTCCCGCACAACGCTTTCCTCACTTCTTGAACGGAGCGTGCGTCCCTGGTGAAACGCAAGCGCGCAAAAATTGCAAGCACCAAAGCAACCGCGGTTGTGAGTGATAGAGAACTTCACTTCCTCAATGGCGGGAACACCGCCCTCGGCCTCATACGATGGGTGATAATCGCGAGCATACGGCAGAGAATAGACCCAGTCAAGCTCTTCCCTCTCAAGAGGCGGCATCGGCGGATTCTGCACCAGCACCTTGCCGTCATAGTGCTCGACGATAGCCTTGCCGTTCAGCGCGTCCTGATTTTTATACTGAACCCCAAAGGCCTCCGCGTACTTTTTAGTATCGGCCTTAAGCTCATCATAATCAAACTTGGCGGCAACAGGATAGTGGATCTTGTCCTCAGGCTTTGCCAGATAAACCGTTCCCCGCACGTCGTGTATCTTCTTCACGGGCACGCCGCGGTCAAGAAGCTCCGCTATACGAATGAGGATATTTTCTCCCATTCCGTATGTAAGAATATCGGCACGGCTGTCAACCAGGATCGAGCGGCGCACTTTGTTGTCCCAATAATCGTAATGAGCAAATCGGCGCAAAGAGGCCTCAAGACCGCCCAAGATGATCGGCACATCGCCGTAAGCCTGACGGATACAGTTGCAGTAAACTATGGTAGCGCGGTCGGGACGCTTGCCCATCTTTCCGCCGGGGCTGTAATAGTCATATGAACGTTTCTTTTTCGCCACGGTGTAGTGGGCGACCATCGAGTCGATATTTCCCGCCGACACAAGAAATCCAAGTCTCGGACGTCCGAACTCGCGGAACGCGTCGGGACTTTTATAATCGGGCTGTGACAGGATCGCCACGCGGTAGCCCTTGGCTTCAAGCACACGGGAGATTATAGACAGTCCAAAGGACGGGTGGTCAACGTATGCGTCACCGCAAACGTAAACGAAATCCGCTTTGTCCCAACCTCTGTTTTTCATTTCCTGCGCGGTGGTTGGTAGAAAATCCGCCGCCGTCAGCAGTTTTTTTGTGTTTTTTTCGGACATATCTTTTCCTTTCGGGCATTTTTGAGCTTTATCACATCTATTTTAGCACATTTTTCGCCCGATGTAAATAAAAAAATATTACAATTATATAACAACCCTTGAAATTGAGAAAAAAATAATATATAATAAAAACACAAAGGTTGCCGCGCGGCGGCAAAGACCTATCCCCTAAAAGAAAGGAAATTCCGCAAAAAGCGGAAGCGGTACTTTTTATGGCACACGGACAAACCATAACATTTACGATCCCCGACGGCAAGGAAGAGGAGATGCACAAGATCCTTCGCTCGGTCTACGACTCCATGAGCGAAAAGGGCTACAACCCCATCAACCAGATAGTCGGATACCTGCTTTCCGAGGATCCTACATACATCACGAATCACAACGGTGCCCGCAGCCTTATCAGCAAGATCGACCGCGACGAGCTGCTTAACGCTCTCGTTCGAAGCTATCTGGGACTTAAATAATCAAAAAGTCAGACACGGGCATGGTCGAGACAAGCAAGGCACTGAAGAATATTGACCTTGAAAAAGGGGCGCAAACCGACAGATCGGACACGCCCCTTGTTTTGGCGCTCGGAAATTTTGACGGCGTACATCTGGCGCACAAGGCTCTGATCGCAAAAGCTGCGGACGTGGCAAAAAAAATGTCTGCCAAGGGCGGTATATTCTGCTTTGAAAAACCTCCCTGCGATTTTCTTTCCCCCGAGCCCCCAAAACGTATCTGTACTCTCGAGCAAAAGCTGGAGCTTGCAAAAAAAAGCGGTGCAAAAGTCGCCGTACTCGGTAACTTCCCCGCTCTGCGGGATCTTTCACCGCAGGATTTTATCGACCTTTTGAAAACCAAGGCCAACTGCATAGCCGTGGTCTGCGGATACAATTTCAGATTCGGCCGCGGCGGCAAAGGCAGCTACGTCGAGCTTCAAAGGGCATTTGGCGATCGTGCCATTCTTGTTGACAAGGTGACCTTTGAGGGTCAGGAGATAAGCTCCACGAGAATCCGAAGTCTTCTGCTTGAGGGCGAGGTGGAAAAGGCAAACCGTCTTCTGGGACACCCATACAGCGTCACGGGCAAGGTGGTGCGCGGAAAACAGCTTGGAAGAACCCTGGGTCTTCCAACGGTAAATCAGTTTTTTTCGGAGGAGCTTCTCATTCCAAAAAACGGGATCTACGCATCAAGCTGTAAAATCGACGGCATAACCTACCGTGCAGTTTCAAACGTGGGACTGCGTCCGACGGTCGAGAACGCGGACAGAATAAACTGCGAAACGCACATTATCGGATACAGCGGCGACCTTTACGGCCGAGAACTAAGAGTGGAATTTTTCACCCGACTTCGACCCGAGCGCAAATTCGGCTCGGTTGAAGAGCTTCGGGCGGCAATAAACGGCGATGTTGCAAATTCAAACGAATATTTTGACCGACTGAAGGTCGGATTCTGAGAGAGGAGGCAGGCAAATGAAGGAAAACAAAAAATCCGCAAGGTCGTTACTTTGCTTGACGGTCTTTACACTCATTTTCTGCGCGTTTTTTTCGCCTTGCTCCTCGGCTCTGGCGGAAATGCCCTCTCTTGACGGCGCCACCTCGGTCTATCTTTACAACTTGACACAAGATAAGGTCATGGCAGAAAAAAATGCGGACAAAGTCATCTACCCTGCGTCCACGGTAAAACTCATGACGGGTCTCGTTGCCGCTCAGCTTCTTTCGGACAGGCTTGACGAACAGATCGAGGTGACAGAGGAGATGCTGGTTGGCGTCACGGGAAACAATCTGAAGATTTCCGCAGGCGAGATCGTCACCGTGCGCGATATGTTTTACGGTCTGCTATGCGGCGGCAACAACGACTGCGCGGCGATATTGGCGCACCTGGCGGCAGGCGGAATTGATCAATTTGTGGATCTGATGAATAAAAAAGCCGCAGAGCTTGGCACAAAAACCACCAACTACACAAACGTTTCGGGTATGCACAGCGATAACATGGTGACCACAGCCTACGACACCTATCTTGTTGCCGCGGCGGCATATGAGGTCCCTCTTATTATGGAGGCGGTGACCACAAACAAATACGAAATGCCCGCCACAAACAAAAGCAAACTGAGGAACGTATACAACAAAAATTATCTTATTTCAAGATACATAGACACTACCTACTATAACAGCCTCGCGCAGGGCATGAACGCAGGTTATACAAATCAAGGCGGATATTGCCTTGTAACCTCGGCGGAATACAATGGACAATCCTACATCTGCGTTGTAATGGGCGGCGAGGAACAAAACAAGAGAATACGCTCATATGAGATCGCCGGCGACCTCATCGACTGGGCATTCAGCGCATACAAAGAGACAAAGGTGCTTGACGTCAACAGCTATCTCGGCGAGATGACCGTGACTCTGGCGCAGGACACAGACCACGTGACAATAAAGCCCGCCGGCTCACTCACAGCCTTTCTCCCTTCGGATATTGATGTTTCAAAGGACATCGAGCTTTTGCCGAAATTGAACGCGCCCGAGCTTGAGGCTCCCGTAGCAGAGGGACAGGTCGTGGGATTTATCTCCGTAAAATACGGTGACGAAATCCTGGGCACGATAGATCTGATCACTACCGACAAGGTGGAGCGAAGTGAATTTCTCTACGCGCTTCAAAGGATCAAGTCGTTTACCACTCAACGGTGGTTTATTGCAAGTGCCATTGCCCTTATTGCCTTGACCGCAGCATACGTTTTCATAGTTGCATCGGTAAGAGGAAGACACGGCAGAAGGCGCAGAAGACGGAGAAGATAATAATAAAAAGACCTGCGTGTGCAGGTCTTTTTATTATTTGAGGAAGATCGCGTCAAGCACCTTTTCTCGCCATTCGCCTTTGATATACAGCCCGAAATCGCCGCCGTCGTAGCTCCACCATGCAAGAGATGTGCCGCTGTCGTGACAGTATTGAGACAGGGTTCGCACGTAGCGGTCAGTATCCTCCTCGTGAGCCAAGGCAACGTTCATGCCAACCTCGGTTATCATGACCTTGATACCCGTTCTCTGTGCAAACTTTTTCACCTCGTTGATATTCCATTTAAGAGAATCGAGATATTCGGCAGTCAAGCGAATCTGCTTCCCCTCTTCTCTGCCCGCCCAGGTACAGCCCTGGTGGGTAAAATCTCCCGGCTCGTAAATATGCACCGCCATGGCAAGATTTTCATAGCCGTTCGGAATATTCACCTCGGGGAGCTTCCAGGGACCGTTTGAGTCGGGGCCTGCAATCAGAATAAGTCTGGCAGGATTGGTGCGTCGGATCACCTCGACAACGTCAAGCTCAAAATTTATAAGCGTTGCCGTGTTTTTGTGGTAATGAGGCTCGTTTATCAGCTCGAACATAAGAAGCTCGGATTTTTCCTTATAGCGGTCGGCCACCACTGCCCATATAGCCGTAAAAAGTTCTTTATGCTCCTCCGACTCAGGATCAAAATCGTACCAGCCGTGAAAATCAAGAATAACACCAAGCCCCTGCCCTATGGCGAGGTCGACAGCCGTGTCAACCACCGCCATCTTCTTCTCGTCAAGTTTTTCCGATTCCGCGTCAAAATAGGAGTGGAACGGAACGGGAAGCCTTATATGGTCAAAACCTTTTTCCTTAATATCAATATACGTCTTTTCGCTCTTCAAGACCCCCGGTACGGTCATGAGCTTCCAGATATTATTGGGATCCTCAAGTCCGTTTACGTTGACACCCATTTCAAAACTTCCGTTCGGACGGGAGGTGACAGGGGGCTTTCCCTCGGTTTCCGGCGCGGGTGTTTCGGTCTCGGCAGTCTCCGTGGTATCGGCTTTGTCCGAGGAAGTCTTGCCGTCGGCTTCGTCCTTTTGGCAAGAACAAAAGACCACCGTTCCTACCAACGCCAATACTATAAACAAAAATAAGTAATATATTTTTGGTTTCATAAAAAATCCTTTCAATCATCAAGTACGCGGCCAATTCGGCTCTCTTGTTTACAGTATAACAGAAAAAAGTGTTTTAGGCAAGAATAAAATACGGTTCTGCGGGATATAAATTCATGTTCCGATTCTGCACATATGAGACGCGACAAGCGCAGCAGACGTTACAGAAGAAGACGTTAAAAAACGACGGGCAAGCCCGTCGTTTTTTGTTTTTATTTCAAGAAAAGCGCATTCAAAGCCAGATCGTCCCAGTCATATACCCCCTTGGTGTTAAGCTGGCGATACAGCGCAAATTCTCCCTCTCTGATTTTCCAGCGAAAATACGACGCCTTTGAATAATCATTGCCGTCGTACTGCCAATATGCCCACGGAATTCCGTTTTCCATGCAAAACTTCGTTATATAACGCAAATAATAGGAAACGTCCTCATCGGCAGCAAGATCAAGATTGAGTCCGAACTCGTTCAGAACTATCGGAACGTCGGGATTTTCAATCATAAATTTTTTGATCTGACTAAAGTCGTATCTTACACCGCCCATATCGGTCGCGGGATCCAATCTGACCTGAGCGCCAAGCTCCTTACCCGCCCACGTCAAGCCCTGACCCGTAAAGGCCTCGGGATCGTACTCGTGAATTGCCACTGCCAGATTCTTGTCATCGGGAAGCTTCAGCTTATCAAGCTTCCAAGCCTTGTTGCCGTCTGCCGTGCAGCATACGATAAGTCTGTCTGCGTTTTTGGAGCCTGTATCGCGAATTATCTTGATTGCGTCAGCCTGCATTTCATTCAGTCTGCTATCGGACAGATAGGGCTGTGCTGCGCCGTTAGTGTACCAAGGCTCGTTGAGCAGCTCAAAATCAAGCATGTGAGAGTAATCCTTATAACGATTGGCAACCTGCGTCCAGCAATAAAGGAACTGCTCGTAGTCGTCCTGCTCCTGTCCTATATAGAACCAACCGTGGAAATCAAGCATTACGTACAGTCCGTTCTTTGTGGCAAAATCAATGGCCGTATCGATGTACCCCATTATCTGCTCCGTTGTGTAGTCGTAATCCCCCGTAGCCGCTTCATAGTATGCGGAATAAAAGTTTACGGGAAGGCGCACGTAATCAAAGCCCTGAGACTTTATGTTCGTATAGGTTGCTTCGTTCGTTACGGTTTTGATGCCGATCTCGAAAAATCCCCAGGGATTGTCTGACAGGAAGGTCTCCATGTGGTTGACGTTAATTCCCTTTGAAAATGGCAGAACACCCTTGTATTCGGGCGCGGGATCGACTTTGACAGTATCCTCGGGAGCAGTCTTGTCGGTAGTATCGCCGCTCGGCTGTGCCGTGCCGTCAGTTGTCTCACCGCTTTGCTGTGCCGCATTGTCAGCAGGCTCGCCCTTGCCGCAGCATGCAAGGCAAAAAACAAGTCCCGCCGCAACAATAACAGCCAAAGCTACGTAAAAAATCTTTTCCATAAGAAACACCCTCTTTCTTCTTTTAGGATTATAACACACAATACAAGAGTTTGCAACAAAAATTTATATTGACAAAAAAATTCGCAAGGTTTATAATGAAACTACCACAAACGGAGGTGAAATTATGACCAACGTGAAATATATAAGCCGCGGCACAGAAAATTTCTACCGCGATCTGAGACGTCACGCAGACGACAAAACGGTTCTCACGAACCCTCACAAAGGCTGGTATCTGCATTTCATCGACAACGGAGTGATCAGACGTTGGTACCGAGAGGACATAAACGGTCCCGAGGATCTGGCGAACGTGCCCGGAATGCCTTTTTTGTACCTGAGGATCGACTGGGGTGACATCGAGGCGCAGGAAGGCGTCTTCGATTGGAGCTACATAGACGAAATAATCGAAACATACGGTTCTGTGGGATATAAATTCATGTTCCGATTCTGCACATATGAGGGCAGAACTTTCTTCTCAACTCCAAAATGGGTCTTTGACCGCGGTGCAAAATATACTGCAGTCAAGGGCGAAAAGGACGGAAAGCCCGTGGAATTTATCGAACCCGATTACGGAGATCCCGTCTTCCAAAAATATCTGGATATCTTCATGGCGGAATGTGCCCGCAGGTTCGACGGCAAGGATTTCACCGAAACGGTGGACATCGGAACCTTTGGCACTTGGGGCGAGGGACACACTCACCGCGGCTCACAAAAAACCTTCCCATACGAGGTGCTGAAATGGCACGTCGACCTTCACGCTCGACACTTCAGAAATACGAGAGTCGTCGTAAACGATGATCTTCTGCGCCATGCAGGCGATCGCTGGATAGAGCTGGCGGATTACTGTCGTGCGCTTGACATGGGAATCCGCGATGACTCAATAAACGTAGAGTTTTACGCCAACACAATGGGCTACAATACCCTTTGCTCTCCCGATCTTTTCAATCTGTTCAAGGAGAACGCACCTGTTGATCTTGAATTTGAGCATTACAGCTGTTCGGGAATGTCCGAGCGTTTCTGCGGCGGATACAGGCACATCGAGGCTCTTCGTGACACCAGCGCCACCTATGCAGGCTTCCACGGGGCAATAACCACTTGGTACAAAGACAGAAAGGATATGCACCACTATCTTGCAAACCGCCTTGGATATTGGTATTTTATCAATGGCTTTACCCTGCCGTCGTTAGTATCCGGGACCTGTCCTGTTTTGACGCTGAACGTTGAAAACAAGGGCTTTGCAAGAGCTTATCATACCTATGCCGCAAAGGTAGTCCTTGAAAACGCGCAGGGTCAGCGCACCACGGTTTTCTACGACACGGTAAATAATGAGGGTTGGCTTTCCGATCATCCGACACTCTGCCGAATGAAACTTGATCTTGAGGGGGTTGCGCCCGGTCAATACACTCTGCTTTTCGGTCTGTTTGAGGGAGACACTTCTATAAAGCTCGCGCTTGAAGAAAAGCTCTTTACCGACGGATATTACAAGCTCGACACCGTAACGGTAGAATGATATTAAAAAAATCCCCGCCTCACGGCGGGGATTTGCCATATAGCAACAAATGTGGGCAATAAATGTAAGTTACTGTCAAATCAAATCAGTTGTATTTCTTACAATAAAAAACACAAAGCACAAAACAAGTGAAATGCAATAAAGGATCTTTTCTGACATACTCATCGCTGTCTCTCCATTTTTTACATACTTCCAAGTTTTATATAAAAACAAAGCCAGCGCAAACGGAAGTAAACACAGCACCAACAGATTATATTGCGCCGCGGCAGTAAAATCCAATTTGAGCAAAGCAAGAAACATTCTTGAAATTCCACACCCGGGGCATTGCATACCGGTAACAAGATTAAACACACATGGTATACCCCACCCGGTTAAGCGAACGAAAGCAGCATATATCAATCCTATGCCTAACACCAATCCTGTTTTAAATGCTACGCTGTATATGCGTTTCTTTTGTTCTATTTTCATTTTCATAATCAATATTGCAAAAGGCGGCACAAATACGTGCCGCCAAAGCGCCTTTACTCTACAGAATGGATATGGCTTGCAACCCACTTGTAAAGTCGGGGTGTAACCCAAAATCCGTATATTCCACAATTAACTAAGCAGAGCAAGAACCATTTGATCCAATTTCCGAAAAGCTGGTCCCCGCGTCCGTCAAAAGTCAGACGTCTGCCATTGATAATAGTATGCTCAATAACAAACTTCATCATGTAGCAAATCGCCCAGGGTGTTGCAATGCCACAAGTAAAAGTGATGATCAGTGACGAAATAATAGAGTTTATCACTGTATCAAACACTCCGCCGTCCCAAGTAGAAGTTGTTACAGGTGTTCCGCAAGTTTTACAGAAAACCTCTCCATCAAATACTTGATTACCACATTTTCTACAGAATGCCATATCTAATACCTCCCAAATTATGGTAACAATATTTTAACACATTTGTCGTTATTTGTCAATAGGTATTCAAACAATCGCTATAAAATTTCTATAAAATCAACAAAGAATATACAAAATTGACTTGGCAAAACCCTATCCGTCTCCTTTACCCGGTTTCTTCGGTGTTACCTACCCTTCTGTCCTTCAGATACCACGGCAGATACGAAAGACCGAACAGCAGAGTAACCACCGCCGCCATTACAAGCAGGCGCAGGGCAAAGTTCGGAGGAAGTACGTCAAGCACCGACGGGGTATCCTCGGGACGCGCCATAAACAGATAATTTGCGCCCGGGCCGATCATTCGGTTGGCAAAATAAGCTATTACCGCTAAAATGACCAATCCTCCGTAAGCCTTCACGATAGACCTTTTTGTGGGGCGCATCTTATGGACAAAGATCATATAAAAAATCGCCACGTAGCACAAAAGATGCTCTGCCCAAAACTGATAATAACGGAAACGGGTGGGACCCGTATAGGTAATGACCGTGGGAGTGATAAGCGCGAAGGTAGAGCCTGCCAACGACCAGAAATAGGACAGGTCAAACAGCGTCTGAGACTTGCCTATCAGCATATAGCTTCCGAAAACCGCCACCCAACCGCAAACGGTAATGGGCAGGTGGTCCACAGGGTTAGGACCGAGAGACGGAATGGCGATCAGACGCCAGTAGTACGCCATTTCGCTGATAATGAGTCCAAACGCCAATATATAGCGGAAATATCGCTCGTTTTTCATTTCCCCTATTCTGTCGCGGCACCTATATATTACGTATATCAGCACAGCGGTGAGCAAGATCGGCAAAAAATGTGCCAAGGTGAAATTGGAAAATTCAACCTCCTCACCCTTGCCAAAGAAGTATCTCATAAAGTTGAGCATAAACAGTCCTCCTTTTTATTTACCCTATTCTACCACACCCGACAGAAAATGACAATAGAAAATGCAAAATTCCAACAATTCCCTGACAAATAATCCCCGCCGAAGCGGGGATCATCTCAATCATTGCTTTTTCTTTTTAATGAATGAAGGCAATACAAAGACGGCAACCACAGCGGCGGCAAGAAAAATGTTCGCATTGGGTACAAAGGATACGGTGCCGTCGCCGCCAACGATAGTCTCGGCGTTTTCAAGAATCTTTTTACCTATCATAGGTCCTACCACACCGGGGATCAGAACCTGCGAGCATATTCTCACGCCCTGGAATCTGCCCGCCATACCTTGAGGAATATTGTCTCTTATAAATGCTCCGAAAACCGCCATTCCACACAGATATCCACTCATCATCAATAGCGAACCAACAAATACGGGCAGCGTAGTGCGGGTCAGATAAAGAACGATATATCCGATCAGCAAAATTACGACAGAGACGGTTCCCGAGAAAGAGTATCCGCGTCTGTCATACACCTTACCCCAGAGTGCGGTGACGACAGATGCTACGATGATAGCGGGAGCCATTATTAGCACGTAATCCTTCATGCCCAGAGACACCTCGTAATAGATGATCAGATAGGGCATGAAAATCTGGATAGAGATATTGAAGACGATAAATGCAAGCAGGGACAAATACAGTCTCTTGTTTTGAGCGATCGTTTGGGGGCGGAATCCGTAAATGATACTTCCAAAATATGAACCGTCTGCCTTCTGTATTTCAGGCTCGTCAATAATGAAAAATCCAAGGATACCGACCGCGGTCACTGCTACACCGATTATGGTGTAGATGATCGACCACGATGAGGCCTTATCAAGATCAAAAAACATGAATCCGCCAAACACCACAAGGATACTGACCAGCGGCATCATAGCGTTGATGCCTTCCGCCGCACCGCGTTTGTCACCGCCCACGGAGTCGGTCAGCCAGGCGTTAAATGCCGCGTCGTTGGCAGTTGAACCAAAGAAAGTCATGAGACAGTCAAGAATGATAGTCAGACTGATTCCCACCGAGGCTGCCGAGCCCATGAAAGCGAAAGTCTTTCCGATAAGATCCTCTCGAAGCAACACGAACAGGAATATGGAGACACCCCACAGTATGTATCCGCCGCATATAAACATTTTGCGCTTGCCGATCTTATCCGACAGTGCGCCCATAAAAACGGTAGTCAGAGTGGCGGTAACGGCGGAGGCTGTCACCATAGCGGAAATATCCGCGGGAGATGCGTTGAACATCTTGTAAATAAAGACGTTGAAATACATATTTTCAACGACCCATGCCACCTGTCCCATAAGGCTGAAGATGGTCAGAGCCAGCCAAAATCGTCCGCTAAGCTTGCTTTTCATATGATACCTTCCTTTTTTACAAACTGTTCAAGTTAAAGTAATTATATCACAAAGTGACATTTCTTGCAACACAAAAAAGTAACATTTCGGACACGACAAAACAAACAATTTCAATGTAGGGCGAGCATTGCTCGTCCGCGGGAGGATAATATCCTCCCCTACGGCGCATAAATGAGCAATTCGGCTATATACGTAGGAAACGAGGTTTCCGAAATACAAAAATTCCCTCGGATCTCTCCGAGGGAATAATTTGTTGTTATTCAGCTATTCTTTATATCAGCCTTGATGGCAGCCTGTGGTATAGCGCGAAAGATCCCAACCTGTTCACGCATCAAAAGGAGATCATGTATTTACCGAATAATCCTTTTTAAATCCATGCGCTCCGAAGATCTGCCACTTTCCCACTCCCAAGCGCTGTAAAATTGCATTCCTTTCCTCCAAACATAATTTCGGGTCTGTATCAACAGACGTCATCAATATTGGAGCATATCTGTTATACTTTTCCTGCTCCGCCGTAAGACCGTGCGTGTTTATGTAAATATCTCCGGTAATTGCAATTTTATTCGTATAATCTATTAAAACAATTTCTCCCGGAAGATGCCCGCCTTTTCCCTCATACACTTCAAAATTCAGTTCTCCAAAGCTATAGTGCCCTATTTGTGTCAGAGGATTGTCATAACACTCGGCACTTCCCCACATTTTCTTGACCTTTTGAGGATTCACCGGCCTATATTCGGTAATTATTTTACAAATATTAATATACGGCTTGTGCAGCGGATTTTCCTCGCGGTATCCATCGAGTCCGTTATATTCCTTTTCCAGGCAGTTGGCTGTTTTTTGACTTGCAATCACCTCATCAAACATCGGCAAAAGTCCGCAATGGTCTACGTCCGCGTGTGTAATGAGTATTTTCTTTTCTACGGCACTGAAATCGGGAATGATTTTGTTAAAGATATCAACCATTTCATTTTGATAGCAGGCATATCCGCTATCAACGAATAAATAATCTCCGTTACTGTTGATGATTATTGTATTGCTGCCGCAGGGCGGCTCAATCAATGTTATTTTCGTGTTTTCGGAAATTTGGTGTGTACTTATGCGCGGGACAAAGCTTTTCCCTTTCGAGACGCTTAAAAGCTCGGCAAACTTACTAATACTGTCAAAGGTTCTATAAGGCGACAACCCTTTTTCGTCCAATGTTTGCATCGCAAGATTGACATTTATCAGAAGCTCCTGTTTTGCGTCTGAGGACAGCCCCATCATCTGCGACAGTCCCATAACATAGGTATTATAAAAAATACTATTATCGTATACGTTTTTGGAACGGTTATAGTCAATGACACGCACCTTGCACAGCTTTTCTGCCTGACTCAAAAAACAAGCAATTTTATCAGAATCATCAACGTATAATCCCATTTTAAAGTATTGATAATCCGTTCCGTTCTCCTGTGAGCTTATGTAAGAAATATTAAAATTAAATTCACTTATAAGCTTGAGAACGTCAGTTACGCTTCCCGGAACGTCTTTTAAACAAAATTCCAACAAGACAACGCTTGTTTTGTCATTACTATCATTCCCCAAATATCCGATTTTCTCGAGCTCAAGATCTGCTTTTTTGAGTTGCTCCTCCGTACCATCGGCATCAATAAACAATATATGAGAATCAATAGCCTTATTATAATTCACTCGAGTTATATTGATTCCCAAAGAGGAAAAACACTCGCTTGCCTTTAAAAAAGCACCAATATGGTCAGGCATAGATGTTATATAGGTCTTTTTCATAATTACCACCTTTTAGTGAACGCAATGCTTTAATTTTTAATAACATTATATCACAAAATCGGAGAAATACAATAGAAATCCGCCCGAATATCTTCGGGCGGATAATTTTGTTTTATAAATCTAATTACTCAGATCAGCCCTTGATAGCTGCCTGTGCTGCTGCAAGACGAGCGATCGGTACTCTGAAGGGAGAGCAGGATACATAGTCGAGACCGATGTTATGGCAGAACTCAACGGATGTGGGGTCACCACCGTGCTCACCGCAGATACCTACATGGAGGTTCTTGTTTACGGGACGGCCGAGAGTGATAGCCATGTTCATCAGCTTACCAACACCTGTCTGGTCAAGCTTAGCGAAAGGATCGTTCTCGAAGATCTTTGCATCGTAGTAAGCGTTGAGGAACTTACCTGCGTCGTCACGGGAGAAG
>JAFQKA010000061.1 GCA_017397175.1 Clostridia bacterium | reverse complement strand
TGGCGGAGAGAAAGAGATTCGAACTCTTGTTGGGGTATTAGCCCAAACACGATTTCCAGTCGTGCGCCTTAGACCAACTCAGCCATCTCTCCGTGCCGACCCCGAAATTCTATCACAAAATTATCCTTTTGTCAAGTCTTTTTTCTTATTTTGTTTCAAAAGTTCGCAAAATATTCCTCGATCAAGCCCCCGAACTTCGTTTTTTTTCGTTTTTTTACTCAAATCCCTTGACAAAAAAAGAAAAGGGCGGTATAATACCCTAAACCGATGAGGAAGAAGAGTACTCTATCACAACCGATTCAAAGAGAGCCGCAGGCGGTGCGATCGCGGCAGTCGGGGATATGGGGAATGGGCTTCCAAGGGCGAACCGAACGCAACTGTCAGTAGGCTTCGACGGGTGTCTCCCGTTACAGGGCAAGCATATCATGTGTATGCACAGAGAGGAATGTTTTCATTCAAATCGGGTGGCACCGCGAGCTTTGGCTTCGTCCCGAGTATCTTATCGATACTCGGATTTTTTGTTTTTTGGAGGAAAAAATGAAGCTTGACAGACGATGGCGATCTTGCCGTGAAATAATTTGAATAAATTTTCTTACATATAAACGGAGGAACATAAAATGGTATTCAAAGGAATTGATTTTGAAACATATTTAAAGCAGTATCCCAGCCGCGACGGCTATTTCGGAAAATACGGCGGAGCTTATATCTCCGACGAGCTTAAAAAGGCAATGGAGGAGATCACCGAGGCGTATTTTACTATCGCAAAGTCCAGTAAATTCGTTGGTGAGCTGAGAAGGATCCGCCGCGAATTTCAGGGCAGACCCACGCCTATCTCTTATCTTGAAAGACTTTCGACCAGTATCGGAAACGTTCAGCTCTACGTCAAGCGTGAGGATCTGAACCACACGGGCGCTCACAAGCTCAATCACTGCATGGGCGAGGCACTTCTTGCAAAGTACATGGGCAAGAAGAAGGTCATAGCCGAGACGGGTGCAGGTCAGCACGGTGTTGCGCTTGCCACCGCGGCGGCATATTTCGGTCTTGAGTGTGACATTTACATGGGCGCGGTGGACATTAAAAAGCAGGCTCCCAACGTAGCGCGAATGAAGATTCTGGGTGCAAACGTCATCGAAGTTACCGAGGGCCTTCAGACCCTCAAGGAAGCGGTTGACGCGGCATTTGAGGCATATGCGCAGGACTACAAGAACTGCATTTACTGTATCGGAAGTGTTGTAGGTCCTCATCCTTTCCCCTTAATGGTTCGTGACTTCCAGCACGTTGTGGGCGAGGAAGCGAGAGAGCAGTTTATCGGCATGACAGGCGAGCTTCCCGATGCTATCGTTGCCTGTGTCGGCGGCGGCTCAAACGCGGCAGGCTTCTTCTCGGGATTCTTAAATGATCCCGTTGATATCTATGGTATCGAGCCTCTGGGACGCGGTCCCAAGCTGGGCGACCACGCGGCGAGCCTTCAGTACGGAGAAGAGGGTGTTATGCACGGCTTCAATTCCGTCATGCTCAAGGACGAGAACGGCGATCCTGCTCCCGTTTACTCGGTTTCTTCGGGTCTTGACTATCCCTCATCGGGTCCCGAACACGCATTTTTGCGCGATCTGGGCAGAGTTCAGTACGACGTTATTGACGACGAGGAGACTATCGACGCATTCTACAAGCTTTCTCGAATGGAGGGTATTATCCCCGCACTCGAGAGTGCACACGCCGTGGCATACGGTATCAAGCTGGCTCAACGTATGGGACGCGGCTCGGTTCTTATCAACCTCTCGGGCAGAGGTGACAAGGACATGGACTACGTTATCGAAAAGTACGGAATCAGATAAAATAAAACCGCAGAGACGCGAGTCTCTGCGGTTTTATTTTATCTTCTCGCAACTCCTGTTTTGCGGGCGGCGTCGATCACTGCCTTTGCCACAACGGGTGCGACCTTGCGGTCAAGAGCGGTGATAATAATGTTGTCCTCGCAAAGCTCATCATCGGGAATAAGAGAAGCCAGCGCCAAGGAAGCCGCTACCTTCATTTCTTCGTTTATGCAGGATGCACGGCAGTCCAGCGCACCGCGGAAAATTCCGGGGAAGGCGAGGACGTTGTTTATCTGGTTGGGGAAATCCGAGCGACCCGTTCCCACAACACGCGCACCCGCCGCCTTTGCCTCGTCGGGCATAATTTCCGGGGTGGGATTTGCCATGGGGAACACGATGGGATCTTTTGCCATGCTCTTTATCATTTCGGGGGAAACCACGCCGGGGGCCGAAACACCGATGAACACGTCAGCACCTTTCATAGCGTCGGCAAGAGTTCCCGTCAGCTTTTCTCGGTTAGTGACCTTTGAGATCTCTGCGTGTGCGGGGTTCAGATCATCCATACCTTCGCAGATGATGCCGAAACGGTCGACCATAGTAAGGTGCTTGACACCGAGGTTCATCAGGTGGCGGCCGATGGCAATGCCCGCCGAACCCGCGCCGTTGATGACCACCTTTACGCTTCCAATCTCCTTTTTTACGAGCTTGAGGGCGTTGATGAGGGCGGAGGCAACAACGATAGCCGTGCCGTGCTGGTCATCGTGGAAAACGGGAATGTCGCAGGTCTCTTTGAGACGCTTTTCGATCTCAAAGCAACGAGGTGCGCTGATGTCCTCAAGGTTAATTCCGCCGAAACTTCCCGCAATGAGATTGACCGTGCGGACGATTTCGTCTACGTCCTTGGATCGCACGCAGATTGGGAAAGCGTCGACGTCCGCGAACTTCTTGAAAAGGGCGCACTTGCCCTCCATTACGGGCATTCCCGCCTCGGGACCGATGTCTCCAAGGCCGAGAACGGCAGTGCCGTCGGTCACAACTGCTACCAGGTTTGAACGGCGGGTCAGCTCGTAGGATTTGTCAATATCCTTATTTATTTCAAGGCAAGCCTCGGCAACGCCGGGGGTGTAGGCAAGGGACAGATCCTCGCGGGTTTCCGCAGGACAGCGGGCGATGACCTCTATCTTACCTTTCCATTCGTAGTGCTTTTTGAGGGATTCTTCTCTGATATTCATATGAGACCTCCGAAAAATCGTTTGACTTATTTTAACTCAAAATCCCTGATTTTTCAAGGGGCTTGGGGATTTTTGTTCTCTTTTGCATAAAAAATATTGCTTGAAATAAAACAAAAGGAAAAGGTGACCTGCGCGCAGGTCACCTTTAAGTTTTGGATTAAAGATTGTTGATGATTTCGGCTCTCTTGGCTTGGTACTCTTCTTCGGTGATCTTACCGGAGTAAAGCTTGTCTCTCAAAACTTTTAATGCTTGTTCAGGATTCTTTTTTTCCGATGTTTTCTTTTCTTTTTTCGGAAGTACAGAAATAATAGCAGGAATCCTATTTTTCAGAACAAATAACAATAGAGCGGCATAAAAGGCTATTGCCCCCAAAATACTAATGGGATAAGTGAAAAGATAAAGGTACATATTGGATTCCAGATACCATTCAATAGACCGTAAAAAATCAAATAATGATAATACTTCTGTAAGGAATCCTACCCCTATTGCTATAATAGGTAAAATCTTTTTAGGAAATCCTTTTAATGCACTAAAGGTTGCTAATCCAAAGGCAACAATAATCGCCATATCAGTGAGCAGAACACTAAAATTAAGGGGAGCTCCGTACATTCCGCTATGAACATATTGATCAAATATTCCTAACACTGATTCGAACGCTATTGATCCGAAAATTACAGGAACAAGAATTGTTGCTTTGAATGCTTTGTGAAATTTCAGTATATAGAGTACAAGCAAAATACACGGCGCTATTCCTAACAATAGATTGAACCACCCACGGCCGGTTGGGAGCTTCACGATCAATTCATAAGAATAATCACCAGAGATATAGATTCTATCATAGTATGCGAAAAATTCAATACAACTTAAAATGCTGAGAATCAGCCCAACGAGCGAGAGGATGATGATCGGTGTTCTGAAAGAAACTTTATTTTGCTCGTTATAAACTATATTGTCCATGTTTTGAACCTCACTGCTGTTTTGTGGCAGCCTGTTTGAACTCTTCTTCGGAAATAAGTCCCTGAGCGCGAAGAGTTTCGAGCTTCTTAAGTCTTTCATCTTCAGCCTGTGTTTGTACTTGGGATTTTACGATTCCGTCATTGCCGGCAATAGATGCTCTTCTTGTGTTAGCTGCAATAGTGTGAAGCGTATCGATCACTTCGCCGATGGCATACAGACCTAAAGCGGAAAGCCATGCAATAAAAGGACCGGCCAGGCAGGGCAAGCCGATATATAGAAACATTCCAGTGTCAATTATCAGCATGACCAAGCTTGTGCCGATTGATCCGATGGTCAAAACCCAAAAATAGATTTTTGCCAAAATTTTGAATTTGCTTCCGATGTTGTTGAACATAAGTAAATACCTCCTAAAATTAAATAAAATAAAAAAAGTGCGCCAACCGAAGTCAGCACACCGAAAAAGCAAACTCCGATTGTCGCCAAACAAATTTAATAGAAAGAGGGTATTTATCCCGCATGCCTATTTGGAATTTGCTTTTTACCAAATTCAAAAAAGCCATACGAGAAAAAAGGTATAGTTCACCCACGGCAAAATACCCATTTTTTAGATCTATTAAATTTGTTTGGCGAGTTCATTATACATCATTTGGGAGTGAAAGTCAATAAATTTGCATAAAAAAATCCCCTGCGGGTAAAATAATACCAAAACAGACGGGAAAAGGTGATATTTTATGGGAAGTGCTGTGATCAAATTAAATTCCGAGATCCTCTGTGCCGCGTCGGCAGTAGGAAAGCAGGAATACGAGGGACCGCTTGGCACGTTGTTTGATCTTCATTGCGAGGACGACAGATTCGGTCAGGACACCTGGGAAAAGGCTGAATCCGAAATGCAAAGGCAGTGTCTCGGGGTAGCTTTGAGCAAATCGGGACTTCGTGAGGCCGATATAGGCGCACTTTTTGCGGGGGATCTGATAAATCAATGCACAGGCTCGTCCTACGGGCTTCTTGATTACGATATTCCGTATTTCGGGCTGTACGGCGCGTGTTCCACGGCAATCGAGGGGCTGATGCTGTCCTCAATCATGACGACAACCGGCATTTTTGATCATTGCGCCTCGGTCACGTCCTCTCACAACTGTTCTGCCGAGCGGCAGTTCAGAACTCCTCTTGAATACGGCGCACAACGAGCACCTACCTCTCAGTGGACGGTGACAGGATCGGGTTTGTTTATTACGAGGTCGGCACTTCAGGGAAGCGGAAAAGCAAAGATCACCGAGGCACTTCCCGGTATTTCGGTAGAAAAGGGCGTTACCGACATGACAAACATGGGCGCGGCCATGGCACCTGCGGCGCTTGACACTTTGGTGCGGTACTTCACGGAAAGCGGAAGTGAGCCGAACGATTTTGACCTTATAGTCACAGGGGATCTTGGCTTTGAGGGCAATTCGATATTGCGGGATCTTCTTTCGATCGAGGGTTACGAGACCGACGAACGCCTGACCGACTGCGGTATGCTGATATACGACCGCAACGGGCAGGATATGCACGCGGGGGGCTCGGGGTGTGGCTGCTCTGCGGTGGTGCTGGCGTCCTATCTTTTGCCCAAGGTTGAGTTGAGAGAGATAAATAATATGCTGATCTTAGGTACGGGCGCGCTTATGAGCCCCGACAGTATAAAGCAGGGGTTGGCGATTCCCGGCATTGCCCATCTTCTGCGAATAGAAAGCGAAAGGAGCTAATAAAATGGGAGGAATATCCGATTATATTTGGGCGTTTTTCGTGGGTGGAATATTTTGCATTATCGCGCAGGTCTTGATAGATAAAACGAATCTGACACCTGCCAGAATTTTGGTGACTTACGTTGTAGCAGGCGTTATTTTGGGCGCCGTTGGCCTTTACAAGCCGCTTCTCGATCTGGCGGGTGCGGGAGCGGCAACGCCTTTGACGGGCTTTGGCTATCTTGTGTCAAAGGGCGTGCGCGAGGCGGTCGACGAGCGAGGACTTCTTGGCGCTCTCACGGGCAGCCTCACCGCCGCCGCGGGAGGAACCGCTGCCGCTCTGTGCTTTGGCTATCTTGCGGCGCTAATATTTAAAGGAAAGCCGAAAAAATAAAAAGGACGGATCTCCGTCCTTTTTATTTTTTCTTCTCTTCCATTCGGTCAAAGGTATGTATCCAATCCACCTTGAGGAAGTAAATAAGGAAGATCAAGGAGCTTACAGCCCAGGTGATCGGGTATGCCCAAAAGACAACCCTGATATCGTATATGAACTTCAATGCCACCGTTATATACGTAACTCGTCCCACGCACCAGACCGCCAGCATGGTAAACATAGGCACCGTTGCCTTTCCCGCGCCGCGCAGAATTCCCGCAATACAGTGGGAAAAGGAAAGCAGAAAATAAAAGAGCGGGGCAATCTGCGCCTGTCTGACACCGTAGTCGATGACAAGCGGATCGTCCGAGAATATTCTTATAAAGAACGGAGCGAACAGGGCAATGGTCATTCCGATGATCTGCGCCAAAACCATTGACGTGGTGATTCCAAATGCTGTGGCCTTTTTTACTCGGTCGTGCTTTTTCGCGCCCAGATTCTGTCCTACAAAGGTGGTCAGACCCATTGCAAAGCAGGTGATGGGCAGAAACGCAAAGCCTTCGATCTTTGAGTAGCTTCCGCAACCTGCCATGGCGCTGTCCCCAAAGCCGTTGATATTTGATTGAACGAAAACGTTTGCCAGGGCGATAACAGAGTTCTGGATACCAGATGGCAGGCCGAAGCTGACTATTTGACGGAGCATAGGGCCGTTAAATCTTATCTCTTTGACGTTCACGCGATAGACGTCACGGCAAGTAAGCAGTCGGTAACAGCACAGGATCGCGCTGAGCATTTGCGAGAGGATCGTGGCGAAGGCCGCCGCGCCAATGCCGTATCCCAGTCCACCGATGAAAAGAATATCAAGGACGATATTCAGCGCCGTTGACGCCATCAGATAGTAAAGGGGTCTTCGGCTGTCGCCCACCGCACGCATGATTCCCGAGGCAATATTATAAAGGACGTTTGGGATCGAGCCGTAAAAATATATTCTGAAGTAGATAATGGATTTTGGCAACACCTCGTCGGGGGTCTTCATCAGCCTCAGGATCTGAGGTGTAAACAGAACCCCAAAGACCGTCAACGCTACACCTGCCACGATTCCGAACGCCATGGTGGTGTGAACTGCGATCTTGAGATTTTTCTCGTCCTGCGCGCCGAAATATTTGGATATTACAACGCCCGCGCCCACGGAAATTCCCAAAAACAGGCTGACAAGCATAAATATCAGAGATCCCGACGAGTTTACAGCCGCTAAGTCGGTCTTGTCAAGATACTTTCCCACGATTGCCGCATCGGCGGTGTTGTAAAGCTGTTGGCAAAGATTCCCGATAAAAAGAGGAACGGCAAAAAGGATCAGCTTTTTTACAATATTGCCTTCGGTAAGCAGATTTCTTTTGTCGATCTCCATGACCGCGTCCTCCTTTTGACCGAAAATCGGGGGAAGCGGTACTCGCTTCCCTGCAAGAGAACAGTATATACCTAAAAAAAGGAAAAGTCAACCTTATTTGAGCTTTTTGACTTTTTTCCACTTGAAAAAAGTCTCGGTTCATGGTACAATACGTGATAGAAAGATCAACAGGCATTTTGCCGAGAAACGGAGAGTGCAAAATGGAGACGAAATATATTCCTTTTACTCAAAAAATGATAAAGAGCCATAAAATACTCATTCCGACAATGCTGCCCTTGCATTTTTCCTTGGTGGGCAGCGTTCTGAGCACCTATGGATACAACGTGGAGATCCTGTCAAACAACGGCCGCGAGGTGGTGGAGACAGGTCTTAAATATGCAGGCGAGGACGCTTGCTATTCGGCTGTTATGGTCATAGGTCAGTTTTTGTCCGCGCTGAAAAGCGGACGCTATGATTCACAGCGCACGGCGCTTCTGTTCTTCTGCACAGGCGGAATGGGCGAGGCTCATTATCTTCATCTGCTTCGATCTGCTCTCGAAAGCGCGGGATTTGAGAACGTTCCCGTTATTTCCCTCAGCTCTGCAGGACTTGAAAAGCACCCGGGATTCGTTCTTGATTCGAAGAAGCTCCACGGAATAATTTACGCTGTTCTCTACGGAGACCTTATGATGTCTCTTTCAAATCAGTGCAAGCCATACGAGAAAAATGAAGGTTCCTGCGACGATCTTATTTCAAGGTGGCAGAGACGGCTGGGACGTGAGCTTGGCTCGGATGGCGTCATTGAATACCGCCGCGTAAAGGAAAATTTCAGACAGATCGTTCGTGATTTTGCAGCTATCGAGCTTGAAAAGCGTCCCGTTGCAAGGGTTGGAATTGTTGGCGAGCTTTACGTCAAGTATTCTCCTTTGGGCAACAACTGCCTTGAAGATTTTCTCATGTGCGAGGGCGCGGAGGTAGTGGTGCCGGGACTTTTAGATTCTATCCTTTATACTATTCACGACAGCATGAAGGAATGTAAGGGAAACCTTATCAGATATATTGCGTACAAGTTCCTTTATAGCTTTATGTACAGGAAAAAGAACGACATTATCCGCATGGTAAAGGAAAATTCCGATTTTGCGCCTATGACGCCTTTTGAGGACACCTTGGCGTTGGCGGAAAAGCATGTAGGTCAGGGTGAACAAAAGGGTGAGAGCCGACTTCTGGCGGCGGAAATGCTGGCGCTTTCCGAAAGCGGCGTAAAGAATATAGTATGTAATCAGCCTCTCAATGACGATTCCGATGAAAAGGCCCTGATAGACCTCGTAAAAAGGATATATTCCGATGTAAACATCGTGTCGGTGGACTATGATGTGATTTCCATGTCGGACGAGACAGACGAATTACTTCGTCAAATGATAAGGGAAGCAAAATAATAAAAAACGACGGCATAGCCGTCGTTTTTTGTTATTTGATCTGCGAAATATCAAAGGGGGTCGTCTGATAAACGTAAT
>JAFQKA010000060.1 GCA_017397175.1 Clostridia bacterium | reverse complement strand
TGGCGACCCGAAGGGGACTCGAACCCCTGACCTCTAGCGTGACAGGCTAGCGTTCTAACCAACTGAACTACCGGGCCAAGCTGGTGGAAACAATAGGGCTCGAACCTATGACCCTCTGCTTGTAAGGCAGATGCTCTCCCAACTGAGCTATGCTTCCAAGTTAGCCGTCGCCATGCCATTCCTTTGTGGCGACTTTGATATTATATCACCTAAACCCCTGTTTGTCAATACCTTTTTGAAATTTTTTCAAATTATTTTTTCGCTGTTTCCACCGTCCAAAAAAACGCTGAAAAGCGGAGACACTTCGTCCCCGCTTTGTTTGAAAATCATTTTTTGAAAATACCGTCGATCTCCGCACGGCCAAAAACGTGGTGTTTTCCGCAGAATCGGCAATAGAAATCAAGTTCCTCGGGCTTGCCCTCTGCCACCTGCTCGGAGAGCATCTCGTAGACCTCTTCGGGCTTCAGGCTCTCAAGCGCACCGCGCATCTTCTCGCGGGTACAGTTACACTTATATTCAACCTCAAGCTCGTCAAACACGTCGAAAGGAATATCACGAAGCGCGATCTGAGCTATCTGCTCGTTCGTAAGACCTTGGTCAAAAAGACTTGACACACGGCTCAATTCCGCCGCGTTGCGCTCGATAAGATCAACCGTCTGATCGTCCGCAAAGGGCAAAAGCTGAACCATAACGCCGCCCGCCGCGCGGCAAGAGCAGTCGGTGTCAACAAGCACGCCCAGCGCGCAGACCGTTGGCACCTGCTCACTTCTCGCATAGTAGTCGGCAATATCCTCTGCGATCTCTCCGCTGACGATCTCGGTAGAGCCTGCGTAAGGCTCCTCACCGCTGACGTAACGCGCAATGTTCAGCGTTCCGCGTCCGATAGCACCGCCAACGTCCAGCTTTCCGTTTGACTTCAGCGGAAGATCAACGGCAGGATTCTGAATATAGCCCTTGACGTTTCCGTAATAATCGGCAACCGCCAGCACCGAGCCGGCAGGTCCGTCGCCGCGGAAATTCACGGTGATAGAATCGTCCTTATTTCCCATCATAGCGCCCATCATAGAGGTAACTGTCAGCAATCTGCCGAGAGTTGCCGTGGCAGTTGGGGCGGTACCAAACTTCTCGATGGCGGAATTTACTATCGCCTTCGAATTTATAACGTGGATCCTGGCGCTTCCGTCGCGGGTCATCGCCCTGAGAATCGTTGCTTTACTCATTTCCAAAACCTCTTTTATTTTTTTGCTCTTGCAGCAATATAATACCGCTCGGTCTTCTCGTCGACCGCCTCAAAGCCGTAGCCCGAGTACGCGCCGATAAACTCAAATCCGCACGTTTCAAGTGCGCCCTTCAGCTCTTCCAAGGTGTACATTTTTTCCCTTTGTTCTTCCTCGCAGCGAGAATACGTCCCGTCCTCGTTTTCCGAAAAAAGCGTAAGATAAAAGTCGCAAATTCCCGTCTTCTCGTCAAAGCTGTTCTGCCAGCCGCAATAAACGCTGCACCCGTCGATCTCGTCCTCAAGAATGTACGAATTATAACCGTAGATCTCTCTGAACTTATAAGGGCTGTTCACATCAAAGAGGAAAAGTCCGTCGGGATCAAGATAATTGTGGACTGTCCGAAAGGTCTTTTCAAGATCGCCGTCCTCGGTCAGATAATTTACGCTGTCAAGACAGCACACCACCGCGCCCACCGTGCCGTAAAGCTCAAAGGATCGCATATCCTGGAGCAAATAGAGGATCTCGTAAATTTTGTTCAGGTCCTCATCGTAGTTGCCGTCGCAGGCCACCGAAAGCATCTGCTCAGAGCCGTCGACACCGATCATATCGTAGCCGCGGCGTGACAGCTCGCGGGTCATTCTTCCGGTTCCGCAGGCAAGATCCAGTACAAGCTCGGGACGCTTTTCAAGATGACGGTCAAATACCGCCTCAATAAAATCCGCCCACTTTTTATAGTCTATCTCGGCGTTGAATTTATCATACACCGAGGCTATCGCGTTATACCCCTCGGTCATTTTGCATCCTCCGTAAGATCAAGCAGGTCGTAGAGCTTGTAGATATCACCCGCGCCCATAACTACTGCAAGATCTTCTTTTTCCACGTTAGCTTTCAGATATTTTGCTATCTCCTCGTTTGAGCCAAGATAGAGCCCGCGCTCACCCAGAGCCTGAGCCAATTTTTCGGCACTGACACCGAGAGTATCGGTTTCTCTTGCCGCGTAAATGTCGGCAAAGATCACTCTGTGACAGCTGTCAAAGGAGCGCACAAGATCGTCCCAAAGAGCCGCCGTGCGGGAATATGTGTGAGGCTGGAATACTGCCCAAAGGCGGCGCTCGCCCATGTGTGAAGCGCCTTCAAGTGTGGTCTTGACCTCGGTGGGGTGGTGTCCGTAATCGTCGTAAACGGGCGCACCGTTCAAAAAGCCTTTAAGCTCCATTCTGCGCTTTGCACCGTGATAGCGGCGAAGTCCAAGCTCAATATCCTCGGGCGAAATTCCGCAAAGGGTGGCAGCAGCAGCCGTCGCCAATGCGTTATAAACGTTGTGCTCACCTGCCACCGACAGCTCAACGCGGCAAAGGAACTCGCCGTTTCTGAGCACGTCAAACGCAGGCCTGCCCATATGATATTCAATATTTACCGCGCAAAAATCCGCGCCTTCGTTTACACCAAAGGTTATAATATGACCGCGGTAATCCTTGAGAGCGTTCCGAACGTCCTCGTCGTCGAAATTGGCAACAGCATAGCCGTTCTCGCCCGTGATCGCCGCGAATCGTGCAAAAGAGCCGTAGATCTGCCCCATTGAGTGGAAATAATCCACGTGATCCATCTCGATGTTCAACACAACCGCAATGGTAGGATTGAAATCAAGAAATGAGTCCATATATTCGCAGGCCTCGAAAATGAAATCCTTACCCTGCCCGATATGGTACGCGCCGTCCATTATGTCAAGCTCGGCACCCGAAAGCACCGTAGCATCTGTGTTCGCATCAAGAAATACCTGAGCGCACATTGACGTGCAGGTGCTCTTTCCATGCATACCGCAAATGCCGATCCGTCTTTCCCAGGCGGTCATGACAAAGCCCAGATAATCGGCTCTCGAAATGCACAAAAGCCCGTTTTCAATGGCATACTTATATTCGGGATTATCGGGAGAGATCGCAACGGTATAGACCACCGCATCATATCCGCGAACGTTTGAAACGTCGTGACCGTAGTGCATCTCAATACCCGCGCGCTCCAGCTTTTCGGTGAGAGCGGTCTTGGTCCTGTCCGATCCGCCAACTCTCAGACCTCTGTTCTTTGTGATCAGAGCCAGAGATGACATATTGATTCCGCCCGCACCGATAAAAAATACGCTTTGGCATTTTTCAAGGCGGCATGAGATCTCGCTACTTCCCAGATGTGTATTGTTGACCGACATAAAAGCCCGTACCTTTCTCAAAAATTGTTTGCTCGCGGCAGAAAACGCCGCGTTTGTGACGGTTTTGTGAAAAGACCGCCCAAATGAGGAACAAAATTTTCACTCAAATTTCACTCTCGTTCATACAAATATAATAGTTCGGTTGAATAAGTATCAAAAATAACCTGTATAATATATTCATATGATAAAAAAGTACATTTTTACACGGAGGTAATAAAAAATGGAAATAACAGACGTAAAAGTAAGAAAATTGTTCGATGAAGGACCCATGAAAGCAGTCGTTTCCCTCACCTTCGACGGTCAGCTGGCAATGCACGACATCAAGGTAATTCAGACAAGGGACAAAATGTTCATCGTAATGCCCAGCAGAAAGAACCCCGATGACACATACCGTGACATCGTTCACCCCATCAACGCGGAGTTCCGCGCGAAGCTTGAGAGTGCCGTTCTCGCCGCTTATGACGAGGCGCTCAAGGCCGCCGCTGAAGCTCCCGCAGAGGAAGAGATCTGATTTAGCAACAATTTTCAAATCCCTCTTGCCACAGGCAAGGGGGATTTTTTAGTAGCCGATCTTTCCGTGACTGAGAAGCACCTGCCCGTCCTTTATGGTCAGAACGCCAAATGATGGCATTCCCTCTCTCGGACTTCCCAGACTTCCGGGATTGAATATCCAAAGGGGCTTTTGGAGCAGCTTTACTCCTGCCCTGTCGCCCTCTCTCAGATAAACCTCCCGCGGCACGTGGGTGTGACCGTAAAGCAATATATCCGCATCCTTCGACACAGCGTAGGTCGCCGCCTTTGCGAGGCCGAATTTCACACCGTGGCGGTGTCCGTGAACCATCAATATTTTTTTGCCGCCAAGCTCTATCAGCTCCTCGTCCGAAAGAGTACCGAAGGCGTCCGATTCCTCGTCGCAGTTACCTCTTACACGAAAAAGCGGAATATTTCCAAGATCAATCCCAAAAAAATCCGAATATCCGTCCCCGAGGTGTATCACGGCATCCGCGTCACGGTGAAGCTCAAGAACCTTTTTCAAACGGTCCTTGTTTTTATGAGTATCTGACAGAATGAGCACTGTCATACGCTCTGAGCCTCTGCTTTCTTTGACGGCAGTGAAATACCGCAGGGCAACGACACGTTCATCGCACGTGGAGCCACCTCAATCTTCAGCTCCTTAACTCGAACTATCTCTCCGTCAAAGCTGACGAGCTGACCATCTCCGCCAAAGGTCATATGGGCGGATCTGATCTTTTTGTATATAATATTTTTCAGGGCAAGCGGGTCGGTGAGAAACGTGCCTTTCTTGTATTTTCCGATGATCTTGAGGCACTTGAAAATGTTCATGTTACGCACAAGACAAATGTCAAGTTCTCCGTCGGTCAGACTTGCCACGGGAGCGCATTTGAATCCGCCGCCGCAAAAGCTTCCGTTTCCGAGACAGCCCAGCAAGAAAGCGTTCTCGCCCACGTCCTCACCGTCAAGTGCGACAGAGGAAAATTTTACTCCCGACTTGCGGCAAAATTCGATAACCAGCGCCGCTATGTATTCGGATCCCCGAGGGACCCACTTGTGACGCTTTATGGCAGTCATGCGCTTTGCCACGTAGCAGTCAAAGCCTATATTTATCATATTCACCGCTATGCGGTCGTTGTACTTTATAACGTCGGTCGACACCGCCTCACCGCAGATCTGCGCGTCAATGTCAACAAAAAGCTCCGAGTGATCAAAATTGCGGACAAAATCGTTTCCCGTTCCCACGGGAATAACCGTTATCTCTGCGTTTTCGCAGCCGTAAGCGCCGTTTCCAACCTCACTGAGGGTGCCGTCGCCGCCGCAGGCATAAAATCTTGCCTTTTCGGTCAGATCCGAGCAGACAGAGCGGACAAATCTTTCCGCGTCACCCACACAAGTTGTATGGTATATTTCGTATTCTATGCTGTTTTTTTCTGCCGCGGAAATAATCTTTTCCTTTAACTCGTTCTGAGCCTTTCCCTGCCCGGCGGCGGGGTTTATTATAAAATAATGCTTCATTTATCCTCCCGTAGAGGCCACAGGCCTCTGCTTATTTTTTAGGGGATCCGAATCAATAAAAGGTTGCCACCTCGCGCTCGGGCTTCACCGCAAAGGAAGTGGAATCAGCGTAAAGCACAGGTCCCTTGCCCGTATAAAGAACGCAGGATTCGTAAGATATCTTGGCAGTCACCGTAACCCACTCGCCTGTTTTCAGGCCCGTCTTTTCGGGCAGATGGCAAACAAGTCCGCTGTACGCAATGTCGTCCGCGCAACAGGTCATAATGGGACGGCCGATAATAAAAGATCTGTCGTCAAGCTCGGGATTTCTTGAAACCAAGCCCTTTACCTTGACGGTCTTGCCGATATAGCTTTTCATATCCTCGGAAAGATCACGGTACCAAAGAGCGTAATCCTCGTCCGCGATCTCGATCACGGGTGCTTCCTTGTCAAAGGGCAGCGGATCTTCGATCTCGTCGTATTCGATCTTTCCGTCGGGGTAATCGTAAACGATGGTAGCACCGCGGTTAAGTCCGCGAACTATCTTGTGAAACTCCTCCTGGTTGACGGCAGGACTGTCCGCACGGTTGAAAACGACCATCTCGGCGTCCTGGATCTTGTCTACCACCAGAGAGCGCATATTTGCATTGTAAGAAGAAAATGTAGATCCGTCAAAAAAGGCAAGCTGCTGGAAGATTCCCCAGCTTTCGGGCATGGCGGCATAAAAGGTCTTTAACTGCCACATACCGTTGTACTCGACCACAACGCGGTCAAGTCTATGCTCCTTTGTTACAGCCTCCAAAAATTCACGGGTAAGCTCGGATTCATTTTCAACGTATTTGAAATACACGTTCTGTCCCCAGAACGCCTCGGGATCGTATTCCTCCACACCCTCCTCGCAAACAAGCAGGAGAGTTTTATCGCCCGAGTTGAATTTTTTATCTTCCATGGACTCCTGAATGAACTTTGTCTTGCCCGATTCAAGGAATCCCGTGAACAAATATACGGGAATATTTGCCGTCATATTATGCGCCAAACCTTTCTGCTATTGCCTCTTTGTCAAGCTTCGCGCCGATAACGCAAAGTCTTCCTATAACGTCCGCGCTTCCTTTTCTTACGTCCGGCTCACCGGGAACGTAATCAAAATGTATCCAGCTTCCGTCCTCGTTTTGAACTATGCCCTTTGCACGGAGCACCATTCCGTATTTGTCAGACTCGGCAAACTCACAAAGGATCGCCTTGATCTGGTCCATGCTGAATTTCTTCGTGGTCTCAACACCCCAGCTTGTAAATACCTCGTCGGCGTGGTGGTGATGATGGTCGTGGTCATGACAGCCGCAAGTGCAGTTTTCGTCATGGTGGTGATCATCATGATGGTGATGCTCATGGCAGTCACAATCCTCACCGTGGTGGTGATGATGCTCGTGGCACTCACAGTCCTCATCGTGATGATGGTGATGCTCGTGGCACTCACAGTCCTCATTGTGATGATGGTGATGCTCGTGGCAGTCGCAGTCCTCATCGTGATGATGGTGATGCTCGTGGCAGTCGCAGTCCTCA
>JAFQKA010000059.1 GCA_017397175.1 Clostridia bacterium | reverse complement strand
CTCAAATACCGTCATATGAGGATAAAGCGCGTAGTTCTGGAACACCATCGCGATATCTCTATCCTTAGGAGCAACGTCGTTTACAAGTCTGTCGCCGATGAAAAGCTCACCTTCGGTGATCTCTTCAAGACCTGCGATCATACGGAGCGTTGTAGACTTACCGCATCCGGAAGGTCCTACGAAAACGATGAACTCCTTATCCTTGATCTCAAGGTTGAAGTCGGAAACAGCGGTTACGCCGCCGGGATACTTCTTATAAATATGCTTAAGGGAAAGGCTTGCCATTGATAATCCTCCTTGGCTGAACGGCACCTCGGCCGTTCGATAGTACTTTGTTTACGCCATACATTTTACCACAAATTAACGGAAAATGAAAGTGTTTATTTGCCTAAACTTTAGCCGACTGCTTTGTGCAACTTGCACAAAGCAGTCGGATCGCCGACAAAAATGTCAAAATTTGCTTTACGCTTTCTTAATATTCTTCATCGTCAGGCTGATACGCTTCTTTTGAACGTCCACCTTGAGAACCTTTACGTTGACGATATCGCCCACCGAAAGGACCTCGGAGGGGTGCTTTATGTATCTGTCGCAGATCTCTGAGATGTGAACCAAGCCGTCCTGATGAACTCCGATGTCAACGAACGCGCCGAAGTCGATAACGTTACGCACCGTTCCTACCAATTCCATATCGGGCTTCAGATCGGACAGGTCCATTATATCGTCGCGCAAGATCGGCGCAGGGGTTGAATCGCGCAGGTCGCGGCCGGGCTTTTCAAGCTCGCCGATAATATCCATAAGGGTCGGCTCACCTACCTCAAGCTCGTCGCAAAGCTTCTTTATTCCGTATTCCTTCGCCTTTGCGCGAAGCTCGTCCAGCTTGCTTTCAGCCACATCTGCGGCGGTATACCCGAACTTTTCGAGCAGAGCCTTTGCCGCGTCGTAGGATTCCGGGTGAACACCCGTGCGGTCAAGCACCTGCTTTGATGTGGGAACCCTTAGGAATCCAGCGCACTGCTGGTATGCCTTGGCGCCAATCTTTGGCACCTTGAGAACCTGAGAACGTGAAGTAAATTCACCATTTTCCTCGCGGTAGTGAACTATGTTCTTTGCCGTGGTGGCGTTAATTCCCGCGATATAAGAAAGGAGAGAATGAGACGCAGTGTTAAGGTCAACGCCCACACTGTTTACGCAGTCCTCAACGACGCCGCCGAGAGCGCTGTCAAGGCGCGCGGGCTTCATATCATGCTGATACTGCCCTACTCCGATAGCCTTGGGGTCGATCTTTACAAGCTCTGCAAGAGGGTCCTGCAAGCGGCGAGCGATAGATACAGCCGAGCGTTGTGTAACGTCGAAATCGGGGAACTCGTCCGCACCCAACTTTGATGCGGAATAAACCGAAGCGCCCGCCTCGCTGACCATAGCATATTTTACGCTGCCATCAAGCTCTTTGAGCGTGTTCGCAATGAATATCTCGCTTTCCTTTGATGCCGTTCCGTTTCCGATAGCAACGATGTCGATGTTGTATTTCTTGATAAGAGCAAGCACCTTTCTCTTACTCTCCTCAATGCGCTCCTGGGGTTTCGTGGGATAGATAACCGCAGTGTCAAGCACCTTGCCCGTCTTGTCGACCACCGCCAGCTTACAGCCCGTGCGATAGCCGGGGTCGTATCCAAGGACGGTCTTGCCCTTGAGAGGTGCCTGCATAAGCAGATTTTTCAGGTTTACTTCAAAGTTCACGATCGCCTTTTCCGACGCGCCGTCGAACATATCCGAGCGGATCTCGCGCTCAACAGACGGCTCGATCAAGCGGTCGTAGCCATCTACCATTGCGGCAGTCAGATATTTTTCCGCAGGCGAAGTGGAATTATGAATCACACAGTCATAGAGATAATTGAGGATCATATCCTTTGGTGCGTCAAGCTTGACCTTCAGGATCTCCTCCTTTTCACCGCGGTTGATGGCAAGTATTCTGTGGGCGGGAATTGCCTTTACAGGCTCGCTGTATTCATAATACTGAGAGTAAACGGTATCCTCCTCGGTTGCCGCCTTTGAGGAAAGCACGCCGTGACGGAATGTAAGACTGCGGATATTTTTTCTGTATTCCGCATTGTCCGAAATGTCTTCTGCGATAATATCACAAGCGCCTGCAAGTGCCTCTTTTGCACTTGTAATTCCCTTTTCTGCGTCTATGTACGCTTCAGCCTCTTCTTCGATGGTAGGTGAATAAGATTTACGTTCTTCGAGAATGAGCTGAGCGAGAGGCTCAAGTCCTTTTTCACGGGCAACCGAGGCTCTGGTCTTTCTGTGGGGACGGTAAGGACGGTAGATGTCGTCCACCTCGGTGAGTGTCTGAGCGGCGTCGATCGCGGCTATCAGCTCCTCCGTCAGCTTACCCTGACCGTCAATGAGGTTTTTTACCTCTTCTTTGCGTTTTTCAATGTTTCTCAGGTAATTGAGCTTTTCTTCAAGATCACGCAAAACCGTGTCGTCAAGGCTTCCCGTGACCTCTTTGCGGTAACGGGCAATAAAAGGTATGGTATTGCCCTCGTCGATCAGCGCCACCGTTTTTGTCACCTGTTCCTCACGCAGTCCAAGCTCTTTTGCGAGTGTAAGAATGATATCCATATTTAAACTCCTTTTGGGTGTCAGTTTTTTCCGTGTTTTTCAAGGGCTTCTATCTCACTTTCGGTAAGATAGCGCCAATCTCCTCTTTCGGGAACGCCCTCCAAAGTAAGAGGTCCGAAAGTAATTCTTTCAAGGTAGGTGATCTTGTTGTTCACGCTCTCAAACATTCGTTTTATTTGGTGGTACTTCCCTTCCGTGAGGGTGATAGTACCCGATTTTCTGTCATCGTAAAGTTCAATTTCCGACGGCTTGGTTTCGTAGCCGTCGTCGAGGATCGTGCCTTCCTCCAGGGTACGTTTTTCCTCGTCGGTGAGGGGAAATTTCGATTCGTAACGGTATTTTTTTGTTACGTGGCTCTTTGGTGCCAGCAGTCGGTGGGCAAGGTCGCCGTTATCGGTGATGAGCACCAATCCAAGCGTATGCTTATCAAGCCTTCCGCAGGGAAAAAGCTCGAATTTCCGAAGCTCTGCGGGAAGCAGATCGAGCACGGTCTTGTCCCGTCCGTCCTCGGTGGCACTGACCACCCCGTCGGGCTTATTCAGCAAAATATATCGAAATTTCTCGTATGTAACGCGCTTGCCGTTAAAGTATATCACGTCTCTCTCGGGATCAATATGCTTTGACACGTCACGGCAAGGGACGGAATTGACGGTAACAAGTCCGCCTCGCGCCGCCTTTGCCGCTTCGCTTCGGCTGGCTGTTCCCATATTCGAAAGAAATTTATCCAGCCTCATATCGCCCGTCCTTTGCCCTTTTTTGCTTCAGATACCTTCAAGGAAAACAAGGAAGATCGCGCCGCAAGCCACAAGTCCCGAGGCGAATCCCACCGTAAATTCTCTGAGAATTTTTCTTTTCATTTTATTTTACGGAATGCACTTTTAGTTTGCACTCCGAAACCGCAATATATTTTATCACATTCTTCCCGTTTTGTAAATATTTTTTTTAAAATCCTTGACAAAAACGGCACTTTATGATAGTATTGCGTCACGGCACTTTGTGATAGTATTGTGTCAGCAAATAACCAAAAAGGAGATTTTTATGAATTTTGTTTTTGATTACCACAAATCCCTTTCATCTCTCCATGTGGGCTGTGCCGAGCCGAGAGCTTATTACATACCTCACTCAAGCGAAAAGTCAGCCTTGAGAGACGTTCGTTCGGAATCTGAAAATTTTGTTTCCCTGTGCGGCGATTGGGACTTTAAGTTTTATGAAAACGCCGACCGCATCGACGATTTTACATCGGACGGGTTCACATGCGACGGCTTTGATAAAATGACCGTGCCCATGAGCTGGCAGACAAAGTGGAGACAGGGCTACGACACCCCAAACTACACAAACGTCAACTATCCCTTCCCCGTAAATCCGCCTCACATACCCGAAAACAATCCCTGTGCCCTTTACAACAGAGATTTCATGGTCGATGCGGACAGGTTGGCAAAAAAATCCGTTTTCATCAACTTTGAGGGCGTAGATTCCTGCTTCTATCTCTTTGTCAACAACAAATTCGCCGCGTACAGTCAGGTTAGCCACATGACCAGCGAGGTGGACATCACCACCTTCCTCCACGCAGGTGAGAATAATATAAAGGTACTCGTTTTCAAGTGGTGTACCGGCTCTTATCTTGAGGATCAGGACAAATTCCGTTACAGCGGAATCTTCCGCGAGGTATATCTGCTCTACCGTGACGCTCTGCACATAGAGGATATTTACGCCCGTCAGAGTGTATCCGAGGATCTTTCAAAGGCGGTCATCGACCTTGAACTGAGTGCAAACGGCGAGACCGATGCCGCGGCAAAACTCCTGTCACCCGACGGAGAGGTCGTTGCCGAGAAAAAGATCTCTGTAAACAAAAACGGAGAGGCAAAAATCGTCGTTGACGAGCCTCAGCTTTGGAACGACGAGGAGCCTTGGCTCTATTCGCTCCTTATCACCTGTGGCAGCGAGGTCATTTACCTGCCTATCGCTCTGCGCCGCTACGAAATAAAGAACGGTGTTATTTATATCAACGGAAAAAAGGTCAAAGGAAGAGGTGTCAACCGCCACGACAGCGATCCTGTTCTGGGCGCGGCTACCCCGTATGACCACATGGTCCGCGATCTGCACATAATGAAGCGCCACAATGTCAATATGGTGCGGACGAGCCACTATCCAAACGATCCCAGATTCCTCACTCTCTGCGATAAGCTGGGCTTCTACGTTTGTGACGAAACAGACCTTGAAACTCACGGAATGAACACGATAGATTGGGGAATGCTTACAAACAGCGACGAGTGGACGGAATCCTATCTTGACCGCGTACAGCGTATGTTCGAGAGGGACAAAAATCACGGCTGCGTTATTTTCTGGTCGCTCGGCAACGAGTCGGGGTGCGGAAAAAATCAACGCCTGATGGCAGATTATCTGCACGAAAGAATGCCGGGATGCTTCGTTCATTGCGAAGATCAGACGGCACGCGGTCTGCCCGAAAATACGCAATACATCGACATTTACAGCCGTATGTACCCCTCCACCGGAGAGCTGAAAGCCCTTCTCAAGACCGAAAAGCGTCCGATCTATCTCTGCGAATACTGTCACGCTATGGGTAACAGCCCCGGAGATCTTGAAGAATATTGGGATCTTATCTGGGCAAACGACAATTTCTTTGGCGGTTGCGTTTGGGAATTTACAGATCACGCATCTGCTGACGGCGATATATACAACGCGCCTGAATACAAGTACGGCGGAGATTTCGGAGACTTTCCCAGCGACGGCAATTTCTGCTGTGACGGCCTGGTCTATCCCGACCGTACTCCCCACACGGGTCTGCTTGAGTTGAAGCAGGTGCAAAAGCCCTTTGAGGTTACCTCATTTGATAAAAAGACGGGCAAGCTGAAGATCAAAAACCGCCGTTATTTCACCTCCCTCTCCGACTGCGATCTGTGCTGGAACGTAGAGAGAAACGGCACAGTCATCGCCCAGGGACGTTTTACAAACCCTGCTGTAAAGCCTCAACATCAGAGAACCTTTGAAATTCCTTTTGACTTTGACACAACAGACGGATTCAGCTACCTGAATCTTTCTCTCACGGCAAATTACGCAACGCCCTGGTCAGCCCCCGGATACGAGCTTGGATTTGATCAGATAACACTCAGTGAGCTGCCCGACAAGGCAGAAAAATCCAAAAAACAGGCAGTCAAGGCTGAAATTGCAGGCAACGAAATAAAGATCAGTGCAGGAAACACTCATTACACGGTAAGCCGCTTCACGGGACTTATAACCTCTGTGATTGACAACGGACGGGATCTTGTTACCGCGCCTATCGTCCCCAACATCTGGCACGCACCCCTGGACAATGATAAAAACAACCGCGTTGAGTGGTACAACATAGGCATGGACCGCGCCGTGAACACCTGTCTGGGCTGCGAGCTGACAAAGTCTGACAGCGAAGCAGTAGTCACCACCGAGATCTCAATGGGTGCGGCGGCAAGACGTGAAATTCTGCGCTTCAAGCTTACCTATACTTTTACCCCGGACGGCGCGGTCACCTTTGACTTTGACGTCAAGTGCGGCAAAGACGTTCCCGAGCTTCCCCGTTTCGGCGTCATGCTCACCATGCCGCAGGACACCGAAAAGCTCAAGTATTTCGGACGCGGTCCCGTGGAAAGCTACGAAGACAAGCATCTGGCATCGAAAACAGGACTTTACACAAGCAGCATATCCGACCACTTTGAAGATTACATCCGTCCTCAGGAAAACATGGCACACAACGGTACAAAGTGGGCGCAGGTCTATTCCTATGCGGGACACGGTCTGATGGCACTCAAGTGTGAGGATGACATCAGCTTCAACGCAAGCCACTACACACCGAAAATGCTCACAAAGACAAAACACAACTATGAGCTGAAGCCTCTTAAGGAGACGGTTTTCTGCATAGACAAGAGGCATAGTGGAGTAGGTTCCAACTCCTGCGGCCCCCGTGTGGCAGAAAAATACAGATTCAAGGCCGAGGATTTCACGTTCAAGTTCAAGCTGATCCCCGTTTTTGCGGAAAATATTGATCCTTTCTCAATGATTGGATAAAATAAAAGCCGTCGGGCAGACTGCCCGACGGCTTTTATTTTTTCGCATTTTACGCCTTTGCGTTCTCCAGGAACTTTACGATATCACCGACAGTTGTAAACTCGTGAATGTCGTCATCGGGAAACTGAATGTCAAATTCCTCCTCGCAACGCATTGCAAGATCCATCAGCTCAACGGAGTTGATGCCGAGATCCTGAGAAAGATCGCTTGTAAGCTGAATGTCAGCAGCATCGATGTCAAATTCCTCAACCAAAAGTGCCTTTAACTTATCAAACATAGTTAAAATCCTCCAAATACCGCTCTTTTATGCGCGGTGTTATTTTTAAACCTTGCGGTTTATTGTACCTTGAAACGCTGGATCTTTCTCGAGGTAGTTCTCTCGAAAGGCTCTTTTCTGATGATCACCTGGTGGATCTGCTTATAAGAAGGCAGGGACTTATTTACATCATCAACAGCCTTCTTGATGGCATCGCGGATCTCTTCGTCGCTCTTGCCCTTGAGAAGATCGAAATTGGGAACGGCAATAGCGGTGATAGCAGGCTCACCCTGCGCGTTGTCACGGGACATGACCACCACCTCGGAAATGATCTCAACGGGAGCAAGATATTCCTCGATCTCCTCGGGGAACACGTTCTTACCGTTTGAAAGAATAATAACGTTCTTCTTTCTTCCGGTGATGAATATATAACCCTTATTGTCGATATATCCGATGTCGCCCGTTCTGAACCAGCCGTCCTCGGTGAACGCCTCGGCCGTTGCTTCCTCGTCCTTGTAATAACCCATCATTACGTTATCACCCTTGACCAGGATCTCGCCCGTTTCCTCACCGGGAGTATAGTCGATCTTCACCTGACAGCCTTCAACGGGCTGGCCGACGGAATGGAGCTTTACCTTACCGGGACGGTTTACCGCAACCAGGGGTGCGCACTCGGTGATGCCGTAGCCTTCAAGAATCGTGATACCGAAGGAATAGAAATCCTCGACAAGCTGGGGGCTGAGGGGGGCTCCGCCGCAAACTATGCTCTTGACGTTTCCGCCAAGGGACTCGGAAATTTCTTTAAAGAGCTTCTTTCTAACGTCAATACCAACGGAGAAAAGAGCCTTTTCAACTCCGATACCGAACTTCAGCTTCTTGTCGATTCCCTTTTTCTTCGCCTCTGTCCAAATCTTCTTATAGATCGTCTCTACGTAGATGGGAACAAGCACCAAGGTGTTTGGCTTGAAGCGTGAAAAGTTCTTCATTATATGCTTGAGAGAATCGTTGATATTCACGGTACAGCCGATGTTCATGGCCGACAGATTCTCGCAGGTCATTTCATAGGTGTGGTGAGGAGGGAGAACGGAAACGAAGGTGTTTCTGTCATCATAGGACATGGATCCGCAGGAAGCATTGATCGCCGCCGTCAGGTTATGGATAGAAAGCATAACGCCCTTTGCCGTACCGGTAGAGCCGGAGGTAAAGATAAGTGCCGCCATCTTTTCCTTATCGGGATCCGCATCGGCATAAGCCGTGTTACCCTCCTCGATAGCCTTCTTACCGATAGCTACCATCTTCTTGAATTTTATGTTTCTCTCGTCCTCAACGTATTTTTCCTTGTTGGGAGTGATCGGAATAAACTTTTCAATAAAGTCAAGCTGATCGCGGATGCGGTCGACCTTGTCGTTCATTGACTCGGTATAGACCAGAGCCTTTACCTCGGAATGACGGAGAAAATAAACCGTCTGCTCGTCGGTCAGCTCGGGATCGAGTGGGACGATATATCCTCCCATATTGATAGTCGAAAGATAAGCAACGATGTAACGGGGGTGAAGCGTACCCATAACGGCAACGCCGCCGATGAGATTCTCAACGGAAAGAGCCGTTCCGAATGCGACCGTTTCATCATAGATCCTGTTATAGGAAAATTCCTTGAAATCATCTCCCGACTTATATACGTATGCAGCCTTATCGCCGTATACCTCGGCATCGCTTTTAACGAGATCTCGTATGTCAGAAATGATCTTTGGCTTTTTCGCGCCCTTGAGTTCGTTCTTCATTCTCATATGAAATACCGTAACCTTTCATAAAGTCAGAGGACGTTGCCCTCAGAGTTTTTACAAACACATACTCATATAGTTTACCACAAAGTTGTTGAAATGTCAAGAGGAAAAAAGTTTGTTAACAAAAACTGCAAAAAACCATTAAATTTAGCGCAAAGTATAGACTTTTTGCTTTTTTTGTGTTATAATACTATGAATTACCATACAAAAAATGAGAGAACATTTAAAAATGAAGATATGCAGCATTGACGGCAGAGGGTTCGCCTCAAACACCTATATTCTCGAAAATAATTCGGAAGCGTTTATTTTCGACCCTTCCGCAAAAGAAAACGAGATCGCGCGAGTTCTTGATGAAATGAATGCAAAGCCGGTGGGCATAATTTTGACCCACGGACATTTCGATCATACCCTGAGCCTTGCCGCGCTGAGAGAAAAATACGGTGTTCCCGTATATATTCACGCGCTTGACAACGAAATGCTCTCCGACAGCGAAAAGAACGCGGGAAAGCTGTTGCTTTGGCGTGAATTCGAAAACTCACCCGCAGACAAAACGTTCGATAACGGAGATGAGCTGATCCTGGGCGGCGAGACGGTGAAGATCCTTCACACGCCGGGGCACACAAAGGGATCCTGCTGTTTTTTTGCAGGCGATATTCTGATAACAGGAGACACGCTTTTTGCCCAAGGCTTCGGACGGTACGATCTGTACGGCGGCGACGGCGAGGTGCTTTTCAAATCGCTGAGCAGCCTTAAAAAGCTTGACGGCACTCTAAAAATCTATCCCGGTCACGGAGAACCGTCAACTCTCGGGGTCGCGCTAAGCGCCATCGGGATACTTTAACAATGATTACAAGGTCAAAAAACGACCACGGAGGTATAAAATGGACTACAATAAGTTAGCCGAGCTTCTTTTCCCCAACGTAAAGGAAACACCGGCCGAAACAGATGCAAAATTCCCCCAAAGGCAGCTGCCAGAGGGTGCCAAGGTCACAAGATTTGCGCCCAGCCCCACAGGCTTTGTGCATTTCGGCGGACTTTTCCCCACTACCGTAGGCGAGCGTCTTGCTCACCAGAGCGGCGGTGTGTTCTATCTTCGAATCGAGGACACGGACAACAAGCGCGAGGTTGACGGTGCCGCAGAGGGACTTATCAAAACCCTCGCTCACTACGGCATCAACTTCGACGAGGGTGCGGTGCTTGACGAAAACGGCAACATCTGCGCCAAGGGCGACTACGGCCCCTACAAGCAGAGCGAGCGCGGACCTCTTTACCACGTTTACGCAAAGCAGCTTGTAAGAGAAGGCAAGGCTTACCCCTGCTTTACCACCGAGGAAGAGCTTGATGAGCTGAACAAGGTAGACAAAAAGGCAGAGATCAAGGCAAAGGACTGGCACACAGACGACGCTGAGGCCCGCCGCGCCGCAATCGAAGCCCGGCGAAACATAACTATGGAAGAGGTCGAGGCAAATCTGGCGGCAGGCAATCCCTTCGTTCTCCGTCTCCGCGCAGAATACGATCCCGATAAAAAGATCATCATTACCGACCTTGTAAAGGGCAAGCTTGAGATCCCTATGAACGACGAGGATTTCGTCCTGCTCAAGAGCGACGGAATTCCCACCTACCACTTTGCTCACGCGGTGGACGATCATCTGATGGGTACTACCCACGTTATCCGCGGTGAAGAGTGGCTCCCCTCCCTTGCAAAGCACGTTATGCTCTTCAATTATCTCGGATTCAAAATGCCCAAGTACCTGCATATCGCACAGCTTATGCGTCTCGACGAGGACGGCTCAAAGAAGAAGCTCTCCAAGCGCGACATGGGCGCAAACATGGACGATTACAGCCGCATGGGATATGCTCCCGAGTGCGTGATGGAATACGTTATGACCCTTCTCAACTCAAACTTTGAGGAGTGGCATATGCAGAACCCCGAAAAGCCTTACACGGACTTCCCCTTCAGCATAAAGAAGATGAGCAACTCGGGCTGTCTGTTTGATTTCGAGAAGCTCAACGACGTTTCAAAGAACGTTATCTCAAAATGGTCCGCAGAGCGGGTCTACGATGAACTTTGCGAATGGGCAAAGGAATACGATACCGAATTTGGCGCAGAGCTTGCGGCAGATCAAGCAAAGGCGATCTCGATCCTTGCCATCGGACGCGGCGGAAAGAAACCCAGAAAGGATTTTGCCATCTGGTCACAAGTCAAGGACTACATGGGCT
>JAFQKA010000002.1 GCA_017397175.1 Clostridia bacterium | reverse complement strand
GCTGCCCTTCGGTATCGCACAGATCGGTAAGTCGTTCAGAAATGAGATCACTCCCGGTAACTTTATTTTCCGTGTGCGTGAGTTCGAGCAGATGGAGCTTGAGTTCTTCTGCAAGCCCGGCACAGACCTTGAGTGGTTCAGCTATTGGAGGACCTTCTGCCACAACTTCCTGCTTGCTATCGGTCTGAAAGACGAAAATCTCCGTCTCCGTGACCACGATCCCGAGGAGCTTTGCTTCTATTCAAAGGCGACCACAGACTTTGAGTTCCTTTTCCCCTTCGGCTGGGGTGAGCTTTGGGGCGTTGCGGACAGAACAGACTACGACCTGACACAGCACCAGAACACATCGGGCAAGGACCTTACTTACTTCGATCCCGAAACGAATACTCACTACGTTCCTTACGTTGTTGAGCCTTCGCTGGGCGTTGAGCGTACAGTTCTCTCGGTTCTTTGCGACGCATACGACGAGGAAGTGATCGACGCGGAGAAGAACGACGTTCGCACGGTTCTTCGCCTCAATCCCGCGCTGGCTCCCTTTAAGGCTGCTGTTCTTCCTCTTTCCAAGAAGCTTTCCGACAAGGCACTTGAGATCTACGGCGAACTTTCAAAGTACTTTATGATCGACTACGACGACGCAGGCTCTATCGGTAAGAGATACCGCCGCGAGGACGAGATCGGTACACCTCTCTGTATCACCGTTGACTTCCAGACGGTGGGCGACGAGAACACTCCCGCTGACAACTGTGTAACAGTTCGTGACAGAGATACCATGGAGCAGGTAAGAATCCCCGTTTCCGAGCTGAAGGCGTATATCGAAAAGAAGATTGAGTTTTAAATAATACGTAAGCACCGATCGGAGCAAAGCGCCCGGTCGGTGTTTTTCTTGATTCATACTTTTTGCACAAAAATTCATTCATTTGCACAAAAATTCATCTATTTTGCATATTTTTTTGATTTTTTGCATGAATTTGCAAAAAACTGTTGCATTATGAGGAAAGGTATGATATAATAGCCGCATATTATCAATAAATCTGTTTTTACAGAGCTTTGGAGAATCCC
This sequence comes from Clostridia bacterium, assembly GCA_017397175.1. Lineage (GTDB taxonomy): Bacteria > Bacillota > Clostridia > Oscillospirales > CAG-272 > SIG710. The sequence goes on along the minus strand of JAFQKA010000002.1, from coordinate 34,948 downwards.
GTCTCGAGCGGGTGCCGAAGGTTTAAGGCGACAAATCCGACCGTCGCTGATATCTCAGGCAAAAGGACAAGGTTTTATATTTATTATGAAATTTCCGTCCGAGCTTCAGGCTTCGGACTTTTTTATTGGTGTAAATCAATTTAAGGAGAAGAAAGCTATGAATCTACTGGAAAAAATCACGAACGTAAACAATGCCGTCAACGGCTTTGTGTGGGGCTGGGTAGGACTTGTCCTGCTGCTTGGCACAGGCGTTGTCGCAACCGTTTGCACAAAGGTATTTCAGGTGTCTCACATCAAGGAATGGTGGAAAAACACCATCGGAAGCCTTTTTAAGAAGGAAGTAATCGGACATACAAAGGAGAAGGGCGCAATTTCTCCCTTCCAGGCTCTTTGTACAGCCCTTGCCGCAACCGTCGGCACGGGTAATATCGCGGGTGTTGCCGCCGCTATTTGCGTGGGCGGTGCAGGCGCGGTATTCTGGATGTGGGTTGCCGCATTCCTGGGTATGATGACAAACTATTCCGAGAACGTTCTCGGTCTCTATTTCCGTCGCAAAAACGAAAAGGGCGAATGGTCGGGCGGTGCCATGTACTACCTGCAGGACGGCTTTGGAAGCTATTCTTATAAGGATAGACACGGCGAGGCGTCCCTCAAAAAAACCGGTAAGCTCCTTGCGATCCTGTTCTGTATCTTCACAATGCTTGCATCCTTTGGTATCGGATCCATGGGTCAGGTAAATAAGATCGTTGCCAACGTTGCGGCCGCATTTGACGTAAAGGCTCTTTCCTCTGTTGAGGTGTTTGGCGGAATTTCCCTTTATAACGTTATCCTTGGCGCAGTTGTAATGATTCTGACAGCTCTTATTACCCTGGGCGGTCTTAAGAGAATTGCATCCGTTGCGGAAAAGATCGTTCCATTTATGGTGGTTCTTTTCGTTGTGGGAAGCCTTGTAATTATCGGTGTAAACTATGCGGCGATTTTGCCTGCATTCAAGGCCATTTTTGTTAACGCGTTCCGTCCCGAATCCTTTGTGGGCGGTACTCTCGGTTCCGCTATTATGCTTGCGGCTCAGCAGGGCTTTAAGCGCGGCGTGTTCTCAAACGAGGCGGGTCTCGTTTCTTCCGTTATGGTACATGCTAACTCCAACGTAAAGGAACCCGTAAAGCAGGGTATGTGGGGTATCTTCGAGGTATTTGCGGATACCATGATCGTATGTACTATGACAGCTCTCGTTGTTCTCACTTCCGGCGGTCTTGAGGGCGGTGTGTTTAACGTAAAAACGGGCGAGATCGCAGCAGGTCTTTCTGATGCAACCCTTGTGGGAGGCGCTTTCAACGAGGTGTTCGGTTGGGCGAATATCGGTTAGAGATTCGTTGCTATTGCAATGTTCCTCTTCGCTTTCACAACCGTTCTCGGCTGGTCTCACTACGGTTCCAAGGCCTGGGAATACCTCTTTGGCGCAAAGACAACTTTCATTTTCAGAATTATCCACGTTTGCACGGTTATTCTCGGCGCGGTCCTCACATCTTCCCTCGCTTGGGATATTTCGGATACCTTTAACGGTCTGATGATGATCCCCAACTTGATCGGCGTACTCTTTATGATCCCGCTTGTTGTCAAGATCACAAGCAACTATGTTGACAGAAAGATAAAGAAGAAGGACGTTGCCCCGATCCGCTCTTACGATCCCGAGATCGAAGCGGAATACGCGGCTTCCGAGGATAAAGAATAATCAATATTCAAAAGCTCTGCCCGAAAGGGCAGGGCTTTTTCGGACGAGCAATACTCGTCCCTACAAGTCGCCGCTGCATACCCGTAGGGGAGGATATTATCCTCCCGCCACGAATTGCGGGCGGATGCTATCCGCCTCTACAAGGCAAGGGGTATTGTTTGCTTTGAAAAACCTCTTGACAACCGCCGAAAAATGTGGTATATTAAACTAAATGTTGTGAAAAAGTCGGCTGACTTCGCAAATTTGCCCGAAAGAGAATGGTGCCGCAGGCTGAGAGCACCTGAGCAAATGAAGAATGCCTTTCGCTTTGGAGCAGAGCCGGGGAAGGGAAGCGCTTTTATGCTTTCTTGTAGTCGGCTTCGGTATGCCACCGTTAAAGGCTTGTGAGTTGTGAGCGTTTTTGCTCAAATTCGGGTGGTACCGCGGATTTTTATTTTGTCCGTCCCGTTTTTTGGGGACGGACTTTTATTTTTTATAAAATTTTTTCATAAAAACGAAAGGATACACGAAAAAATGGCAATTCAGGATCAGATTCGTGAGATCCGAGAGGAGATCGAGAGTGGTATCGGCTCTTATTCTACCTCAAAGGAGCTTTACGAGTTCAGAAAGACCTTCCTTGATAACAAAGAGGGTAAGATCTCCCAGATAATGAAGGGAATGAAGGATGTTCCAAAGGAGGATCGTCCCGCAGTAGGAAAGATCATCAACGAAATAAAGGAGTGGGCAACCTCTGCCTTTGATGCGGCAGATAAAAAACTCCACGCGGCAGAGCTGGCGGCAAAGAATGCCGCCGAGGCTATCGACGTAACTATGCCCGCCGTAAGGGAAACCGTCGGCGGTCTCCACCCCGACACCTTGGTATGCAACGAGCTGATAGAGATCTTCTCGGGCATGGGCTTTGAGATCTACGAGGGCAGCGAGATCGAGAGCGATTATTACAATTTTACCGCTCTTAACACTCCCGCAGACCACCCTGCAAGAGATATGCAGGACACATTCTATCTCTCGGAGGGCTTTCTTCTCCGTACCCAGACCTCCGCAGGTCAGATCCACGTAATGGAGAACAAAAAGCCCCCCATCAAGATCCTCTCTCCCGGTAAGGTATTCCGCTCGGACGACGACGCTACCCATTCTCCCATGTTCTCTCAAATGGAGGGACTTGTGGTTGACAAGGGTATTTCGGTTTGTGACCTTCAGGGTATGCTTGATACCTTCTCCTCCCGTATTTTCGGTGAGGGTGTAAAAACACGTCTCCGTCCCTCTTACTTCCCCTTTACCGAGCCTTCCGTTGAGGTCGATGTTTCCTGCTTTGCCTGCGGCGGAAAGGGCTGTAAGCTCTGCAAGGGAACAGGCTGGATCGAGGTGCTTGGCGCGGGTATCGTAAACCACCGCGTGCTTGAAAACTGCGGCATCGATTCCACGGAATATTCCGGCTTTGCCTTTGGTATGGGCGTTGAGAGAATCGCTATGCTCAAGTACGGTATCAACAATATCAAGAATCTGTTCGAGTCTGACGTGAGATTCGCAAAACAGTTCAAGGACTAAGGAGGTAGAGAGATATGTTAGCACCGCTTAGTTGGCTTCGTGAATACGTAGACATTGACGTTCCCGCAAAAGAGCTTGAGAGACTTCTGTTCTCGGTTGGCTTTGAGGTCGAGGAGCTTAACGAAATAGGAAAAGACATTTCGGGAGTTGTGGTAGGTGAGGTTTTGACCTGCGAGCTTATTCCCGACACACACATTCATACCTGCACCGTTGACTGCGGTGAGAAGGGAACATTCCAGATCTGCTGCGGCGCGGACAACGTGGCTGTGGGCGGCAGATATCCCGTGGCTCTTGTTGGCGCGACGGTTTACGCAACTGCCAAGGATCACGTGACCATTGAAGGCGTTATGACAATTAAAAAGGGCAAGCTCCGCGGAGTTGATTCCGAGGGTATGCTTTGCTCGGGCGTTGAGATCGGCGTCAGCGAGGATATGTATCCCGGCGCGGGATATAACGGTCTGCTGGTTCTCCCCGCAGACGCACCCTTGGGTGCCGACGTAAAGCCCATTCTCGGTCTTGATGACTATATTTTCGACATCGCTATCACCGCAAACCGTCCCGACTGCCAGAGCATTATCGGTATTGCCCGTGAGGTTGCGGCAGTTCTGGGCAAGGAGTTCAAGATGCCCGCGCTCGATTACACAGAAAACGGCGCAGATCTTGATTTCAACGTAACGGTTGAGGCTCCCGACCTTTGCCCTCGCTATATCGCGCACTACGTTTCCGACGTTGAGATAGGACAGTCTCCCGCATGGATGCGCCGCCGTCTGGCGCTGGTGGGCGTGAGCTCTATCTCCAACATGGTCGATATAACAAACTACGTTTTGAAGGAATTCGGTCAGCCCATGCACGCCTTTGACATGGCAGATCTTGAGAACTCCGAGATCATCGTCCGCCGTGCAACGCAGGGCGAAAAGATCACTACTCTTGATGAGAAGGAATTTGAGCTTAATCCCGCAAATCTTGTCATTTGCGACGGTCACAGACCCGTTGCTCTGGCAGGTATCATGGGCGGTCTCAACTCCGAGATCAAGGATACCACAAAGGCAGTTATGTTCGAGGCGGCAAAATTTGCCCGCGATAACGTCCGCAGGACTTCACGCGCTCTCGGTCAAAGCTCGGATTCAAGCTCCCGCTTCGAAAAGGGACTTGACGAGTACACAACCCAGCTTGGTATGAAGCGTGCCCTGCATCTTGTTTGCGAGCTTGGCTGCGGCAAGGTCTCAAAGCTCCATATAGAGCGCTCATCGGGCAATTCCACCGAGGCAACTCCTCTCACTGTAAGCATCGCAAAGATGGAAGAAATCCTCGGCATTTCTGTGCCCGAAAACGAGATCATTTGCACTCTGACCGCGCTTAATTTTGAACCTGAGATCAACGGTGACGAGCTTTCTGTGATGGTCCCTCCTTACCGTGACGATATCGACAACAACGTTCAGGATATTGCCGAGGAGGTTATCCGTTCCTACGGCTACGAGCATATCGTACCCTCTTTCCTGCGTACCGCAAAGGTCACCTGCGGCGGCCTCAATCAGGCTCAGAAGGATGAGCTGAAGCTCAAGCGCGCTTTGGCGGCTCAGGGCTACTATGAGTCCATGTTTTATTCCTTCTTCTCTCCCCGTGATCTGGATATGCTGAAATATCCCGAGGACGCACCCGAGAGAAACGCTATCCGTATCATGAACCCTATCAGCGAGGATCTTTCTCTCATGAGAACAACTCTCGCGCCTTCCATGGTGAATGCGGCAGTCCGCAATCTCCGCCGCGGAAACACGGCAGGCAGATTCTTCGAGATCGCCCGCAAGTTTATCCCCAAATCTCTGCCCCTTACTGACTATCCCGAGGAGCACATGATGCTTTCTGTCGGCGTTTTCGGTGACGGCGAGACCTTCTTTACTGCAAAGGGCGCAATCGAGACGGTTGCCGACACTTTCAACCTCAAGTTCACCTACGAGCGCGGTGAGAAGCCCTTCCTCCACCCCGGAATGACGGCTAATGTTTTGCTTGGCGATACCGTTGTGGGTTATCTTGGAAGACTTTCCTATGAGGTCTGCGAAGAACTTGCCATTGAAAAACCCGTATTTGTGGGCGAGCTTGACTATGAGCTGCTTTCAAAGCACTTCGATTCGGCTATCCGCTTTACTCCTATCTCCAAGTTTGCTTCCGAGACCCGCGACCTGGCTCTCGTTTGCTCCGAGGAGATCACCTGCGGCGCTCTTGAGGAAGCTATTGCGTCTTCCTGCAAGTATATTACCTCGGTAACTCTCTTTGACGTTTACCGCGGCGCACAGATCGGAGAGGGCAAGAAGAGCATGGCGTTCAAACTTGTTTTCAGCCCCGACGACCACGAGTTTACAGGCGAGGAGATCGACGGCTACGTAAAGAGAATACTCAAGAAACTTCAGCATACAATGGGCGTAGAGCTCAGGTAATAAAAAGCATCGTTCCTCTTTTCGGGGAACGATGTTTTTTGCTAAAGATATGTAATTTTATTAATATTTAATGAAAAGGTTGACTTTTTTTTGAAAATGTGGTATAATTACTCGGATTGTTGAAATATCAACAAATAAAACGGAGGTATTCATGAACGGAAGATTTGAAAGATTTACAGTTCTTATTGCAAAAATAAGCCGTAATATAAGGAAAATCAAGAATAAAGAGATGGCGGAATACGATCTGAAGAGCCCCCACGTTTCCTGCCTGTATTACCTTTATACCTCCGAAGCTCTTACGGCGACCGACCTTTGCGAAAGATGCGAGGAGGACAAAGCCACCATATCTCGTTCCATAGACCATCTTGAGAAGAACGGATATATAGCTTGTCAGTCGAGAAAGGCAAAAAGATATAAAGCTCCCTTGGTTCTTACCGAAAAGGGCAAGGAGCTGGGAAAGCAGATCGCCGATAAGGTGGACGGTGTTCTTTTTGAAATGGACGACGATCTTACGGAGAACGAACGCGAGAATTTATACAGATGCCTCTCCATAATCTCCGACAGCCTTGACTCTCTGGCAACCTGAAAATGAAAAGGAGAAACCTGATGAACGAGTACGTTATTTTTACCGATTCCGGCTGTGATCTGCCCGGATCCCTTCTGACGGAATGGGGAATCCCTTGTAAGAACCTGCATCTGCACTTTGACGGTGACGATACTTCATCTCTTGAGGATATTGATATCGGGAATTTTTATCAGAAGATGAGAGAGGGAGCTACGCCCAAAACTTCTGCCGTAAACGTGGCGGAGTTTGAAGAGCTTTTTGAGGGCGCTTTGTCCTGTGGCAAGGATGTTCTCTATATCGGCTTTTCTTCGGCACTGAGCACCACATATAATTCCGCAAGGCTTGCCTCTGTGGGATTGTCGGAAAAATATCCCGACCGAAAGATCCGAGTTGTTGATACGCTTTCCGCTTCTGCGGGCTACGGACTTATAGTAAAGCTCGTAAATGACAGAAAAAATGCGGGTGCTACCATTGACGAGGCGGCAGACTACGCCGAGGACATCAAGCTCAAGATATCCATCTGGTTTACCGTTGACGATCTTGTATATCTGAAACGCGGCGGACGCATCTCCGCGGCGGCTGCGTTCTTTGGGAATATGCTTGGAATCAAGCCCGTTCTCCGCATGGACGATGAGGGACATCTCGTCCCCTACTCAAAGGTCAGAGGCAGAAAGATGTCTCTTAACGCCATGGCGGATAAATACGGACAGCTTGCTACCGATCACGGAGGAATCGCCTATATATCTCACGGTGACTGCATGGCAGACGCAAAGTACCTGGCGAATTTGATCGAAACTAAATACGGTGCCAAGGTAGAGCTTATAACGGACGTGGGACCGATCATCGGCTCTCATTCCGGCCCCGGTACCGTTGCGCTGTTCTTCCCCGGCAAGAGCAGACTTGACTGATGCAGATCAAAAATAAACGGAGATAAAAGTTATGGCTAATAAGGAAAAGAAGGCTCCTAAGGGAAACTTTAATATAAAGGACCTGGGCGGTATCCTTTTTTCAAAGATGGCGAAGGGTGGCGCCAGCAGACTTCGCTCAAATACCGATGAGGTGAACAAGCTCAACGTTTTTCCCGTGCCTGACGGCGATACGGGAGATAATATGAGAATGACCATCGAGAGCGGAATTGCCGCTATCGAAAATATTGATTCCGATGACCTGGCCGAGGTCATGAAGACCCTGTCCCACGGTATGCTGCTTGGTGCAAGAGGTAACTCGGGCGTTATTTTGTCCCAGTTCTTTGCGGGAATGTCAAAGGGACTTTCAAAGTCCAAGACCGCAGATCCTGCGACCTTTGCACATGCACTTGAGCTTGGCGTTGAGCAGGCTTATTCCTCTGTTATGACCCCTACCGAGGGTACTATTCTCACGGTTGCCCGTGAGGCGGTGGAATATGCAGTGGCAAATCTTACTCCAAAGAGCACGATCCGCTCTCTTTTTGCCGACCTTGTAAAGGAAATGCACGAATCTCTCGATCGTACACCGGAGATCCTCGCAGTCTTAAAGGAAGCGGGAGTTGTTGACAGCGGCGGCGCGGGACTTCTTTACATTATGGAAGGCTTTAACCGAGTCCTCAACGGTGAGGAAGCTACGGACGAGCCTGAGAGTGTGGCGGCGCCTGCCCCCAAAGCGGCAGCTCCCACGGTCTTCACTTTCAACGAGAACAGCGAAATGACTTACGGTTATTGCACCGAGCTTCTTCTTCAGCTTCAGAGTTCCAAGACCGACGTGGAAAATTTTGACGTTGACGCGCTCCGTGCCTTTTTGGCGAGCGTAGGCGATTCTGTGGTGGCTTTCAAGACCGAAAGCATAGTTAAGCTGCACGTTCACACATTTACACCCGAAAAGGTTCTTGAATACGGCAGAAAATTCGGTGAATTTCTGACGGTAAAGATCGAAAATATGTCGGTTCAGCATACAGAGCTTGAATCGAACGAGGGTTCAAGACCTGAAGCGAAAGAAACGGCTCCTGCCAAGAAATACGGAATCGTTGCGGTGAGCAACGGTCCCGGTGTTACCGAATTGTTCAAGCAGCTGGGAACCGACGTGGTAGTTCCCGGAGGACAGACGCAGAATCCTTCTACCCGTGATTTTATTGAGGCATTCGAACAGATCAGTGCCGAGCATATCTTTGTTTTTCCCAACAATTCCAATATTTTTATGGCGGCGCAGCAGGCAGGCGAGCTTCATAAGCGCGCTCAGGTCCACGTGATACCCAGCAAAAATATCGGAACGGGTTACGTTGCCATTTCTTCGGCAAATCTTGATAATCCCGACGTTGACGCGGTCATATGTGAGATGGAAGAAGCTATGAAGCGCGTAAGTGCCGGATATGTTTCCCCCTCGATCCGCGACGCGGAGATCAGCGGTATCCATATAAAGAACGGCGATACCATGGGCATTATCGACAAGGAGATCGTTGTATCCGAGTCGGATAGAATGTCAGCGGTGAAAGCTCTGGCTTCAAAGCTCCTTGAGCTTCCGGATAAGTTTATGCTGACTGTTTTTGCAGGAGCGGATTCCGCTGAGACGGAGCAGAATGAGCTTACAGCTTACCTTTCCGAAAAATATTCCGATGCCGAGGTGTATTTCATCGACGGCGGACAGGAGATATATCCTTATATTTTCGTGGCTGAATAAAAACAACCCGACAGACTCTGTGTCTGTCGGGTTATTTTTATTGTTTTTTGAATTACATTCCAAGTGTTGCCGCACCGACGATGCCTGCGTCGTTGCCGAGCTGAGCGATCCTCAGCTCCGTAGCGGGAACTACGCCCTGGCCGTATACCTCTGCGCGGATAAGGGGGAGAAGCATATCAATAAGCGCCTGGCCCTCGCCTGAAACGCCGCCGCCAAGGGAAACTACCTGAGGCTGGAAGATGTTGATGATGTTTATAAGACCGCAAGCAAGATACTTGATGTAAGTGTCAACTACCTCTGCGCCCGCCTTGTCGCCCGCGCGCATAGCCTTGAATGCCGTGACGCCGCTGACCTTGCCCTTTTCTGCAACGATGTCATTCATAAGGGTGGGAATACCTGCCGCATTGCACTCTTCGATCTTCTTCTTTGTCATATTGATAAGACCTGTTGCGGAGCTGTATGCCTCCCAGCAACCCTTTCTGCCGCAAGAGCAGGGAAGGCCGTCGTGCTCAATTACTATGTGGCCAAGCTCAGCACCTGCAAAGTTGAAGCCGGAATAAACCTTGTTGTCGATTATGATGCCGCCGCCGACACCTGTGCCGAGGGTGATCATAACAGAGCTTGAAGTGCCCTTTGCCGCACCCGCAATAGCCTCACCCCAAGCCGCGGCATTTGCATCGTTCTCAACGTGAACGGAAGCAACGCCTGTTGCCTGCGAAACAAGACTGCAGATGGGGAATTTGTGGAAGGGGAGGTTGTTTGCGTATTCAACCACGCCGTCCACATTGTTTGCGATTCCGGGAGATGCGATTCCGATAGACTCGATCTCACTCATGGAAATGTTGTTGTCTGCGGCAATCTTCTTGCAAAGTGCGGAAATGTCGGCCGCAACACGATCTGCACCCTCGTTTACTACGGTGGGGGTAGAATCCTTTGCAATGATCTTGAAATTGCTGTCAACGATACCTGCGGCGATATTTGTTCCGCCCAGGTCGATACCTATACGATACATAGTGGGTAAACCTCGTTTCTTATATTTGTGACGATTATATTATAATATAACAGACGGCCAATGTCAACGATAAATTGAAAAAAGTCTCTCGATGGAGTATTTTTAGTCAAAATAGATATATACAAGCTTTCGAATAAAAAATATTACAAAAAATGTATTTTATGTAAAAAAATGTAAATAATGCGCGCTTTTAATCAAAAAAACCGAGAAAAAGCGATGAAAAAAATATGTAGAAAATTCGAAGAAAAAATTGTGTAATATTCACAAAAAACTTGCAAGTGTAATAAAATTTGAATTTTTGTGACTTTTGGGGGTGGTGAATGATAATCACAACGCCCAAAATCTCTCTTCGAAATTTTCTTGATCCTGTTTGGAAAAATGCACAAAAATCAACAAAATAATTGTGCAAAAACGTGCCGAGGGTGAATGAAATTCACTTGTAAACAATTGTTTAAAAAAGGCTTTTTGCTATTGACAAAAAAACGCCGGACAATATCGGAATTTGCCTGCGAAAGTCCTTGTCTCATAAGGGTTTTGCCTAATTATATAATAAATATATTTCTTGACAGAGGAAGATTTTTATGGTATCATTGGTACGTAAATATTTGGGTGATTCAGCGGAGGCGATCGTCTGCGACGGCCGCTTCGAAAGGATCCCCCTTTTATCTTGCAGGGACGGATCCGTGCAGTGCGCTTTCGCTGCCGGACGCAATCGGGTCTCCGGTGCGAATGGACACGGATAGTCTGTCTCTGAAACATTTTCAGGAGGAAAAGCACATGAAAAGAACAAGATCTCTGAGAGCTCTTGCCCTGCTCCTGGCACTGGTAACGCTTATGGGTACACTTTGTACCGGCGTTGCGTTTGCCGCGGACGACGGCTCGATCTCAGACACCACCATCGGTGACGTCAAAGAGTTGCTTAATGCTATCTCGTACGGCGAGTACATCAAGCGTCACAGCGGCGTTGCCAGAGCAACCGAAAGTATCGTTGTAAACGGCCTCGATTATGACGTCGAAAATACAACGGCCGAGGTTGAAGAACGCGAATATGAGGGCGTGTCTTCCGTATACGTCCCCAACACAGGAACTATTGCCTGGAAGGTGACCGTTCCCGAGACGGCAAAGTACAGCATTAAGCTGAACTGCTATACCGTTGAGGCAAAATCTGTCGCTGTCCAGAGAATATTCCGTATAAACGGCAAGGTTCCCTTTGCCGAGGCGAGATACCTCTCTATCTCCAAGGTTTGGAAGAACATTTATGAGGATCTTAACGACGCAGGCAGACCCTTCAAGACGGATATTGATAACAACGAGCTTCGTCCTTCTATGACTCAGGCTCCCGAATGGAGAGACTATGAGTTCCGTGACACGGACGGCTTCTATCCCGAGAGCTTCGAGTTCGTTCTTGAGGCGGGAGAAAACCTGATCTCTCTTGAATCTGTCAGCGAGCCTATTGCCATCGCTTCCATCGAGCTGTTCCCTCACGTGGATCTGGTTTCTTACGAATCCGTAAAGGAAGACTACGAGAAGAACGGCTACAAGCCGGCAGAGAAGGGTCATTCCATCAAGATCGAGGCAGAGATCCCCGAGGCTTCCTCCTCTCAGACGGTATATCCTATTGAGGACGTATCCTCCTCTCTCAACTCTCCCTCCGATTCCTCCAGAACACTTCTGAACGTTATCGGCGGAGATAAGTGGCAGACCTCCGGTCAGTGGGTTCGCTATAAGTTCACTCCCGAAGTCTCAGGTCTTTACAATATCGTTGCAAGATATAAGCAGAACGTAAACGACGGTCTGTTCAGCTCACGTCAGATATATATCTACGGCGGACAGTACAACGGTATTCCCTTTGAAGAGGCAACAAGAACTCGCTTCGGCTATTCCGATGACTGGGTAGTCGAGCCTATGGGCGACGGCGAACAGGAATTTGAGTTTTACTTTGAGGCGGGTACAGAGTACACGGTTATGTTTGAGGTTTCTCTCGGCTCTATGGGCGACATGGTTCGTCGAGTAGAGGCCGCGCTGAAAACCGTTAACGCTGCGTACCTTAATATTATCAAGCTCACGGGTACAAGCCCCGATAGCTACCGTGACTATGGATTTACACGCGTTCTTCCCGATGCGGTGACCGATATGAAGCTCATGTCAAACGAGCTTTACGCTATCGCTGAATATCTGGAAGAGGAAGCGGGAATCAAGGGCTCAAACATCGCGACGCTTGACCGTGTTGCATGGCTGCTTGATGAAATGTCGAGCGATGAGGACGTTATCGCAAAGAACTTAAACGAGCTTAAGAGCTATATCGGTAACCTTGCTACCTGGATCTCCACTGCAAAGTGCCAGCCTTTGATGGTTGACTACTTTATGATCCAGTCCGCGGAGGATAAGCTTCCCCGCGCAAACGCCGGTTTCTTCTCCGAGTTCGGATATGAGATGCGTAAGTTCTTCATGTCCTTCGTTCGTAACTACGACCGCATGGGAACTCAGCACGAGATCACAGAGGAAGATGAAGCGATCGAGGTATGGCTTGCTTACGGTCGTGACCAGTCTCAGGTTATCAGAAACCTGGTAAACAACAACTTCACTCCCGAGACCGGCATCATGGTCGATCTGAAGCTGGTTGCGGCGGGAACACTTCTTCCCTCCATCCTTGCAGGTAAGGGCCCCGACGTTTATATCGGTCTCGGTCAGGCCGAGGTAATCAACTACGCTATCCGAAGCGCGCTGCTTCCCATCGAAGGATTCGATGGTTATGACGAGACTATTCAGGCGTATAACGATGCGGCAATGGCTCCTCTTGGAATCGCAGGTCCCGATGAGATCTACCACTGCTACGGTCTGCCCGAAACACAGACCTTCCCCATGATGTTCTACCGTAAGGACATTCTGGTCGACCTTGGTATTGATATTCCCAAGACCTGGGACGATATTCTGGAGGCGGTCCCCGTTCTCCAGGCTAATAAGATGGAGATCGGTCTTACCCCCAGCTATAATATGTTCCTCTACCAGATGGGCGGTACTCAGTATGCCGATAACGGTATGAGAATCAACCTTGATTCCAACACCGCGCTTGAGGCATTTGAGATGATGTGTAATATGTTCACCATGTACTCATTCCCTTATTCCTACGACTTCTCTAACCGTTTCAGAACCGGTGAGATGCCTATCGGTATCGCAGAGTACAGCGGAACCTATAACCAGCTGATCGTATTTGCAACCGAGATCAAGGGTCTGTGGGGCTTCTCGCCTCTGCCCGGTATGGTGGATGAAAACGGTGAGATCAACAACGTTTCCATTTCCACCGTAACCGCTATCTGTATGATCGCAGGCTGCGAACAGCCCAAAAAGGCTTGGGAATTTATGAGATGGCAGGCAGGTGAGCAATGCCAGATCGACTACTCCAACGAAATGGTTGCCCTCCTTGGTGACTCCGCAAAGCACCCCACGGCAAACAGAGACGCGCTTTCCAGCTTGCCTTGGACAACGGATGAGCTTGCAAACCTTGAACTCCAGTTCAATAACCTGGCTTCCATTCCTAACTATCCCGGTTATTACTACATCGACCGTTATACCAACTTTGCATTCCTTGATGCGTATAACAATAAGGCGAACCCCGTAACCGAGCTTTTGAGTTACATTAATACTATAAACAAAGAAATCACACGTAAGCGTGAAGAGTTTGGACTTGAGACCCTTGAGATCGGTCAGACTCTGGCCGAAAAACGACTTGGTCAGGCAAAAGACGCTCTCTCCGAGATAAACGGCTACACGGCTCAGGTAAAGCAGGCGATGGACGCTATTGAAACGGGTGACAATATCGAGGCTATCAGCGCGGCCGCTCTTGCTCTTGAGGCGGCGGACGCTAAGACCTTCGCTCAGATAGCAGAATACTTAAAGGATGCTGCTACCGCACTTGCCACCTACAAATAATGTGACGGAATGATTTTTGTTGATATAATTAAAAGGAGAGAGCAACATGTCAAAAACAGCAACTAAAAAAGCTGTGTCGAGAAGCGAAATGACAAAGCTTCAGTGGACGTGGAAGGAAATGAAGCGCAACTGGGTAGCCTACGTAATGGTAGCCCCCTTCATGATCCTGTTCGCACTGTTCACTGTCCTCCCCGTTCTTTTGTCTATCGTGATCAGCTTTACGGACTTTAACCTGCTGGAAATGCCTAACTTCGTTTTCATGCAGAATTACATTACACTTTTCTTTGACGACGACATCTTCCTGCTGGCGGCACAGAACACCTTCGTGTTCGCCGCTATCGTAGGACCTGCGTCTTACCTTATGTCTCTTATGGTAGCATGGTTCATCAACGAGCTGGACCCCAGAATCCGTGCTATCGTAACACTTATCTTCTACGCACCCTCTATTTCCGGTCAGGTTTACCTCATCTGGGGTACACTCTTCTCCGGAGACGCTTACGGTTGGGTAAACGGTGCGCTTCTGAACCTGGGACTTATCAATACCGAGGTCCAGTTCTTCAAGGACGCGGATTACGTAATGCCCTTGTGTATCGTGGTTGCGCTCTGGACCTCCCTTGGTACCTCCTTCCTGTCCTTTATCGCAGGTCTTCAGGGTATCGACCGTTCTCTCTACGAAGCGGCGGCGGTTGACGGTATCAAGAACCGTTGGCAGGAGCTTTGGTACGTAACCCTTCCCACCATGAAGCCTCAGCTGATGTTCGGTGCTATCATGTCCATCACCAGCTCCTTCGGCTTTGGTGCAGTAGTTACCGCGCTTTGCGGATTCCCCTCTGTCGACTATGCGGCGCACACGATCATGCACCACCTGGACGACTACGGCGGACAGCGATTTGAAACGGGTTATGCTTCGGCTATCGCCGTTGTACTGTTTGCTATCATGATCGGCGCAAACGTACTCGTAAAAAATATTATTTCAAAGGTAGGACAATAAAATGGCAAAGAAGCTCAGAACCAGAAAACATAAAGTTGTCCTTAACCGAAGCGCCGGCGGTGACGCGGGAATTACGTTCCTTCTCGTGCTCCTGGGAGCTATCATGTTCCTCCCTATGGTGTACGTTGTAATGCAGTCTCTCAAGCCTCTTGACGAGCTGTTCATGTTCCCCCCGAGATTCTACGTAATGAACCCCACCTTCCGCAACTTTAAGGACCTGTTCTCATTGATGAACACATCTTGGGTTCCTTTCTCAAGATACATATTTAACACCGTATTCGTATCTGTTGCAGGTACGGCAGGAAACCTTCTGTTCTCCTCTCTTGCAGCTTACGCTATGGCGAAGATCAAATTCCCCGGCGCTAAGTTCATGTTCGAGACAGTAAGAACCTCCCTTATGTTCCATGCAACGGTAACAGCTATCTGTAGCTTTATCGTAATGAGTGCTCTCGGTTGGGTCGATACCTACTGGGCACGCATAGTCCCCGCTTGCTGTACTTCTCTTGGTCTTTACCTGATGAAGCAGTTTATGGAGACAAACGTAACGGACGCAGTTCTTGAAAGTGCAAGACTTGACGGCTCCACAGAGTTCAAGACCTTCTGGGTAATCGCTATGCCCATGGTTAAGCCCGCTTGGCTTACCCTTATCGTGTACAGCTTCCAGGGACTTTGGAACTCGGGCGCTTCCATCTACATTCAGTCCGAGGAGCTCAAGTCCTTCAACTATGCTATTCAGCAGATCGTTGCCGGCGGTATCCGTCGAAGCGGCGCAAGTGCTGCATCTACGGTTATCATGATGCTCGTTCCTATTACGGTATTCGTAATTACACAGTCTAATATCATTGAAACCATGGGCTCCAGTGGTATGAAGGATTAAGGAGGTAAAGCAAATGAAAATTGTAACAAGAATATTTTGCATTGTGCTTGCTCTCCTCTCTATCTTTGCTGTGTGTGCAAGCGCGGCAGTTCCTTATCAGACCTACACTTACTCGATCAGCGGATTTGCACTCTATTCTCCCGACGCTTACGTGCCGATCCAGACTATCGACTATAAGTATATGGGTCTTGACCACCCTCTTACGTCCATCAAGGACATTCTGACCGATAAGGAAGGTAACCTTTACCTTGTTGATTCGGCAGCAAACGAGGTAGTGGTTCTCGATAAATTCTATAAGGTAAAGTTTATTATCAAGGATTTCGTGAATAACCACGGTGTTCCGGATAATTTCACCGCACCTCAGGGAATTTTCGTAACAGACGACAGAATCTTCGTCTGCGATACGGATGCGAACAGAATCGTAACCTTCGAAAAGGCTACGGGTAAGTTCGATTCGATCATTCCTCAGCCCGAATCCAGCCTCTTTACAGAAGGCTCTACCTACAAGCCGGTGGCCGTTGCGGTTGACCAGTATGACCGTCTCTACGTTGTATCCTCAACAACTTACCAGGGTATTATCGTAATGACGGACAAGGGTGTGTTCACATCCTTTATCGGTGCTCAGAAGGTTGTTGCAAATATGTGGCAGATCATGTGGAGACGCTTCCAGACCAAGGACCAGAGAGCACAGACCGCTTCCTTCATTTCTACCGAGTTCAATAACATAGCCATCAATGACGATGGATTTATCTACGTAACCACCGCCTCTCTCTCCGCACAGAAGCAGCAGGCTGCTATCAACGGAAAGGAGACCTCCGGTGATAACGCACCCGTTAAGATGCTGAACGCATCCGGTAAGGAGATCATGAGACGTAACGGCTTCTGGCCGCCTTCCGGTGAGATTGACGTTTCTTCTCTTTCTACCGATACTATTACAGGTCCTTCCAAGGTTACAGACGTTGCAGTCGGCCCCGAGCAGACCTGGACTATCGTTGATAACAAGCGTTCAAAGACATTTACCTATGACTTCGACGGAAACCTGCTCTTTGCCTTTGGTAACGAGGGTACTATGCTTGGTAACGTGTCGAATATTCAGTCTATCTGCTATCAGGGCGACGTTCTTATGATCCTCAGTTCTCTTACCAACGAGATCACCACGTTCAAGAGAACAGAGTACGGCGACGCGCTGATCCAGGCTCTTAAATACCAGAACGAGCGTAAGTACGACGAAGCTATCGACGCATGGGTCGAGATCCTCAAGAGAAACAGTAACTTCGATACAGCATACGTTGGAATCGGTCAGTCTCTGTTCCGTCAGGGTGAGTATGAGGAGGCCATAGAATACTATAAGTCCGCATACGACACCAAAAACTACTCAAATGCGTATAAAGAGATGCGTAAGGAATGGATCTCCAAGTATCTGTTCGTTATGCTGGCTGTTCTGATCGTTCTGATCGCTCTTTGGTCAAAGTTCATGAAGTACGTAAAGCGTGTGAACTACGAAACAAGTATTTCGACAGAGAAGAGAACCTTAAAGCAGGAGCTTCTCTACGCATTCCACGTAATTCTTCACCCCTTCGACGGTTTCTGGGATCTGAAGCATGAAAAGAGAGGCTCTATAAGAGCAGGTATCATTATTATAATCATAACGATACTTTCTTTCTACTACCAGGCTATCGGTCAGGGCTACGTATTTAACCCCGAAGGCGTTTATTCTTCAATTTTCGTTCAGATCGCATCGGTTCTTACACCCTTCTTCCTTTGGGCGGCAGGTAACTGGTGTCTGACAACTCTGTTTGACGGTGAGGGTAGCTTCAAGGACATCTTTATCTCCTTGTCTTACTGCCTTACTCCCGTTCCCCTGCTTATCATTCCCGCAACAATTGCATCAAACGTCGTAACAGATTCCGAAATGGCGATCATCAATCTTTTGATCACCCTGGCGTATATCTGGCTCGGTCTGCTGGTGTTCGTTGCAATGATGGTAATTCACGACTATTCTATCGGTAAGAACGTATTGACCTGCCTTGGAACTATCGTTGGCATGGCGTTCATTATGTTCCTTGCTATCCTGTTCACAACACTGCTTGCAAAGGTAGTAAGCTTCTTTACAAACATTGTGGACGAGATCATGTTCCGAATTTAACACAGAAGGAGAGATAAAATGAAAATGAAAAGAATAATATCGTTTGTCCTGGCTGTGTTGATGGCAATGGGAACATTCTCGATCTTCGCTTTTGCCGCAGAAGATACAACACAGGAAACAGTTGACATTGAGTCATATCTGACCAAGACCTTCAATTCTTCCGAAGAAAAGCTTGCCACCATGACCCTTTATTCTAAGGTCGGAAACTATGAGATCTGGTGTGACAGCGTTTCCGGTGAGGTTGGTTTCAAGAACACTGAAAACGGTCAGATACTTCTTACAAACCCCTATAGCATAGGCTCCGCGAAGGCGGCTGCCACCATCAAGGCTCAGCTTCTTTCTCAGCTTATCGTAACTTACACCGATAACGGTACCCGTAAGACTATCGATAGCTACACAGAGGCAGCAAAGCGCGGACAGATCAAGGTTGAAAGAATCAAGAACGGTATCCGCGTTGAGTATTCTATCGGTAACGAGCAGACGAGACCTCTTGCTCCCGATATCATTTCAAAGACCCGCTTTGAGTCCGAGATCCTTTCCAAGATCACAGACTCCAAGGATAAGCAGAAGTTCTCCGCATTCTATGCACTCAGAGATGCATCTGCCTGGGATAAGCAGTCTGCCGCTGTAAGAGAAGCAATGCAGAAGTCCCTTTACGCACAGGTGCCGATCACAAAGAAGTTCCCCGTATACACCATTGACCCCAATGCCACCGAGGTGGATAAGAGAAAGATCGAAAGCTATATCAGAGCATATTGCCCCGATTATACTTTCGAGCAGATGGACTACGACTATGAAATGTGTGAATACGAGTCGGATCCTAAGCCGCCCGTAAACTTCAGAATGGCGCTTGAATACACCATTGATGACGGTGATCTCGTTGTAAAGCTTCCTTCAAACGGTATCCTTTATAACGAAGAAGTGTACACTCTGGAGAATATTCAGATCCTGCCTTATATGGGCACAGGTCTGAACCCCAACACAGGTTATACCTTCATTCCCGATGGATCGGGCGCACTCTTTAAGTTTGAGGCGCGCGCAGGTCTTAACGCAACGACCGTTAACACCAAGATGTACGGTACCGACTATGCATACCAGACCATCACAGGTAACTACGAGCAGACAGCCGTTGCCCCTGTTTTCGGCATCGTTGAAAACGAGGCAAAGTATCAGACTTTGGTCACTCCCGCAGTTCCCGCTGAGGGTGATACACCTGAGATCCCCGAGAAGACTACCGTTGAATACCAGGGAATCGTTGACCGCGGCTTCTTTGCTATTATGGAAGAGGGTGAAGCTATGGCTTCCTTCTCGACCTACCACGGCGGCGCAACTCACCCCTATAACACAACTATCGTAACCGTAACTCCCCGTCCTAAGGACTCTTACAATCTTGCAACGGCTATCTCCGTTGGTTCAAACTCCACCTGGACCGTTGTAAGTGAGAGACGTTACGCGGGAAGCTATACTATCCGTTACGTACTCCTCTCCGATACGGAGACCGATGCAACATCCAAGTATGACGCTTCCTGGACAGGTATGGCTAAGGCTTACCGTGACTATCTCAAGGAAAACGGAACAATTACAAAGCTCACCGACACAAAGGAGGATCTGCCCCTTTATATCGAGACCTTTGGTGCTATGGAATCTATCAAGAAGATCCTTTCCGTTCCCGTAAACGTAATGACGGCACTGACTACATTTGAGGACGTTCAGAAGATCTATTCCGAGCTTTCTGCCGACGGAATCTCAAACATTAACTTCAAGCTTACAGGCTACGCAAACGGCGGTATGTACGCAAACGTTCCCTATAAGCTGAAGTGGGAAAAGGCAGTCGGCGGCAAGAAGGGCTTCAATGCGCTTCTCGATGACGCAAAGGAAAAGGGCTACGGCGTATATCCCGACTTTGATTTCGCATATATGCACGAGCAGAACTCCAATCCCGGCGTTTCTATGAGAAAGCATATTGTAAAGTCTATTGATAACCGCTACACCAGCCTTCGTGTGTACTCTGCCGCAAGACAGAATTATACGACATTCTATCAGATGGCTATGTCCCCCGCTTATTTCTACAGATTTATAAATAAGCTGGAAAGCAAGTACGAGGACTACGATCCTATCGGAATCTCCGTTTCAACTCTCGGTTATTCTCTGAACTCCGACTTCGACAAGAAGGAACCCTACAACCGCGAGGACTCCAAGGACTTCACAGTTGACGCGTTCAAGTCTCTGGAGGAGGCATACGGCAACGTAATGACCAGCGGCGGTAACGCTTATACATGGAAATATGCAGATCATATTCTTGATATGCCTCTTGATTCCAGTAACTACAATACCGCAAGCTACTCCGTTCCTTTCGTGGGCTACGTTCTCCACGGCTATAAGGAATTTACAGGCTCGCCTATCAACATGGCGGGTGACATCAGATATGAGGTGCTCAAGTGCATCGAAAACGGTGCGTCCATTTACTTCATTCTCTCTTGTGACAACACGGAGATACTGAAGGAAGACGAGATGCTCAGTAAGTACTATTCTATCAGATACGATATCTGGTATGAGGATATTGTTGAGCTTTACCGTGAGCTGAACGGAGTGCTGGGTAATCTCCAGGATAAGGAGCTTGTAGATCATCAGTTCCTTATCGGCGAGCGTGTGCTCGAGGAGGGTGAGGTTATAAGCGAAGCTGATAAGAGCAAGCTTGTGACCGCAGACGACGGCAGAATCGTAAAGGTAACCTACGAGGACGGCACGACGTTCATTCTCAACTATAACTATTTCGATGTAACCGTTGAGGGCACTACGGTAGAGTCCTACGGCTACGTTAAGGTATCCTAAGAAAGGGAGGTGCTAAAAATGACAAATACGGCAAACGTAACAAATGCTGCGCCAAAGAAAAGGCGCCGCGCGGCATCTCTTGACCGTCGTAAAGCACGTGCCGGATGGGTGTTCGTTCTCCCGTTCGTTCTCGGCTTTGTGATCATCTATCTGCCGATCATCTTTAACTCCATTCGACTCAGCTTCTTCGAGCTTGAGTCGATGCCCGGAGGCGCGTTGGCGGAGACCTTCGTTGGATTTGCAAACTACAATGAGGCACTCTTCGTCAACCCCGACTTCGTATCCACCCTTATTGCCGGTCTCGGAAGACTTGCTTTTGATATTCCGGCAATCGTAATCTTCTCCCTTTTCATGGCGGTGCTCCTCAATCAGAAAATGGTTGGCCGTGCCGCATTCCGCGCGATCTTCTTTATTCCCGTTATTCTTTCTACCGGTATTATGGCATCCATTGACCAGGGTAATATCCTGGCGTCATACGGAGAAGAGGGCGTTTCGGGCGGTCAGAGTCATAGCGCATCGTCACAGATCGTATCTATGCTTGACGTTGAAGTTCTGTTCGACCAGATGAAGGTCGGCCGTGAGATCGTTGGATATGTTATCGGAATCGTTAACAGTATCTACGATATTGTAAACCGTTCGGGTGTACAGATGCTTATATTCCTTGCAGGTCTTCAGTCCATTTCTCCCGCGATCTACGAATCCTGTCAGATCGAGGGCGCATCCGCTTGGGAGACCTTCTGGAAGATCACTCTTCCCATGATTTCTCCTATGATATTGGTAAACGCCATCTATACGGTCATTGACTCGTTTACGGCAGGCTCCAATACGGTAATGAGATTTATCGAGCAGGAATATTCAACAAAGCAGGGTGTAATCAGTACTGCCATGGCATGGATGTACTTTATACTTGTAATTCTCATAGTAGCCGTTGTGGCACTGATTCTGGGCCGCTTCGTCTTCTATCAAAGACGTGATTAAGGAGGGGTGAAAATGGATAATTCTATCAAAGTTACAAAAGAAACAAAGAATAAGATCAGAGTTGAATTTGAAAGAACCCCCTTAAAGGAAAGACTTAAGGCGAAGTTTGGTACCTCGTACTTCTATCTGAACGTGCTCTGGTACGCATTCAGACTTGTGCTCCTTATCGGTATCTCCTACGTCGTTCTTTACCCCTTTATCTCCAAGATCGCTTCCTCTTTCATGAGCCAGAGCGACTTTGTTGACTCGACGGTAAGACTTATTCCCAAAAACTTCACACTTGACATCTACAAGGCTATCTTTGTTGAGCTTAACTATATGGAAGCGTTTGTGAATACCTTCCTGCTCTCCATTATCAGCGCGCTGATCCAGACGTTTGCGTGCCTGCTTATTGCATACGGATTTGCAAAGTTTAAGTTCAAGGGTAACGGCATACTGTTCATTTTGGTTATGCTTACCATGATAGTTCCTCACCAGACGCTGAAGCTCTCAATGCTTCTCCACTTCAAGAATTTCGATATTTTCGGAATTATGGGCGGACTTTCGAAGCTTGGTATCCTGCCTGCATCCTTTGCGGACGGCATTAAGCTTACCAACACTTTCTGGCCTCTGGTAATCCTTTCAGCCGGCGGTATCGCGTTCAAGAACGGTCTTTACATATTCATGCTCAGACAGTTCTTCCGCGGAGTTCCCGACGAGCTTGAGGAATCTGCATACGTTGACGGTTCGGGCGTTTACCGCACGTTCCTCCAGATCATCATTCCTCTTTCTATCCCTATGATGATCACGGTGTTCCTGTTTGCGTTCTCCTGGCAGTGGACGGACAATTTCTACACGGTTCTGTTCTTCCCCGGCCGCGAAGTTCGCCTGTGGCCTCACCTTACGTTCCAGATCCCCCCGTCCCTCAAGACGGACTACGCAGGTGCGAGCCTGCTTAACACGGCGATCTACAATACCTGTGGTATGATGATCATCGCACCCCTGATCGTAATGTACCTCTTCTGCCAGAAGTTCCTGGTTCAGGGTATCGAGCGTTCGGGTATCGTTGGATAATATTCCAAAATTTAAGGCACCGCCTGAATTGGCGGTGCCTTTTATATATATTTAACAAATATGTTGACAACAAAGCACAAAAATGGTAGAATAAAACAGGTATATTCACTTCGATCTCGCAATTGGGGGATGTTATGAAAAGAACAATAAAGGTTATTTTTTTATCGGTGATAATTGCGGTGCTTTTTGCCGCTTTAGTCCTTTCTGTCGGCGCAGCGGAGAGCGCAGGAAAGGGAATTGTTTGGAATTTCAACGAAAGCACAGGATTTCTCGAGCTTAACGGAGTCGGAACTATGACAGACTTTGAAAATGCCGAGGATGCGCCCTGGTTTTCTGTTCGCAACAAGATAAAGACCATTGGATTTTATGGTAATATTACAAACGTGGGAAGCAACGCCTTTCGAAGCTGTAGTGTTGAGGAACTTTATCTGAGCAACACGGTAAAAACTGTCGGTGCAAGCGCCTTCGAGGGGTGTGGAAATCTGAAGAGTATTTCGCTTCCCGGCGTGACCGAGGTTGGTGCGTTTGCCTTCAGCGGCTGCGATACGGCGACCTCTGTCAGCGGTGAAAAGCTTGTAACTATCGGTGATAACGCTTTTGCGTATAACTGTATGGCGGCCACGATTTCTATTGGAGACAACGTCACTTCCATCGGAAATTATGCCTTTTACCGTTGCAGTTCGGTAAAGAGCTTCAATATTCCCGCTGCCACAAAGACGATAGGCGATCACGCGTTTTCCTATTGCAGTGTGCTTGCAACGGTCAGCGGCGGTGCGGCACTTGAGCGCATAGGCGCAAACGCTTTTTACTTTTGCGCCGCCATGAAAAGCTATACCTTTAGCGATTCGCTTGAATATATCGGTGAGTCTGCATTTGAGGGGAACAGATATCTGAACTCGGTGGCACTGGGCAACGGTGTTAAGGAGATCGGCGCAAACGCATTCTTCAAGTGCATGAAGCTGACGACGATCACAGGCGGCAAGTCCCTTGAAAGATCCGGCAAGAGAGCCTTCTTTGCCACGGGATATTATAATGACAGCGCAAACTGGGAGAGCGGCGTTCTTTATATAGGAAATTGTGCTGTGGCGGGAGATTCCAACTGCCCTGTTGCCGTTACGCTGAAAGGCGGTACTACGAGCATAGGTGACGGTGCCTTTGCGGGTAATAACGTTCTTTTGAACATTTCTTTCCCTCAGGCCCTCGTGACAATAGGTGATTATGCTTTCTCCAATTGCTCTAAGCTTCTTATCGTTTATTACGGCGGTTCGAATACCGAGTGGACCTCGGAGGTCGAGATCTGCGCAGGAAATGATATACTTGAGACGGTCAGACTTGTATTCGGAAGCTATTCTATGGCAGGAGATCTGAACGATGACAAGCTGATAAACGCAACGGATGCGGTTATTCTGGCTCAACATATTGCCGGATGGGATATACAGGTCAATCTGATAGGTGCGGACTGCAACGGAGACGGATCGATCAACGCAATGGACTCCGTTCTCCTGGCGCAGTATATTGCAAATTGGGACGTTGAGCTGAAAAATCCCGGAGGAAACACGGGAGATTACGGCGGGGACGTTGATATTCCCTCGGACGGAATTTTCGACAAAAAACAAGGAGACGTTGAGGTCCCCTCGGGAGATCTTCTTACATAAAATGAAACGCCGGGTCAAATCAAAGATTTGACCCGGCGTTTTTTATGCAGTGAGATCGTTCTTTTCTGCCGCATTTGCGATGGCAGGATCGGGATCGCCGACTATGCGATATTTGGCAATGCCCGCGCTTTTTGCAAATGAGAAGATCAGATCTGCTTCGTCTGCATCTGTCGTAGAATGATCGCCTGAGACGCGAAGAACGGCGGTGTTGCCGTCTCCTTCAGCGAAAAGTATGCCGTCGCTGAAAAGGCCGTATAGCTCGTCATAAGCCTCACTTACGTCCTCACTGTCGAACTTTGCCAGCTCGTAACGCAGGGAAGTGGGACAGGCGGGGGTCAACGGAGCTTCTATGGCACCCATCATTTTATATTGCAGAGCGGTCAGCTCGATCACCGCACCGCTTTTCGAATCGTAACAGCATTTTCTGCCGTTGTACTTGTATAAATAGATCATTTTCTGTTCCTTCTTTTGACAAAAAGAGAATTTTTATTTGCTTCTGCCTTTAAACTTAGGCTTTCTTTTCTTGGGAAATTTCAAATAACATAAAGCACCGCCGAGAAGAGAGCAGGGAATCACGAGTAACGTCAAAACCGTATTTTGTCCCAATGAACCTCCTCCGATCAATCGGATAGCGGCCAATATGAGCATGACCGCACAGGCATGAATGATCGTTGCGCCAAAATGACGTCTGCTTTGCAGATTTGAGAAAAGCCCACCCAAAAACACGGAAAAATAAAGGGAAGCCCTTCCGATAAGCGGGGCATAGAACATAGGATCTTCGGTGCCGTATGACAGACGCCCGAGAATGATCGTCAAAGTCGCGGCGATTGCCGCCGTTGCGACGATGCCCAATACTGCAGAGAAGAGCAGTGATAAAATCCCAAAGGATCCAACGTTCTTTTTCTTTTTATTGCTTGCCATAAAATCGCCCCCTAAACACAGTTACATTAAAGTAAATGCCGAGGGGGTGATTTTTATTCCGATTAAAAGAAATCAGTCCTGCGCGTCCTCTGCCTTAACGTCAACGTTTCTGACAGCGCTCTTGAGCAGACGGATCTTTGTTCTGTCGTGGCCTGTTTCGATCATGATCGTCTCTTCCTTGATGCTGACGATCTTGCCGATAATGCCGCCGATGGTCGTGATCTCGTCACCTACCTGCAGAGCGTTTCTCATGGCAGCAGTTTCCTTTTCCTGCTTTTTCTGGGGACGGATCATAAAGAAATAAAGGATAGCGAGCATAGCCACGATCATAATAATATACATGAGACCGCCGCCGGTGCCGCCTGTTCCTTCAAGAAGAATGGTGTTCATTTTTTGTACCTCCGATTATTAAGTAGATATATTCTACCACAAACAAAGGTTATTTGCAACAGTTTGGAAGAAAATTAACAAAATAAAAAAGAATAATAACCCATCTTTTTTATAAAAAAGACTTGACAAAAGGGAATAATTGTGATAAAATAGCAGGGCGGTTTTGAAAAGCCGAGAATATGCGGGTGTAGTTCAATGGTAGAATTCCAGCCTTCCAAGCTGGTCGCGTGGGTTCGATTCCCATCACCCGCTCCACGCCGAAAGGCGAATGTTGCGTGCTTGCACTTTTAGCTCAGCTGGATAGAGCAACTGCCTTCTAAGCAGTAGGTCGGGGGTTCGAGTCCCTCAAAGTGCGCCATGCGCACATTTTTTATATGGTGGGCGTAGCTCAGTTGGTTAGAGCGCCAGGTTGTGGCCCTGGAGGTCGTGGGTTCGACCCCCATCGCTCACCCCATAAATGAAAAAGGACGGCTTTGCCGTCCTTTTTCATTTATCGTGTGTTCGCCACGGTCGAACACACTCATGTTTGCTTTGCAAACATGATAAGTTTGCGTTTGATGACAAACGGTTTGAGAAAAATGAACGCGCAAACGTGGGTTCAGACCCCCGTTTAGTTTGAGAGCGGCGAAGCCGTCCTTTTTCATTTATCGTGTGTTCGCCACGGTCGAACCCACTCATGTTTGCTTTGCAAACATGAAAAGTTTGCGTCGCTGAACAAACGATTTAAATAAAGCGGTCGCGCAAACGTGGGTTCAGACCCCCGTTTAGTTTGAGAGCGGCAAAGCCGTCCTTTTTCATTTATCGTGTGTTCGCCACGGTCGAACACAATTTTGGGTAGGGCGAGACGCTGAGGATGTTGTCCACTGTGGAGTTAAAATGTTAACATTCCATGATTTTTTTCTTGAAAAAAACTCATTTGTATATTATAATGGTGTTATGAAAATCCTCTGCGAGACAGATTGGAGTAAAAATGAAGATCAAGCAAAAAAACAAAGCTTATGAAAAGGTTCTGGAGATTCCCGTGCCCCCGCGCAAAAAACCAAGAAAACCGCTTTTTATTTTGAAGTGGATAATCAAGGCGTTTTCCGCCTTTGACCTTTTCAGGCTTGGCGCACGTTTCACCGAATCGGGCATGGAAAAGCTGGGAAAAAAAGAGCCTGCGCTTATATTGATGAACCATTCCTGTTTTTTGGATCTGGAAATGGCAGAGCATTATTTTTATCCTCGGTCACTTTCTATTGTCTGCACCTCGGACGGCTTTGTGGGAAAGGAATTTCTCATGCGTTCAATCGGTTGTATCCCGACGCAAAAATTCGTTCCCGACATGAATCTTATCAGGGATATGTCATACGCTCTAAAGACACTCGGAACCTCGATCCTTATGTACCCCGAGGCAAGCTATTCCTTTGACGGCACCGCAACGCCTTTGCCGTCAAGCTTGGGCGGGCTTGTGAAACTTCTCAAGGTCCCCGTTGTGACCATGATAACGTACGGAAATTATTTGAAAAATCCTCTTTACAATGAGCTTCAAATAAGAAAGGTCAAAGTCGGCGCGCATGTAAAATACCTCATTTCTCCCGAGGAGGCAAAGACCCTTACTGAGCTGGAGATAAACGAGCGTATCCAAGGGGAATTCAGCTTTGATAATTTTGCATGGCAAAAGGAAAACGGTATTAAGATCACCGAGCCTTTTCGTGCTGACGGTCTCAACCGCGTGCTCTACAAGTGCCCACACTGCATGACTGAGGGCAAAATGGTGGGTAAGGGAATCACCGTTAAATGCCAAGAGTGTGGAGTGTCTTACACACTTTGCGAGGACGGAAGCCTTTCCTGCGACAAGGTCGAAGCAAAATTCACCCACGTGCCCGACTGGTATAAGTGGGAACGCGATCAGGTGCGCGATGAGATCAAGCGCGGCGAATACAAGCTGGATATCCCCGTTGAGATCTGCGTAATGGCGGACTACAAGGCAATTTATCGCGTGGGCGAGGGAAGACTCGTTCACGATGAGAATGGCTTTGTGCTGACGGGCTGTGACGGTCAGCTTGAATACCGTCAGACTCCCGTTTTTTCCTATTCACTTTACGCCGACTATTTCTGGTACGAAATTGGCGACGTTATATGCATAGGAGACCGTAAACGGCTCTATTACTGCTTCCCGAAGGGGTGTGACGTTGTTGCAAAGACGCGTCTTGCCGCAGAGGAGCTTTATAAGATAAAAATGAAACAAAGGGCTGAGAAAAGCTCCGACTGATCTGAAAGGAGGACATATGACCGAGGCAGACAGAATTTTCTCGAGATTCCCGGATTTTATCCAAGAATATATATATTCCCGCGGTTGGGACAGCCTGCGAGAGGTGCAGATGAGCGCGGCCAAGACCATCTTTGAGACCGATCGCAACCTGCTGTTGACCTCCGCTACTGCCAGCGGCAAGACCGAGGCGGCATTTTTCCCTATTCTGACCGAGCTTTACGAAAAGCCGTCGGCAAGCATTGGGGTTCTTTATATTGCGCCGCTGAAAAGCCTTATAAACGATCAGTTTTCACGTATTGATGAGCTTCTTTCAAGCACGGGGATCACCGTTACCCATTGGCACGGCGACGTTGCCGCGTCCCACAAGAAAAAGCTGCTTGAAAAGCCCTCGGGAATCCTTCAGATAACCCCCGAGAGCCTTGAAAGTATGCTTATAAACCGCTCCAACGACATGGTGCGTCTTTTTCATGATCTGAGATACGTTGTCCTGGACGAAATTCACACTCTGACAGGCACGGACAGAGGAAATCAGATAATCTGTCAGCTTTGCAGGCTTGCCCATCTCATAGGGCATATTCCGCGCCGTGTGGGGCTTTCCGCCACCGTTGGCGATCCCGAAAAGGCGGCTCAGTGGCTGTCGGGCGGCACGGGCAGGGAAACGGATATACCTCTGTTTCCTCAATCAAAGATCACGTGGAGACTGGGACTTGAGCATTTTTATATTCAGGACAGAAACGCAGAGCAACCGCAGGATAACGGTGCCGAGCGCGGCGAGGCAAAGCCGAGCATAGCTCAGCTTGATCCCGGCTACGAATATATGTACGATTGCGTTAAGAACAAAAAGTCCCTGGTCTTCTCAAATTCGCGGGAGGAGACCGAGTACGTTACCGCGACTATGCGACAGATCGCCAAAAAGCGAGGCGATCCCGATATTTTTCTGATCCACCACGGAAATCTGTCCGCTTCAATTCGAGAGGAGGCGGAGGAGAAGATGAAGGACGAGGAAAAAATGGCGGTCACCTGCGCCACGGTAACAATGGAGCTTGGCATCGACATCGGACGGCTTGAACGCATACTTCAGAACGAAGCGCCCAATTCCGTGTCCTCCTTTTTGCAAAGGCTGGGACGAAGCGGGCGGAGAGGCGAGCCGCCCGAGATGATGATGGTTTTCCGCGAGGAAAATCCGCTTCCCAACACCCCTTTGCCACAGCTTATTCCTTGGGGACTTCTGCGGGCTATTGCCATAATTCAGCTCTATATTGAGGAGAGGTTTATCGAGCCTCCTAACCGCAAAAAAATGCCCATGAGCCTGCTTTTCCAGCAGACTCTGAGTGTTTGCGCGTCCTCTGGCGAGCTGACCCCAAAGCAGCTTGCCGATAAGATACTGTCCCTGCCTCCTTTTGAAGAGATAACGAAGGAGGACTACAAAACTCTTATCATTTCAATGCTGAAAAACGATTACCTTGAAATGACCGAGGAGAAGGGACTCATCGTAGGACTGGCAGGAGAAAGGCTGCTCAACAGCTTCAAGTTCTACGCTGTGTTTAAGGACAGTGAGGACTACACCGTCCGCTGCGAATCGGACGAGATAGGCACTATCACAACACCCCCTCCCGTGGGCGACCGCTTTGCTTTGGCGGGCAGAGTATGGGAGGTTGAGGAGCTTGATATTCCCAGAAAGCTTATTTACGTCAGATCAGTTGAGGGAAAGATGGAGGTATCCTGGCCCGGCGACTACGGTGAGATACATACCAAGATCCTTGAACGTATGAAGCGTGTGCTGGAGGAGGATACTGTCTATCCTTATTTGAAGGAAAACGCCCGTCACCGACTTGACGTGGCGAGGCATCTGGCACGCAATACGGGTATGCTTCGGCGCTCGGTGGTTCACCTTGGCGGCTACAGCTATTGCATTTTCCCTTGGCTCGGAACACGCTCATTCAGAACTCTGCGTAAGTACATTGCTTTGAACGCAAAGGATTTTAAGATCTCAAACATTGAATTTGAGGGCTGTTATTTCATATCCATGAAAATGGAGTGCGACGAGCGGGAATTTATTTTGCGGCTTTCCGAACGTGCAAGAGACTTCGGCATTGACTGCGATGCCCTTGTGGGCGGCACCGAGATGCCCGTATTTGAGAAATACGATGAGTATATTCCCGGTGAGCTTTTGCGCCGTTCCTACAGTGCCGACCGTCTCCGCGCCGACGAGGCGGAGCGCAGACTGCAGGAAATTGCAAGAGAATTTCAATAAAATAATCCGAGCGATCCGCTCGGGTTATTTTATGTTTATTAAGGTTGCATTCAAGAGAATTTTGCAGTCTTCGGGCGGCATTGGGCAGTCCTTTGACATCAGCTTTGCCGTGTTTCTGTCTGCCAAAGACAGCAGACGGATATTTTCGGGCAAGGGAAGATAAAATTCCTTTTTCTGAACAGGTCCGTGAGTACCGACGATAACGTTTTGCTGCAATTTTTCAACTTCGTGCCAGGAAGCATATGAAGAGCCGAGATAGGATAAATCGACTTCACCCTCAAGCTCCATGGCTATTATCGGGTGAGTTGACACTTTTATATAATTACGGTCGATCATGACGTCGGTATTCCCGAACAAAGTAAAGCCGCTCTCAAGCGGGAAAATGCGCGTTTCAACTCCGCTTTCACGGGCTTTATCCGTAATAGAAAGAAGAATATCGATTTCGTTTTTGTTCAGCGGCTGAGGCAGGATTATTTGTCTTAGCGTTTGCGCTTTTAAAAGCCGCGAGACAGACGAAATATGCTTTTGGTGGTAGTGAGTCAGCACAAGAGCGTCTATCTGACAGTAACCCCGTTCTGCCGTTTTTGTGCAAATATATGAAAGATTGTTGTAAGAACCGTCCGAAATATCAACGACGGTGTTCTGTCCGTATTTTGAAATTATGAAATATTCATTTTCGCCGCGGCGCAGATATTGCGTTGAAAGAGGCTCACGTTGAACGTAGACAGTGTGAAATAAAAAGAAGCAGAGCATGATGGTGAGAGCCGAGATGAAATAAATTTTAAGGTGCTTGAGCTTAAAGAAGATTATTACGAGCACCAAGGCAAAGAAAGGAGCAAAGAAATAAGGTGTAAAAAGATAATCAAGGGAGATCTCGATGCCGTCCGGCTTTGCCAGAAAAGATGCAACGTGTGAGGCCCCCTTTGATGTCCATAGTGTCAGGTGTCCGAGTGCATTTCCCAGATATGGGACTGCGCCAAAGATTAAGGTCAGAGGTGATAGAATCATCAATGCGGAAATGAAAGGTGAAAGAATAAGCGTGCCGACAGGGGAAAGGACGGCAAGCTTACCGAAATAAAGCCACGAGACAGGCAGAGCAAATAAAAGTGCCACGGCAGAGATGCCGAGGGAAGACAGAATATAGTAAATGACTTTTCCCGCAAATTTTACCGAACGGGCGTGGATTATTTTCGTTTCCACCGTTGGATAAAATGCGACGATCCCAAAGGTCGTGGAAAATGACAGGATAAATCCAACGTCGGAAATGGCGCAGGGAGACGCGGCACAGATGACGGCACCAGCAATCAGCAGGGAAGTGAGGGAATCCTTTTCGCGGCGAACATAATAGGCAAGATATGATACAAACAGCATTATTGCCGCGCGGACCACGGACAAAGCGAACCCTGTAAGCGCAACGTAGAAAACGATTATTGCTCCGGTAAAGAAGATTCGTTTGCCTTTGCTTACGGCAAAATTTTTCAGAATGAAATCAAGAATGGCGGCAAGAGTTGAAAGGTGCATACCGCTCAATGCCAACAGATGGTAGGTTCCTGTTCTGCGAAAATTCATTTTGTCAAAATCGTCAAGCGCTGAGCGATCTCCTAAAAAGACCGCGGCAGGGAGCCCGTTTTTCTCGGGCATATACCGATCAAGTCGGGAAACAAATTTGTCTCTGAGCTGTTCTGTTTTAATTTCGAGACGGTTTACCGAAGAGTCTTCCGTGAGGATCTCAAACTTACGATCTTCAAGTTCTGTCGCTCTCAGGAATATTCCTTTTGAGTTGTAATATGCCTTTTCCTTGAACCCGTCGTTGTCCTGCGAAAAATTCGAGATATCCGCATAGGTGCGGATCGCTGTTCCGGGATCCAGTGAGCAGTCGTAGCCGGTTTCAAATATCACGTCAAAATCCTCGGCCTTGCCGTCGATCTTTGTCACCGTTGCATGACAGGAGCTTTTATATGACAGAGAATATTGCACGGAATTGATCGTCATTTCGATCATAGCTGTTCTTCCGTCATAGTTGCGTAGAATTTGATTAAAGTTTGCGGTGTAAAAATAGGATCTCAGAAAGCCGCCGCAGACCAGGCTGAAGATCAAAATGAGGATCGGGATGCTTCTTTTCCGACGGCACAACAGAAGTACGGTAACAATTACGGTGAAAACGAGTGCGGCTGCACCGAGGAAAAGCAAATTTACGTTGCAGAAAAACGCCAACGCACCCGACAGCATAAACAACAATGCGCCAAGTGCCAACGGGCGTCCGTGGAACAATCCCATACCGATCTCCTTTCTTTCCAAAATAAAAACACGTTCGCCGGAGCGAACGTGCTTTTATTGTACGTATTATCCGAAAATATCGCCGGCACCGACTTCAATGTCACCACCGGAAACGTTGTCGCCACCAGTAGTATCATCGCCGCCTACGTTGCCGGAGGGGCCGAGAACAACATCCCACTTTGCAATGTACTGAGCGAGCTTAACTGCGTCTGCTGCATTGATGACACCGTCGTAATGAACATCGGCATTCTTTTCGTCTTCCGCGGTAAACTCAATGTCCCATTTTGCAAGATACTGTGCTAACTTTACGGCATCCAGACTGTTGACTGTATTATCTTTGAAAATGTCTCCGTATATAGCGAAAGCGGAAACGACCAAGGCTGATATAAGCATAATAACTGCTAAGCAAATCGAAACGATTTTTTTCATAATACACCTCTCATGAACATAATTTATAAACATATGATACCATAATAGAAAGAAAAAGTCAATAGTTTTTTCAAAAGATAAAGAAAGTAACGAAAAAATAAAAAAAGCGGCAAAAACATTATATCCTCTTGATTTTTTCTGTGAAAGGTGGTATAATGACAGAGTTAAATTTGCCTGCATAGTTAAATGGATATAATAGCCCCCTCCTAAGGGGTAGTTACAGGTTCGATTCCTGTTGCGGGTGCCAAAATCCGCCCACGCCAGCCGGCGCGGGCGGAAGTTGGTTTCCGCACGGCGCACCTGCTCCGCGAAGCGGAATCGGGTTCGGAACATTGACCCGCCGCTTCCGCGTCGGAAGCCTTGAAGGGCGGGGCAAATTCTCGCTGCGGGTGCCAAGCACGCTGAAAGGCGTGCTTTTTTGCACCCTCGGCAGAACGAACTCACCTCCGCAAGCGAAAGCGAAGCGGAATCGGGTTCGGAACATTGGCCCGCCGCTTCCGCGTCGGAAGCCTTGAAGGGCGGGGCAAATTCTCGCTGCGGGGTCAAAAAGCCGACAGTTTGAAACTGTCGGCTTTTTCAGATATTACGTTCCTGCCTTTTTTGCGTATTGGCAAAGCGCTTTATCATCATCGCTAAAAGCAGAATGATATAAGCTGCCGCAGAAAAAGCGGCAATATAAATGATCGCGCACCAAGGGAAGGGCACTGCCGCCTGAACAAGCGAGTACACAGGCAGAGAAGGCTCGCAATGAGGACTGATAAAAAACATGTTGAAGGTCTCTCTTTCAAGAAGGCCGCTGAGATATGCGATCTCGTTCATCACAGCTGCCACAAGTACGCAAACGGCAAAAACGGGAACGGCTTTCAGTATGGTTCGATGCTTGGTTTCCACGTAACCGCTGCCGAACAGGTATATGCCAATAGAGATCATCATTCCGTGGCAGATCATTGATTGAACGTTGATACCGATGGTTGAGACGAAGACCTGAGGCGGATAGACCATAACGCAAAGTCCCGCGAATAGCGCGAAGGTCGCAAGATAAGCGCAGCATGCTCGGTGGAGACGTTTGTTCTTCAACAACGCCACAAAACCAATGTACATAGGGGTGGAGCAGAACTGAAAGGGGAAAGCGTACCATTGGTAGTCGGCGG
The DNA here is from genome assembly GCA_017397175.1 of Clostridia bacterium. Lineage (GTDB taxonomy): Bacteria > Bacillota > Clostridia > Oscillospirales > CAG-272 > SIG710. The sequence continues at coordinate 875 of JAFQKA010000002.1, read as the reverse complement.
AGATGGCAGTTCCGTCAAAGCTGAAGGTATAATTTATCTGCTTATATATCTCAAGTCCCAGTACGATAAGAGATGAAATTAACAGCAGACGTTTGACAAAGCGTTCGTCGGGAAATTTGAAGAAACGGCAGAGCAATATGCCGGCGATTACGGACAGCGCGAAGAAGCTGATGTGAAACCAACCGTACATTTCGGGGACTTGCATTTTTGTGTCGAGTATTTCGAGCAGTTTGCCAAAGAAAGTCAACAGATCACGTCCTTTCAAAGATGTCAGTAATTTCATTATACACGAATTTGAAGAAAACACAAGTTGATTTAGGGAAAATTAAGAATTTTAGGAGAATTTTAAGAATAAGGTCGAGCTAACACAGCACAAACGGGGCTCTGAACCCTCGTTTTCGCCAATGTTCAGTGAGACTTGAAATCTTCACAGCGCAAATCGTTCAGATTCGCGTAGCGAATCTGAGGGGTTCAGCGCCGTAAGACGCGCAAAAACATCGGGACTCAGAACCCACGTTTGCGCTAACGTTCAGTGAGACTTGAAATCTTCACAGCGCAAACTGATCCAATCTGCGAAGCAGATTGGAGGGGTTCGAGCCGTAAGGCTCGGCTTCGAAAAACAAAAAGGAGATGCAAAGCATCTCCTTTGGGGCTCAGAACCCACGCTTGCGCCAACGTTCAGTGAGACTTGAAATCTTCACAGCGCAAACTGATCCAATCTGCGAAGCAGATTGGAGGGGTTCGAGCCAATTTCGACTGCGAAAAACAAAAGAGAGAAGCTTTGCTTCTCTCTTTTGTTTTTTGGAGCGGATTACGGGGCTCGAACCCGCCACCTCGACCTTGGCAAGGTCGCGCTCTACCAAATGAGCTAAATC
>JAFQKA010000008.1 GCA_017397175.1 Clostridia bacterium | reverse complement strand
TATACATTTTTTTACATATATGGTTCTATTAAGTATTATGATCAAGCTGTTGGCAAAATATACAAAAATGCTTATTTTATATTGACAAGCGACGACTTCATTGTTATTATATATGTATAAAATGCAAATTTTACAAAAGGTAAAGAAGTTTATGAAAGTAAAATCATTTGTTTTTTTGATCCTTGCGTTACTGCTGATAATTTCACTTCCTTTATTATATGCGTGCGATAGCGGCAATGAAACGCCCGACCTGTCAAGCGACGATCAGTCTACGGAGCCCGATTCGACGGAAGCTCTCGAAACCTCGTCGAAGACCACCGAGGTCGAGACGACCGAGGAGACCGAATACGGCACTGTAATAAATGAAGGAAACGCATCTCACGAGCACACGCTTACACAGCAGATCATCGCTCCGACCTGCATTACCGAGGGATATACACTTAGCTCCTGCGAATGCGGATTTCAGACCAAGTCTGACCTTATCGGACTTGTCGATCACACGCTCGCGCAAAAGACGGTCGATCCCACCTGCACCGAATACGGCGGTATTCTGGAATACTGCACGGTATGTACTTATTCCGAGATGATTGAATATTCGATCGAGCCCTACGAGCACGCGCCGAAGCTGACCGTGCTTGAAGCAACCTGCGAGGAGCCTGAGCGCACGATAACCGAGTGCACGCGCTGCGATCATATAGAGACCGTGATCACCGCTCCCGCGCTTGGTCACGAATACGTCACGCCCGAGGGCATCGCATTGCTCCCCTCGGCTAAAAAAACCGAGATAAGCTACGTCAGCGTATGCCGATGCGGCGACGAGATAAAAACCGAGCTGTCCTACTCAGACGTTTTCAGCGGTGCATATGTAGACACCACCGACGTTGTCGCAAAAGGACTTGACATCTCAATGTGGCAGTTTTCGCAGAACACCAAAGGCGAATATATCGACCTCAATTGGCAGGCGATCAAGGATTCTGGCATCGACTATGTGATCCTAAAGATCGGCTCGAGTAACGGCAAGGACCCCGTGTTCGAGATGTCATATGCGGGTGCGAAGGCGGCGGGGCTTGACATCGGATGCTATTTCTATTCCTACGCAACGAGTGTTGAGGGAATCTCTACCGAGGCGGATTTCCTGCTCACGCTTCTTGAGGGAAAGCAGTTTGAATATCCCGTATATCTCGATTTTGAGGATCCCTCGCAGGAAGCGCTGGCAAACGATGTGCGCACCGAGATGATAATAGAATTCCTCTCAAAGATTCAGGAAAACGGATACTACGGCGCGCTTTACGCAGGTCAGTATTGGCTCCATAATTATTTTGATACGGCGAGGATAAATTCCCTTTTCGACGTGTGGATGGCGAAATACAAGTACGGAACGCAGGAATGGAACAGCGACACCTGGAATCCCACCTACACCTACATCGGCACGGGCGCATACGGAATGTGGCAGTTCACCTCGACCGCGACTGTTCTTGAAAACGGCGTAACCGTGGAGAGCGTCGGAATCGCATCGCCGAGCGTCGACAAAAACTACTGCTACAAGGATTACCCCACGCTGATAGAATCGCTCGGATACAATGGCTTTGAAAAACCCGCTGACAATGATACCGAATCAATATAATCAAACTTGAAGCCATCTAAACTTCACATCTTTATGGCAAAAGAGCAAACACTCAAGATTTTACCTTGCGTGTTTGCTCTTTTTGTTTGCAATATAGCTTTAGGCTTAGCCAATTTTATATTTATCCAAACAAATACTTAACATGATTTTCAAAACGATTTGCTCAAGAAAATCATTCTTCTAACTTTTCTTGTTATTATATTTTTACGTTTTTACGCCCAGCTCATTGTGGTGGGCTTTTCCTCGTAGATGCAAATATCCTTGAGGAAGTTGATAGCTTTCTGCAAGCCCTCGTCGATAGTCATTACGCTATCCTCATGCTCAATGCTGAGAACCTTGTCGTATCCGCAGAGGCGGAGGTTACTTACAAGATCTCTCCAGTAAGTCTCGTTATTACCGTAGCCAACAGTTCTGAATACCCATGCGCGGTTCAACTCATCGCTGTAATGCTTTGTATCAAGAACGCCGTTCTTTGCGGTATTATACTTGTCGATCTTGGTATCCTTTGCGTGAACGTGGTAGATAGCTCCCTTCAGCTCGCGGATAGCCGCAACGGGATCCATTCCCTGCCAGATAAGGTGAGAGGGGTCAAAGTTTGCGCCGATAACGTCACCTACTGCCGCGCGGAGCTTCAGAAGTGTCTCGGGGTTATATACGCAGAAGCCGGGGTGCATCTCAAATGCAATGTGATTCACCTTATGATCAAGTGCGAACTTGCCCATTTCCTTCCAGTAAGGAATCAGCTTCTCGTTCCACTGGAAATCAAGAATCTCAAGATAGTCCGGAGGCCATGCGCAGGTTACCCAGTTGGGGTTTGTGGACGCGTCCGAATCGCCGGGGCAGCCCGAGAATCCGATAACGGTATCAACGCCCAGCTTCTCTGCAAGCAGAATAGCATTGCGGAAGTCCTCGTCATACATTTTTGCCACGTCCTTCTTGGGGTGCAGGGGATTGCCGTGGCAGGCAAGCGCACAGATCTCAACGTCGTACTTCTTGAATGTCGCTACGAACTCGTCGTACTTTGCCTGATCCGCCAGAAGCTCCGCAGGATTGCAATGAGCCTTTCCGGGATATCCGCCCGCGCCGATCTCGACTGTATGTACGCCCAAGCCCGAGAGGATCTTCAAGGTCTCGTCCAGGCTCTTTGCGCCGTAAAGATTTGCTAAAACACTGAGTTTCATATGTTTTCAGTTCCTTTCAATAAATTTCGTTGTATATATAATACACTTTTTTCCTCCCGATTTCAAGATGTTTTTTGAAATTTTCAATACATATTGGCAGTATGCACAAATACTCGGTCGCTTTTTTGTGCATACAAGAGATTGACCCTTTATTATCTTCCTTTAAGTTAAATAATACTTGCTAAAATCACTTTTTTATGGTACAATAATACGAGTATATTACGAGGTGCGTATGGAGATAATTTGCGGAAAGGAATTGAATGGCAAGACGGTGAAATCCTTGCTGACAGAGTTGAAGATCTCGGCAAAAACCGTAACTGCGTTGAAGAAAAAGCCGCTCGGCATAACAGTCGACGGTCGGCACGTAACGGTACGGCACGTCCTGAAATGCGGAGAGGTACTCGCTCTCGATATTTCGGACGAACAATCAAGTCATAACATCGTTCCCTCTCCGTTGCCCGTTGACGTTCTTTTTGAAAACGAATCGGTCATAGCTGTAAATAAACCTCCATTCATGCCCACTCACCCCTCTCACGGGCACTATGACGATACCTTGGCAAACGCCCTTTGCTACCGTATGCAACAGAGCGGCGAGCCTTTTGTGTTCCGTCCCGTCAACAGACTTGACCGCAACACCAGCGGCGTTGTGCTCATAGCAAAAAACAGGGTCTCGGCGGCTTCTCTCTCCGAGAGCTTGCAAAAGGGGCTTATTACAAAAAAATATTTAGCGATACTTGACGGTGTTCCTGCCGAAAAAAGCGGGAAAATCGAAACCTATATTCGCCGCCGACAGGAGAGCATAATCTACCGCGAGGTGTGCGAAAAAATGTCCGATTCAGACCACGCTCTGACCGAATACGAGGTCATGGAGGTCTCGGGGGATCGCGCACTTGTCTGCGCGTCACCGATCACGGGCAGGACTCATCAGCTAAGGCTCCATTTCGCGCACATCGGCTGTCCCATCATCGGGGACGACCTTTACGGCTTGGAATCCGGCATGATCGGTCGCCAGGCGCTTCACGCATATTCACTTGACTTTCCCTGCCCGAGATCGGGCGAGAAAATACACGTTCGGGCCCCCCTGCCCGAGGATCTCAAGGAGGCTTTGAAAAAACTTGGATTCAAATATGAAAGGTGAGCTTTCGGAGCTTCTCACCCTCGACGAGATCGAGGAGCCGAAATACAAGCTCCCCAAATTTTCGATAGTTTTATACATTATTGCGGCCGTCACGGCGATCCTTCACGTAATTGCCGCAAATTCGGAGGCATTTGCCGACTTTATCAACCAAAACATCAGCCGTTGGGTGAGATTTTTGCTCGCCCACGTGACAAATTTTATTCCCTTTTCCCTGGCAGAAATGCTCATTATCGCCCTGCCGATAATTTTCATCGCTCTTTGCATCTTCTGTGTCAGGCGTTTTTCGGACACAACTCGGCATATGCTCGTTTTCGTCGGGATCGCCCTTTCCCTGCTGTCAATATTCTACACCCTGTTTTTCTGGAGCTTCGGCGTCGGATATAACGGCGCGCCTCTTGAGGACAAGTTGGAGCTTGAGCGCTCTCAGGTGAGCGCGGAGGAATTGATAGAGACTGCCGAGATACTTATTGAAAAAACAAACGAGGCGGCACAAGAGATCGCTTTCCGTCAATCGGGTTTCTCGGTCATGCCGTACAATATCGGCGAGCTTAGCGACAAGCTTTGCGAAGCTTACGAATCGGCATACGAAAAATACGATTTCGTAACCCCGCTGACAAGCCGACTGAAGCCCGTCATTTTAAGTGAGCCTTGGTCATACACCCACATCACGGGTGTTTACACGTATTTTACCGGCGAGGCAAACTTAAACGTTGCCTTTCCCGATTACTGTCTTGCCTACACGGCGGCTCACGAAATGGCTCATCAGCGCGGCATCGCACCCGAGGACGAAGCAAATTTCGTGGCTTTCCTGGTCTGTCTTGAATCGGACGACCCTTATATTCGTTACAGCGGATACGTGAATATGCTTGAATACGTGATGAACGCGCTTTACCGCGCGGACAACAAGGCTTACACCGAACTCTACAGGCTCATCGACAATACCGTGCGCCGCGAGTTTGCCGCTTACAGCGATTTCTTCTCCAAATACCGTGATTCGGTGGCGAGCAACGTTTCCGACAAGGTAAACGACACCTACTTAAAGCTCAACGGCACCGAAGGCTCTGTCAGCTACGGACTTGTGGTCGACATCGCCGTGGCTTACTACAAAAATACAGAAAACAGATAATTGCGGCTCTGCCGCAGAAAGGAAAGACCGTGAAAAAGATCGGAAAATTCTTGAGAATATTATCCCTTGTGCTTGCGCTCTCGGCAATAGTGGCGGTCTTTTCCCTGCCGCAAGCAGAGGAATATTCCATACCGACGCTATACATTGACAATAGGGCATGGTATATGTATTCCCTCTTCCCTCTCACCGAGCAGAACGGGGCTTACCTTGTACCCTCCTCTCTTTTCGGAGCTGTTGACGGAGTTGAGATAAGCACAGACGAGGCCCGCTCTTGTCTGCTCTTTCAATACGGTGAAAATTTCATTTCCGTAAACACAAAAACTCAAAACGCCCTGCTTCACACAGGACAGGTCAAAAAAATCTCGGTATCTCAAATAAACGATGAATACTTCGTCGATTCCCAGATATGCGCTCAGGCGCTTGGATTTTCTGTGGAGGTCGCGGAATTTGAACAAAAAAACGTTCTGAGGATAAAAACGCAGGAAGACCTGTTGGATCTCAAAACGCTGGTTGAAAGAAACCGCGTACTGTCCGAAAGTACCAATTCCGACGGCTCGGACACCTTTGACAGTACACCGACAAGGCGCGAAAGAAACCTTGTCTTCTGCGCCGATTTTACCGAAATGTCGGCGGAAGAACAAAGCTCTTTTGCCGATTTTCTGTCCGAAAACAAGCTCAGTGCATCGATCATTATGAAAAAAGATAATCTGACCTCTCCCGAATTGCTGAATAATATCATCCGGGTAAATGCCATGGGGTGCAGCTTCATAATACAGGCAAAAAATACCCCCGAGATCAGCGAATGCAACGCACTTCTCAGAACGATCCTGAGAAACGGGACCAGGCTCGTATCCTCTCCCGACAATCTGAAGCTTGCTCTTGATTCTATCGGTTATATTCTTTGCGAAACCGAAAATGCCAAGCTTACATCAAATCCCAACTCCCATGAATTTGAAAAGCTGACCGTGATCGAAATAACCGATTTTAACGATAACACAAAAAGCAATCTGCAAAAATGGACTGCCGCGGCGAATCAAAAGGACGTTTTTATACGCGCCCTCTGCCCCGCAACAGGTAACTGAAAGGACTGATACAATATGAGCGCAAACGAAAAAAAGAAGATCCTGATCGTAGAAGACGAAAACAACATCGCACAGCTTCTTGCCGTGAACCTTATGCTCGGCGGCTACGACTACGACATCGCATACGACGGAGAAGCAGGACTTGAAAAGGCTCTGACAGGTCAGTTTGACCTTATCCTCCTTGACCTTATGCTCCCAAAGCTCAACGGCTACGAGGTTTGCTCAAGGGTCAGAGAAAAGCTGAATACGCCTATTATCATGGTGACCGCGAGAGAGGAAGAGAAGGACAAGATCCTGGGACTTGACACAGGCGCCGACGACTACGTAACAAAGCCCTTTTCCATAGGGGAACTTATGTCGAGGATCAAGGCAAATATCCGCCGATCATCAAGCGAGACCGTCATAAAAGAAACGGGCAGTGACACCCACCACGGAGACGTTATCCGTGTCCGCGATCTTTCAATAGATCTTGGCAAATACGACGTGACCCTGTCCGGTGAGCCGGTTTCCCTGTCAAAGCAGGAATACGAGCTTATATCCTTCCTTGCAAAAAATCTCGGACAGCCCTATACACGGGAACAGCTTCTTGAAAAGGTCTGGGGTTACGAGGGCTTTCTCGGAGATATACGCGCCGTGGACGTTACCGTCTCCCGCCTGAGAGCAAAGATCGAGCGCGATCCCTCAAACCCCGAATACCTGCTCACAAAGCGCGGGATCGGCTACTATTTGAAGTAAAAAACGAAAAGGAAATTTCGGCATGAATAAAAGTCTTTATTCAAAGATCGTTCTGATTTTGGTCGTGTTCATTATCACAGTAATGTGCGTGGTAGGTGTGGTAATTCTCAACAACACCTACACATATTATTCGAGCGATTTTTCTTCCACGATGAAAGAAAACTTCAGCGAGGGCAGCTCTCTTTATCGGTATTTGCAGGAATCTGTTGACGATAAAAATTACGTTCAGCGCCAAAAGGAGACCCTGCTATCTTACAGCGGACTTCTGGGTATTGACGAGAGCAGAAACTATTTTATTCTCGATATGAACGGCAATTTTCTTGAAGGCTCGGACGCAACGCTGGGAAAAGCTCTTGAAAAAACTCCCAACATGATCTCCGCCATGAGCGGTGAGCCGTCGGGAAAGCAGTCAAGCGGAGTGGACTATCTTGACTACGCCACCGTTATCCGCGGCGAAAACACCTCCTGCATAATTTACGTAAAAGACACACAGGAGGACACCAGAGAGCTTAGCTGGATACTCTTTACCATCATTCTTCAGTCCCTGCTCATCGGACTTATTATCGCCATCATCATGGCGTTCTTCCTGTCAAAGGCGATCATCGCGCCCATTCAGAATCTGACAAAGGGCGCTCAGCTCGTCGCCTCCGGAAATTTTGATTACAACATAGAGACCCATTCCGCCGATGAGATCGGAGTGCTCACGGGCACCTTCAACCACATGAGAAAGATGCTCAAGAACACCATCGCCGAGGTATCGGGCGAACGTGAAAAGCTGGAGACCGTTTTCTCACAGCTTCAGGCAGGCGTCATTACCTTCTCGGACACGGGAAGAGTGCTCAACATAAACAATTTCGCTCTTGAGCTTCTGGGCGATAAGTACAACGAAAAGTTTGATCTGACTACCCTGCTCTCCATCTTCGACATTCGAAGTGACAGCCCTACGGGCGACGCTTTGACCGAGGAGAACGGAGAGGACGGAAATATAATCTTCGACGAGATCGTTTTCAACGGCAAGGTCATTGAGGTCAACTTCGGCGGCATTCGCTACAGCGACCGCGGCAACATGAGCGACGGGGTTATTACCGTTATCCACGACGTCACATCCCGATATGAGCTTGACAAGGCGCGCCGCGAGTTCGTTGCAAACGTATCCCACGAGCTTCGAACCCCTCTTACGTCGATCAAAGGTTCCTGCGAGACTATTCTCCAGCACCCCGAGCTACCCGATGACATAAAGACAAAGTTCCTTGAAATGATCGACAGCGAAAGCACCAGAATGACGGGCATCGTAAAGGATCTGCTTACCCTGTCCCGTCTCGACAACAAGAGAACCAAGTGGCAGATAAGCGAATACAACTTAAACGAATCCCTGTCCCACCTTTGCAACGTAATGACCGTTGATGCAACCACCCACGGCCACCAGCTCCTGCTCAAAACCGACAAGTCCCTGCCTCTCATTACCGCAGACAAGGACAGAATAGATCAGGTTATCGTAAACATAATCTCGAACGCAATAAAATACACCCCCGACAACGGCACCATCGCCGTCAGCTCTTCTCTTTTGCCGGGTGAGCGCGTGTCCATCAAGGTCATTGACAACGGCCTGGGTATTCCCGAGGAAGATCTTCCCAGAATTTTTGAGCGTTTTTATCGGGTAGAAAAAGCAAGGACCACCGACACAGGCGGCACGGGTCTTGGTCTCGCCATTGCAAAGGAGCTTATTGAAGCTCACGGCGGAAGTATTGAAATATCAAGTAAAATGGGCGTGGGAACCATGGTCGAGATCATTCTTCCTGTCCACACCAAGCTGAGAAACGAAGAGGAATGACAAAAAAGCACAAGGAGGCAAGAAAATGAAAGCAAAAAAGTCGGAAAAAACAGCGGAAAATCTGAAAACCGCCGCAATATGCTTGCTGTTTCTTTGTGCCATAGCTCTGTCTGCTCTTTATTTTTACCGCTCCGGATTTATTTTTTCAAAAGGAAACACGGGGGCAGGTAATATAGTCACGGATACGAACGCCGAGAATGAAAAAGCACAATTTGACGGTCTCATTATCCCCGAAAGCATCGCCGCTAAATCTGCGGGAAAGCACACATATGCCATAACGCAGGGCGAGGACTATATGCAGCTCATTTACCGTCGGGTATGCGAGAATCTTTCCATAGCTTTAAGTGAAAATTGCTCGGCGACCGCGTCCGACAGCGAAGCCTGGGAGGCGGCCTGTCTACAAGATGATTTTATTTTGGTAAAATACCACGCGCCCCTCAGCCACGCCGTAATTTACGCCGACGCGGCAAGTAATCTGGGTGAGGAAGCCCTGAAAAACGGACTTGAGGAAAACATCGGTGCCATAGATCAGATATTCATCTTCCCCGATAAAACGAACAATGGCGAGGTCTTTGCCATGACGCGAGGAAAAGACGGCGAAATTTTTACACTTACCTTAAAGAATAGCGAAAAGGCGGAAAACACAGTCACGGCGCAGGATCTTGAGATCTACGTCAATGCTTCTGCCATGACCCTGGCAGACCTTTACAGCCACGTGGGCAACAGGAAGGATATTCTCTGCAGCACCGTTCTCCATTCCTTTGGACTGAACTCTCAGAAGATCGTTTTTTCTCAAGGATATGAGGGTATACTTGAGGACACGGCGACAAGCAATTCGGTAGCTTCATTCTTTGACATAAATCCCGACAAGAGCGGAAATTACTTTGACGAAGAAACGAAAAGCACCGTTTACGTTGCCACACACGGAACTCTGCACGTAAGTGAGCTTGCTATCAGCTATTCCTCGGCGGGTGAGACAGGCGGTATTCCGCTGTCAAATTACTCGGACGCCTTTTCAAAAAATGCCATCAGCACAGCCGAGGCAATCGTTCTTGCCCAGAGTTTTATATCATGTTATCAGGATCTTGACCGCAGATTTCTCGGCGGAGACGCGCACCCTGTTCTGTCTGCCGTCTATTCGGACAATAACGGACAGGTTACTCTCGAATATATCTATTGCCTTTCAAACGTTGAGATAGAGGACTCCGGCACAGCCTGCCGACTTACCTTAAAGAACGGAAGGATTGTCGCTTTTGAAGCCACAGCCAATCTCTACCTCGTTTCGGACGGCGGTGAGCGCCGCCACAGTCTGTCTCCCGAGTGGGTGATCAATATGTCACTTCCGCAACAGGAGGACGATCTTTACACCTTGAAATACCGCTACCGCACCTCAGATATGTTAGCCGAGTGGTCGGCAGTAAAAATAAAGTAAAGCTGAATTTCCGCCGCCTGTGCGGCTGAACGGAGTTTTTATAAATGAGTTGGAAAAACATAAAGACCTTTATGATAGCGCTTTTGCTCATCGCTTGCACGGTGATATTCGTTATGCTGTTGCTTGGCGGTAACCAGGAGCCTTATACCGCAGAATCACTTGAAAAATCCGCCGCGCTGATGAGGGAAAGCGGAATAATATTGGACAAAGACCTGCTCAAAGGGGATTTTGAAGGCATGAAGCCGTACAGATTTACCCTTCCCCGAGACTATCCCGAGCAGGTGGCTCAAAAGCTTGTGAACGGAAATATTACAGACGTTTTCACGGTCCCCGACGGCGTTGAATTGCGTTCCGATTCGGGCGAGATACTTTATGTGGGAAATGATTTCACAGTCAGATACAGCTGTCCCGACCGATCAAATTCTGTTACACAGGAGGACTTGGAGCAACGTCTTTTGCCCCTGACCGAGTCACCGAAATTCGGTATCAGCCGCAAAGACGGCGATGACCCGCAAAAAGCTATATACGTTCAGACTATCGGAAATTATCCGATCCCCGAAAACGAGATGATCTGCAGCTTTGCCGATGGAAAACTGGTCTCCATGGAAGGAAAATGGTGTTTTCCCGACAAATGCAGCACTTTTTCGGCACAACTTCGGGACTATCTCAATATAATGTTTACTGAGAGAGAAAGAATTTCAAGCGAAGCCCCGGAAAATGTATCAAAGAAAGATCTGACCGTAGAGAGCCTTGAAAAATGCTACGGAATAGAAAATACAGACAGTAAAAACACCTTTGTGCTCGTTCCCTCACTCTCTATCATCTATAAGGAGGGTGAGCAGGTTATTCACAGCGCTGTTGCAGGTTGATTTTTGCGTCAAATATGAATTTATGTTGTTTGCTTGATACTTTTTTGACAATGAATGAACGAATATACAAATTTTATTTAATGTTTGGTTTTCATTTGTGTATAAATTATGATATAATATAAAGAGGACGATTGCGCCATCGGCAAAATATGTCCGCAGTATCAAAATTCGAGCATTACCTTTTATATATAACCGAAAAAGCAGAGGTTTTACCTTATGGAAAAATACATAGTTAACGGCGGAAATCCCCTCTACGGCGACGTTGAGATAAGCGGGATGAAAAACGCCGCGCTTCCTATACTTATTGCAAGTATTCTCACCCGTGAGAAGTGTACAATAGAAAACCTGCCAAAGATAAGCGACGTTAAAAAGACCCTCGATATTCTCACCGCCATGGGCGCTGTGGTGAACGATCTTGGGAACGGCGCGGTGGAGATAGACTCCGCAAACGTAAGAGGCGGAATTTCCCCCTACTCTCTTGTCAGCAAAATGCGTGGCTCTACCTATCTTATTGGTGCTGAGCTTGCTTGCTTTGGACACGCGAAGGTGGGTTGGCCCGGAGGTTGTGATTTCGGTCAGAGACCTATTGACCAGCACATCAAGGGCTTTGAGGCATTGGGTGCCTCGGTCGAGATCGACACCGACGAAGGATTCATCTATGCGGACGCCGACAACGGGCTTCATGGAAATTCCGTATATTTTGACGTGGTCTCGGTAGGTGCTACCATCAACGTGATGATCGCAGCGGTTCTGGCAAAGGGCAAGACCGTTATCGACAACGCCGCAAGAGAGCCTCACATCGTTGACCTTGCCAACTTCTTCAACACCTGCGGCGCAAAGATCACAGGTGCAGGAACGAGCGTTATCAAGATCCAGGGCGTTGAAAAGCTTCACGGCTGTACCTATGCCATCATTCCCGACATGATAGAAGCGGGAACCTACATGGCGGCAGTTGCCGCGGCAGGCGGTAAGATCAACGTAAAGGGCATTATCCCCAAGCACATGGAGTCCGTCTCCGCCAAGCTTGAGGAAATGGGAATGACCGTCACCGAATACGATGACAGCATTACGATAGCTAAAACAAAGGAACTGAAGAAGATCCACATAAAGACACTTCCCTATCCCGGATTCCCAACCGATATGCACCCACAGCTGACAGCTGTGCTTGTATGTGCCAGAGGTGAGAGCAAGGTTTCCGAGGGCGTTTGGGAAAACAGATTCAGATACGTTGACGAGCTTCTTAAAATGGGCGCGGATATTCGCGTTGAGGGATCAAGCGCGAGAATTATCGGCGTTGGCTCTCTCGAGGGAGCAACTGTCAAGGCAGTTGACCTGCGCGGAGGCGCGGCAATGATCATCGCGGCTCTGGCGGCGAAGGGAGAGACGGTCATCACCGACATTATGTCAATTGAACGTGGCTACGACGACATCGTAGGCAAGCTCACAAAGCTGGGCGCTTCCATCAGGATCGAAAACGACTAATAACTCTTTCGGGGGCGCAAAAAACGCCCCCGAAAGTTAACTTTGAGTTTATTTTCAGTGCGTATAATATACGCAAAGGAGTGATATTTTGAGTAAAAAAGATAAGAATTGCGCGCCTTGCGCAAAGAAAACTTCTATCGGCGGTCAGGCTCTCATCGAGGGCATCATGATGAGAGGTCCCGAAATCTCGGCTATGGCCGTGCGCGACCCTGACGGTGAGATCGTTCTTGAAAAATGGCAGACTCAGGCACGCTTCAAAGCGAAGTTTTTTAAGCTTCCCTTTATTCGCGGTGCATTCAATTTTATAGATTCAATGATATCCGGCTACAAGTGTCTCATGCGCTCTGCCGAGATCGCGGGTCTTGAAGACGAGGTAGAGGAAAAGCCGAAAAAATCCGAGAAAGCTCGCATTTCTCCGGACGTGCCCGTTCAATCGGAAGAATTAGCAGAGTCACCCGTCGAGACAGCAGAAGATGCGATATCTGAGGAAATTCCCGACGAAAAGGAAAACAAGAAAACCGACAAAAAGGAAGAAAAATCATCGGGTGCGCTGATGGCGGTCATCTCGGTAGTGAGCCTTGTTTTAGGACTTGCTTTGTCGATAGGACTTTTTTTGTACCTGCCCGCACAGCTCTATTCCTGGCTGTCTATTCCCTTCCCATCACTTGCAGGAAACAGATTCCTTCGCTCACTCTTTGAGGGTGTTCTGAGAATCGTGATATTCATCGCTTACATGGCATTGGTATCTTTGATGAAGGACATTCGCCGCACCTATATGTACCACGGTGCCGAACACAAGACCATTTTCTGCTACGAAAAGGGCTTGCCTCTGACGGTGGAAAACGTCCGCGCACAGAGACGCTTCCACCCTCGTTGCGGCACATCCTTTATGATCCTTATGCTGATCGTCGGAGTGTTCCTTGGAATGCTCATTCCCGCAACGATACACCCCGTGCTGAGAACGGTCATCAAGCTCGTCATGCTTCCTCTCACCATGGGTATCGGTTACGAGCTTATCCGCCTGGCGGGCAGAGTTGACAACCTGTTTACCCGCATCATTTCAAAGCCGGGTGTCTGGCTTCAGCATCTGACCACCATTGAGCCTGACGACTCTATGATCGAATGCGCGATCATGGCGTTCAAGGAGGTTATTCCCGAGGACGATCGGGACAATTGGTAAAAATGATCCCATGCTTTTGGCATTTTTGCCGATAAAAGCATGGGATTTTGTTTAAAGAGCTTTTTTCGAGCAGATAATATTTCTTGTAATTGGACAAGGAGGGTGATACATTTGAAAAAATCGCACAAGACCGCACTGAAAATCGCAGGCGCGGGAGTTGCTGTTGCAGCTGTTGCGGCAGCGGCATCATACATTACAACAAAAATACTCGTAATGGTCGCTCTTGACCGAAATCCACCGAAGCTTCCGGGAAAAGCTGCGGGAGCCATCTCCGGCTCGGCATTTGACAACAAGGATTTCATCTCCGACGTGGAAAAATACGCAAAGCTGCTTGAAAATTCCGAGCACGAGCTACTGGAAATAACAGCCTTTGACGGAACTTCTCTGGTGGGACATTATTTTAAGACCCCCGGTGCAAAACGCACTGTCGTTTGTATGCACGGTTGGCGTTCGTCATGGAGCATTGATTTCGGAATGTCCGCACCCCATTGGATCGAACAGGGCTGTAATCTGATAATTCCCGAGCAGAGAGGTCAGAGCAACAGCGGCGGCGACTACATTGGATTCGGTCTTATCGAACGGTTTGACTGCCTTGACTGGGCAAATTATGCCGCGCAGCTCTGCCCCGAGCTTCCGATCTACCTTTCGGGTGTTTCGATGGGCGCGTCCACCGTCCTGATGGCCGCAGGTCTTGAGCTTCCCTCTCAGGTAAAGGGAATTATTGCCGATTGCGGTTTTACGTCGCCTTACGCCATCTGGAAGCATGTGATCAAGAACAATCTTCACATGGGATTTGGAATAAAAGGCGTTATGGCAAACGCCATCTGCAAAAAACGCATAAATTTCGGTGCCGACAGCTATTCTACTATTGAAGCCCTGCAAAACAGCTCTGTCCCCGTGCTTCTGATTCACGGTGACAAAGACTCTTTTGTTCCTGTTGATATGTCCTACGAAAATTATGAGGCCTGCACAGCGCCAAAGAGTTTGCTTATCGTCTCGGACGCCGAGCATGGAATGAGCTTCTGGAAGGATACGGAGGGCTACAAAAAAGCCGTCTTCGATTTCTGGGACAAATACGACGCAGAGCAGGTATAACGTTTTTTTACCGATGATTTCTTGAAACATTTTTGAAAAAAGTGTTGACATTTTCAACAAAATATGGTATCATATTATGCGTTGCACGGAAAGGGTCCTTTCCGTGTACCCTGCCCCATTAGCTCAGCCGGTAGAGCACTTGACTTTTAATCAAGGTGTCTGCGGTTCGATTCCGCAATGGAGCACCACGTAAAAAGCCTAATTTGTCTATCTGACAAATTAGGCTTTTTACAATGATATCCGTTCCCTACGGTCACGGATGATATAGCTAACGCTATGATGTCTGCTTTGCAGATGATATACGCTTCGCGTATGAAGGGGAACGGATATTATATCATATTTGCAACGCAAATATATCATGCGGCGTAAGCCGTATATCATATCGCGCAAGCGATATATCATTCAAAAAAATTATGTATTATGGTAAATATTGATGGAAGAAGGTGCATTTATGTCAGAAAACAAATTACTCGCTCTCTCTTTTGAATTTGCCGTTGCGATCGTTAATCTTGTTGACAGCGTAACTGCTCCAAAAAGTTCCTATATGACAGATCAGCTCGCAAGAGCAGGCACATCGGTTGGTGCAAATATTCACGAGGCACAGTATGCGCAGAGCAAGAGAGATTTTGTCGCAAAGCTTGAAATTGCTTTGAAAGAATCAAACGAAACAAGTTATTGGCTCAAATTGATGTTTGAAACAAACAGAATTGATTTAAAAACATATCAGTACACAGAAAAACTGTGCGGCAATATCCGCAGACTGCTGATCGCCTCTTGTAAAACCGCAAAGGAGAGCACCCAATGAAATGTTATCTTGTCCGACACGGAAAGGACGACGATACCGTTCGCGGTGGGTGGAGTTCTTCACCTCTGACCGATGAGGGTGTCAGGCAGGTTGAAGATCTGGCAGAACGATTATCGAAAGGAAATTTTGAAATCGGAGCCATCTACTCAAGCGATCTGCCGCGCGCTCGGCAAACGGCGGATATTGTTGCTGATTTATTGAATCTCCCCGTGACAGAAACGCCACAATTCCGAGAAACTAACAACGGAGTTCTTGCGGGAATGGACAATGAGCTGGCAAAAAAGCTTTTTCCCGGGCTTTTTTGGAGTGCTCTTGACTGGGAACAGCCATACCCCGATGGCGAAAGTCCTCAAGCTTTTTACAGCCGAATCGCCGCCGCGTGGGCGCAGTTCAAAGAACAAATAAAGCGTGCAGAAAACAACGTGATCCTCGTCACCCATGGCGGAGTTATAAACGTGATATGCTGCATAGAAAACGGAATCAAGTATTCAAACAAGTCAAATCCCTTTCCCGTTGCAAATGCCGAAATGGCAGAGATAGAATTATAAAAAGCACTTGCCGATGGCAAGTGCTTTTTGGTTATTTTCGGGATTTTCTTTCGTAAGCGATAGACGAAAACAGCATAACCGCAGGAAAGATCGCAACCGACAAAATCCCCTTTTTCAGATCTCCCGAGAAAAGCTCCGAGACCGTTCCCACAAGTCCGGGACCGACGGCGCACCCCGTATCCCCCGCCAAGGCAAGCAGAGCAAACATCGCCGCGCCTCCCCTCGGCAGTCTTGCCGCCGCCATGCTATAAGAGCCGGGCCACATGACACCAACTGCAAATCCGCAGATTCCGCATCCCACAAGAGACAAAAATTTGTATGGAGACAAAGCTATAAGCAAGTAGCTGAACAGGCAGAGCGCGGAGCATATAACAAGATACTTTTCGATATTTATTTTATCGCCCATACGGGAATAGAATATTCTTGATCCACCCATGAGAACGGCAAAAGCCATAGGTCCTGCCAGGTCCCCCACCGTCTTGCTTACCCCAAGTCCTGCTTCGGCAAACGCCGATGCCCACTGAGAAACGCTCAACTCGCAAGCTCCCGCGCAGACCATGATAACGATAAACGCCCAAAAGGTCTTTGTTTTCACCAGCTGAGACAGAGGTGTGGACTTACCTTCCTCGGTAAGAGTAAGTATCGGAACGCGGCAAAAGGCAATACCGTTCAGCAAGGGCAATATCGCCCAAACTGCCGCCAATATATGCCATTTATCCGTCCCCAGCACGGCAAAAAACACGGTGGAAACAAGAACCACCGCCACGTGTCCCCAACAATAAAAGGAGTGAAGCAGGCTCATGTGTGCCGCCTTATTATCGCTCGGGCAGGCCTCAACGATAGGGCTGATAATTACCTCGATAAGTCCTCCGCCCAGAGCGCAGACCACCGTGGAAATAACAAGTCCTACGTAAGGGTCCATCACATTCGGCAACAGGGCAAGAAGCAACATTCCCGCAAAGGAACAAAAATGCGCCGCAACGACCGCCACGCGGTATCCGATCTTGTCAATAAATTTTGAGGAGATCAGGTCGGCCGACATCTGAACGATAAAATTTATAGTGATTATAAGAGAAATCTTTTCAAGCGACACTCCAAAATCGCGGTTAAAGGTAACGAAAAGCAACGGCACGTAGTTATTTATTATTGCCTGTACCACATATCCCAAAAGACAGCAATTTATGGTTTTTGAATATTTATTTTTTTCCATGATACACCTTCCGACATATTCAAACAGGATAGATTGTACCACGAAAAATCAGAAAAGTCAATAAAAAAGGTCTGCCCAAAGCAGACCTTTTTTATCATTTCTTTTTGAGTCTTCCGACAACTCTGCCGCAACACTCCGCATCGGCAAAATCGCTGAGAGGAATATCCGGATATTCAGAGTTGAGAGAGATAAGTCTGTCTCCGCCGAACTGCTTGAAATATCCCTCGCCGTCCAGAATAAAGATCCCAAGCTCACCGATCTCAACGCTGTCACAAGTTTGAATAAGCAGAATATCGCCGTTGTGATATTTAGGCTCCATACTGTTTCCGCTTATACGCAAAGCATAATCCGCACTCTGGGTTTTGACGGTGTCGGGAATATTGATCTCGTCCACGGCATCACCGTCAAGATAAACGCCTCGGCCTGCGGAAACGGGCATCTCAAAGAGAGAAATGACGCGTCTGCCATATTCGGATGCGCTCTTTGCGGCAGGCTTTGATGCAGGTTTCTTGGGAGTGAGGATCTTTGCGGACTTTCTCTGAGGTTCACTGCCGATTCCGTAATCCGCCTTGGTTATACGCTCCGCTTCCTTATTTAATACAAGCGCGACCAGCTCACGTCCGTGAGTATCCAGGCGGCGATAACTGTCGATAAGGTTCATCTCGCCAACCTCAAGATAGCAGTTGTTATTGTTATCCGGCTCGCCCGTAACAACGTAGTTCACCGAGCAGCCAAGTGCCTCGCAGATTGAGAGGATATTGACGAACTTTGGCGAGTCGCTTATCTCTGCCATGATCTTGCTCAGGGTTCCCAGCGGTATTCCCGTCATCTCGGAAAGCTTCTCGTTGGTGATCTTTTTCTCGCTCTTGATCTTTTTAATTCTGTCGATATATTCCATTTTCGGCACTCCCTTGTATAAATTTATTTCTTTTACGATATCATTATATCACTGTTTTTCCGTTTTGTAAAGAGTTTTTTGAAAAAATTTTCGTTTTTGGAAAAAATCTATTGACAAATCGATTTTTTGTGGTATAATAAGCTTACAAAAGTTCCGAAATCGGAAAGGAGACAAATTATGAATGCTTGTTACAATAACAGAAGAAACGTATATAACCGTCCCGAAAGAAGAGAAAATCGCGCTTATGCGGAAAAGAATGTAGGTTTCATCGAGCTTCTTATTTCTATCATGGAAGCGATCTTTTCCAATTCCGCAATTGTCTCGGTCATGAAGGTAGTCGGTGGAATTGCGTGCGTGGGATTCTTTGCTCTCACGGTCGGCATGGTGGTAAGCGGAGCAGTTTCCCTTATTGCCGGTGCACTTATTTGCCTCGTGCTTTTCGCCGCGGTAGCGTTTATATTTGCGGACGAGCTGAGTGAGGAAAGGTAACTTCGTCAGCTAAACTTCAGGCAACAAAAAACAACGGCGCAATCCGCCGTTGTTTTTTATTTCTTAAAATTATTTCGCCTGGTGGATATTCACCTGCATCTTGGGAACGGATATTCCCTTTTCCTCAAAGGAAGCCTTGAGTGCTTCATTTACCGCAGCGTGAACAGTCCAATAGTCAGAATTTTCAACCCACATTCTCAGAGCAAACTCAACGCCCTTGTCATTCATGGATGTAAGGACTGCCGCAGGAGCAGGATCGCGGAGAACCTTTTCGTTTGCGTTTGCTATTTCAAGCATGGTATTCTTTACCAGTTCCGTATCCGTGCCGTAAGCCACAAGTGCGGTAATATCCACACGTCTCTTATTCTCAATAGAGAAGTTCGTGATATTGGAGGTGGACGCCGCGGAGTTGGGAACGGTGATAGTCTTGTTGTCGGGAGTAAGGATAGTTGTGTAATAAATGTTGATGTCGGTTACCGTTCCGCTCTCGCCTGCAACGGTCACGAAATCACCGATAGAGAAAGGACGGGTGATAAGCAGGATAATACCGCTTGCAATGTTGGAAAGTCCACCCTGGAGAGCAAGACCGATGGTAACGCCGGCAGATGCGAGGACAGCCGCAATAGATGCCTCGGGTACACCCATGATCACGATGACTGTTACAACAAGAATGATCTTCAGACCGATGTTGCAGAAGTTTGCAACAAAATTACGGACGGTAGGATCCATTTTTTTGCCGTACTTGCCCTTCTTCAGCTTCTTTGTGACGGAGGAAATAATTCCCCATCCGATAGCAAGGATCAGCAGTGCGATCACGATCGAAATGCCCCTGGTAGTAGCCCAAGCGGCAAGCTCCATAAAGAAATCTTTCATTTTTCTTACCTCTTTCGTAAAAAATTACAACAGAATTATACCTCTTTTGCCGTATAAAATCAATAGCGGAAGATATTTTTTAAAAAAATGTTGATAATTTTATAATGATATGGTAGAATTATAAGAAGAAAGCGAGGGATAGGTATGACTGAGACCAGCCGCGAAGCATTTGCGAAAATAAATCTTTTTCTTGACGTCACGGGTCGGCGCGAGGACGGATATCATGATATCCTGAGCATCATGCAATCCGTTTCCCTCTCGGATACGGTCAGTCTTGAGCTGACGGACGGTAAATTTTCCGTCACCTCCAACATTCCCGACGTTCCCTGCGACAACAGCAATATTGCCATCCGCGCGGCAGTCAAATTCTTTGAATTTACCGGTATAAATGCAGGTGCAAAAATCCACATTGAAAAGCGTATCCCAATGGCGGCGGGACTGGCCGGCGGAAGTACCGACGGCGCGGCGGTCATAATGATCTTGAACGAGCTGACGGGGGCAAAGTTGCCGGACCGCGATCTTATAAAAATTGCATCCAAGGTAGGTGCGGACGTTCCCTTTTGCCTTTTCGGCGGTACGAAAATAACCCGTGGGATCGGGGACATTTTGGAAGCCTGCCCTCCCTGCCCCACGCTCCACGTTGTAGTCGCCATCGACGGCGAAGGAGTCTCAACTCCTTGGGCATACGGCGAGCTTGACCGAATATTTGACAATTTCAAGAACGTACACAAAGACGAATCGGACAAATACCGTTCTCTTTTTTCAGCACTTGAAAAATCCGATGTACGCGGTGTTGCGGAAAGAACCTACAACATATTTGAATCTGCCGTTCCGTCTGCAAGGCCTACGGTCAACCGTTTGAAAGAAAAAATGTTACAAAACGGTGCCTTGTCTGCCCGAATGAGCGGCAGCGGGCCTTCGGTATACGGACTTTTTGATCGTGCCGAGACAGCGCAAAAGGCGGCTGAAATCATTCAAGCCGACGGCGCGAGAGCTTTTGTTTGCAAGACAATATAACAAAAACGGACTGCTGTTGCAGTCCGTTTTTATTATAGTGGTTTAAGTCCATCGTACAACTCGTTAAAGGATTTCATTGTTTTGCATCTTCCATATGAAAGTTCTTTATTATCTCCATATTTTAACAAAAAACATTTTGTCATTTCCTCCACCGTTTGTTCCAGCATGGTCATAAATTGCGTATAAATAGTGTTATAAGCAGGGCTTCCCTGTTCATAATGTCCATCTATCAACCCTTCTGTAAGCTGATCCAACGGATACAATTTCAAATGAAGCAACTCATGTACTATTACTTCTTCAATATTTTCCTGCTTGGGATTTGATGCATTCAGCATAAGTATAGCTTTTCTGTCATCGGGATCTATTCTAAAATCTCCCGTTTTCCAAAAAGACTCATCATCGATCAACTCCAATTTTACATCCCAAACATTTTTGAGCCTTAATATCCCTATCCATTTTTCAAACAACGGATTCACAAATTCATATGTTACCATATAGTTCTCCATTTGACTAATTATTCATTGCCGTAAAAACAATCGTATTGCCATCTTATGGGGTTTTCGTGTATGTATTTGGCAATTTTATCATAATCCGTTTTGTCGCGAATCACGTGATCATGAAATGACCCTTGCCAGATTGATATTCCAATCTTTTTTGACACCGATCTTTTCATTTGTCCAACAACGGTCAAAACAGACGTTCTTTTTTCCGTAGGGGAGGATATCATCCTCCCGCCACCAAACGGAATATGTAAAACTAAATGTATATGGTTTGGCATTATTACATATTTCAGTAGTTTTATATGCTGATAATGTTCCGGGATCTTTTTGATTGCCTCATCAACAATCTTTCCATACACCGATAATCTTTCTCTTTCAGGCGGGAGGATAATATCCTCCCCTACGAAGTTTATTGCATCGTTCGTCCAGAAATATATTCCTTCTGTCTTTTGTACATATAGTTATAAAATATGCTCCGCAGGAACTATAGTCATAGTTTTTCAGCCGATTTCTTTTTCTTATTGGCAGTTTATTTTCCATAATATCAAAGATATTTCGCCAACTCGTCAATATCCTCGGGACGCGTTGCCCACCCCGTGGCGAAGCGAATTACAGTGTGAGTGTCGTCAGGCTTTTCCCAGAAGCCGTAATTTACGTGCTTGGCAAGCTTTGGTAACAGGCTATCCTCAACCACTGCAAACTGCTGATTTGTAGGCGAATCCAAATGGAGCTTATAGCCTTTTTCAATCAGAAGCTTTTTCAACTTCATGGCACAGTCTATTGCGTTTTTTCCCAGTTTAAAATAGAGGTCGTCGGTAAACAGCGTTTCAAACTGGATACCAAGCAGCCAACCCTTTGCAAGAAGTGCGCCGTGCTGTTTTACCGAGGTGAAAAAGTGCTTTGGCATATTTGCGTGGGTGAACACCACCGCCTCACCCATAAGCGCTCCCATTTTTGTGCCGCCGACATAGAAAACGTCGCACAGGTGTGCAAGCTCGGGCAGAGTCAGGTCACACTCGGGGCTCATAAGACCATATCCCAGGCGCGCGCCGTCGATAAACAGAGGTATATCGTACTCACGACAGATACCGTAAATTTCGGTCAGCTCGGACTTTGAGTAGATCGTGCCGTACTCGGTGGGAAAAGAAATGTAAAGCGCTCCTGCGGGCGTTGTATGCTCACGGTTATCGTCGTCGGCGTATGCACGCAGACGTGCGCGCAGGTCAGCGGCCCTTATTTTGCCCTCGTAGCCGGGAATGGTCAGTATCTTATGACCCGTGAACTCAACAGCTCCTGCTTCGTGACCCTGAATATGCCCCGTCTCGGCGGAGATCACGCCCTCATAGGGTGCAAGAATGGTATCGAGCACAAGCATATTGGTCTGAGTGCCGCCTCCAATGAAGAATATTTCGGCGTCGGGGGTCTCGCAAGCCTCCTTTATCTTTTCTTTTGCCGTCTTGCAATGATCGTCCGTACCGTAGCCGGGGTTGCCCTCAAAATTTGTCTCGCTTATGCGACGAAGTATCTCGGGGTGGCAGGCTTGCTGGTAATCACTTGAAAAAAATAACATATTTATCTCCGTTCTGCAGTGCAAAAGCGCCCTGCTCTGTTAAAATTCTATATCCTCGGGGGTGAAAGAGGTTACACGGGGCGCAGGTTCCTCTTTGATGTCCCGTGTCGGGATCGGTGCAGTCTTTCCCTGTGAGGTCTCACCGATTATCTGCTCAAAGGTAGCGTTTTCATTCTGCATGAGAATATTCAGTACCGTCATATAGTCTCGGAGCATCTCACGTGGCGTTATCATCATATCCGCGCCTGCGCGTTCAAGGCAGATCGACAGGAATTTCTGCATCTGCTCTTCGGTTATTCTCGGCTCGCAGCCGTAATTCTGCGCGTAAAGTTTTGTGATTCTGCCGATAAGAGCGAAAAGCTCTTCATCGGAAAGACGGCGAAGACGGATAACGGGACCGATGAGATTTTTAAATTCGCCGCCAGCAAATCTACTGTCGCAAAGGCGGCTTTTCAGCGCCTCGTATGAAAACAGTCCGCGTCGGGTGTCCTCCAAAAACTGAGGGGTTCCGCCCATGATAATGTCAAGTCCCTCCGCACGTCCCTGCAGGGTGTCGTTGAACATGGAAAGTATCTTTTCGTAGTTGTTCTCGCGGGAAACTCGGTGGGTTATCTTATAAAGGTTCACGCACTCGTCGATAAAGACAACAAGTCCTCGATATCCCATTTTACGAACAAGCGACGCCCAGATCTTGATAAAATCGTACCAGTTATCGTCGTCAATAATAAGGGACACACGGAAACGGAGCGCCGACTGCGCCTCGGTCTTCGTGGCATATTCCCCTCTCAGCCAACGCATGCAAGCGGACTTTTTATCCTCGTCGCCGCAAGCGTAAGCGCGGTAAAACTCCACCACGATGCGTGCAAAATCAAATCCGCCAATAAGCCCTTCAATACTCCGCATCTCCTCGTAAACGCGCCCCTCAAGAGCCGTATCGAGGGCAGGATCGGACAGCGAATAGCCTTCTTTAACAAGCGATGCGCGAATATCGTCTATCCAGCGGGTAACGAGCTTTGACAGCGCACCGCCGTCAGGCGAGGTCTTTGACGCAAGATTTTTTATCAGCTCGCGGTAGGTGGCAATTCCCGATCCGTTACTGCCGTAAAGGCGGCGCTCGGGTGACAGATCCGCATCGGCGGTAATGAAATTGCGCTCAAGTGCATAGCCGCGGATAAGCTGAATGAGAAAGCTCTTACCGCTTCCGTAGCGACCGATGAGAAATCTCATTCTACCGCCGCCTTCACCCGTTTCCTCAAGATCGGAAAGCAGCGCCTCGATCTCGTCGCGGCGGCCGATGGCAATATATGGCGCACCGCTTCGCGGAACCACTCCCGCGGAAACCGATGCCAAAAGAGACGATAATATTCTTTTGGGTATCTTTTGGGAAATGACGTCAGACATCTTTTATTTCCTCCGCATAATCTTCGATTATTTTATAGCCCGAGGAACATTCCTCAAGCAGAATATCGCCGAGAATATCGGCAGATATTTCATTTATTCGGTCGGCGATAGAGCCTGCAAGCAGTCCATGTGAATCGGCAAAAGCCCGTTGTGCTGAAAAGTCTCCGTCCCTTGCCGCGCGGACAAATTCAATATATTCGGAAAGCGCGCTGACAAGATCGTTTTCCTCCACCGACTGCACTTCGGGGACCGCAACAGGCTTTTCCTCTATCGGCACGCTGACGGCGGCTTCCTCCTCAAAGGCTTCGATAAGACGCTCGGTGGTCTGCCATGAATCCTCCTCGATTTTCTTTGCCGCGTCCAAGGAAAATTCATGCTTTGGCAGGTCATAAAGATGGGAATATTCACTCTTTTCTTCCTCAGCCTTCGGCTTTTTCTCGCCGCCGAGCATTTCTGATATCATAGAGTCGATGATCTTCCTGTCCTCGGTAGGAAGGCTGTAAACGGTCAGTCGGGATTTTATTCCAAGGTAGGCGCGGATCTTGTTTTCCGCGTGTTTTACCGCATCTGTGACGATATAGCGCACCTCGTGGGAACGTGAAAGTGAAATATAGTCCACCTCCAGACGGCATTTGCGCCAGGGGGTGCAAAGCAGTCCCGTGAACATATGCCGGTTCAGTTTGCCCGTGCCGTATCGGAGCTTTCCTTCGCTTCCAAGCCGCCGCAGGGTGGCGGCGACTACCGCAGGAATGATCTGCTCAAAGATCGGCAAATTTTCCTTTGTGGCAAACTTACTTTTCCTGTAATCGTAAGTGGTATAAGCTCCCGAATCCACCAGTTTTTTCACGTCTCCGTCCTTGCCCGAAAAGAACAGCTCGCGCAGAGCCGCATGGCTGAAGATATATTCTTCAAGCTCCCCGCTCAATCCTTTTGGGGGCATTACTCGGGTAAGCAGGCAATAATCGGTTATCCATTCGGGGATAAGGGAGTCCAGCTTGGGATAAGTATGGCGGTAATTTTGCCACAGGATCGCAATCTTTTTCGGCACGGTCTCGGTATCGGGATCCACGTTTATCAGCTCGCTGACGTATAGCAAAAGATAGCTGTACTCTGCCTTGGGCGCTTCGCCCGCGCGCCACTGACGGCGCAGATCAAGATAGCAGTCAAGCTGTCCGGACGAAAGCTGAGAATATTGAGGAACGTAGGAAAAATAAGAATAATACGGACAGCCCTCACGGGTTTCATCAAAAAGCCGTCTCCCGTCACACAAAAAGCTTTCGTAATAATTGTACTCCTTATTCCGAAAAAGCTTTACGCGCCCGATAAAGCGCAGCTCGCTTTCATATTCCTCGTCGGGAGTGTCACTTTCGGCTATTTTGGTGGGAATAGCGGTGATTATTCGCTCTGTCAGAGTGGTTGAGGGACGCATTTGTATCTTTTCCTTTGAGATTCCCTCGGAGGTCAGCTCACGGGCACTCGAAATTATCTTTTCTTCGTTTTCAAAAGTGATCTCCACCGCTTCAACGTCGCGCTTTGGGGAGCGTACTACCGTTTTTTTCGGTGCAAATTCGTCAAGCGTCCAGAATCCGTCATCGGTCTTCATCAGCCTTCCTCCTTTCTCAAAATTGGGCATTATAGTATTATACCATGCCCTCTTTTCTTTGTCAAGGTCACCATATAACAGTATTTATGTAAAGATCCCGCACAAAATATGAAGAGAATCTGTTTTTTTGTGGTTTTTGGTTGACAGTTGCCCGATTTTGTGGTACAATCCAAGAGAACGAAATAAAACAAAGGAGATCACAATATGACAGAACTTGAGATCAACAAAATAAAGCAGGAGATCTGCGACATAGGCAAGAGAATCTACGACCGCGGAATGGTTGCATCAAACGATGGCAACATTTCCGTAAAGATCGGTGAAAATGAGTTCCTTTGCACTCCTACCGGCGTGTCCAAGGGCTTTATGACTCCCGAATACATCTGCCGCGTTGACGGGGACGGCAACGTGCTTGAGGCAAATCCCGGCTTTAAGCCCTCCTCAGAGATCAAAATGCACATGAGAGTTTACCGTGAACGTCCCGACGTAAACAGTGTCGTTCACGCACACCCCATGTACGCAACGGCTTTTGCCATTGCGGGTATTCCCCTGACACAGCCCATCATGCCCGAGGCCATCATTTTCTTGGGTGAAGTTCCGATCGCAAAGTACGGCACCCCCTCAACCGATGAGATCCCCGACGCGGTTTCTCCTTATCTGCAGTCCTACGATGCGGTTCTTCTTGAAAATCACGGTGCTCTTGCATTCTCCGACTCCCTGCTGAACGCGTATCACAAGATGGAAAGCGTTGAGTTCTACGCTCAGCTTCTCTTCCTTGCGAGACAGCTCGGCGGCCCCAAGGAGCTTTCCCAGGACAAGGTAGAAAGACTTTACGACATTCGCCGTCAGTTCGGTGTTAAGGGCAAGCACCCCGCAGTTAAATAATGCTGGCGCTTGAAAGACGAAACGAGATCCTGCGCCGTCTCGCACTTTCGGGAAAGGTCATAGTTTCGGATCTGAGCCGCGATTTCTCTGTATCCGAGGAAACTATCAGGCGCGACCTTGAAAAGCTTGATGCGGAAGGTCTTGCAAGAAAAACTTACGGCGGTGCCGTTTCTCCTGCAAAAAAAGAATTTGATCTCCCCTTTAACCTCCGAAAAAGCGTAAACGTAGAGGAAAAAAGGAAGATCGCACAGCTTCTTTCGGATATTGTAAGCGACGGGGACACAATTTTCCTTGACGCCAGCTCAACGGCCATCTTTGCCGTGGGACAGTTGAAGGAAAAAAAGGAGCTTACGGTAATCACAAACTCCGTGGAGATCCTTTTGGAGCTTTCCGACATGGCGGGCTGGAACGTAATTTCCACAGGCGGTCTGCTCCGCGAGGGTACCCTCTCTCTGACGGGTACCACCGCACTGAAGACCGTTCAGAATTATCATGCCGACCTGGCCGTTTTTTCGGCGGCGGGACTTGACGCAAACTTCGGGGTCAGCGAGACGACCGAATTCAACGCCGCAATAAAGCAAGAAATGACAAAAAACTCGGAGAAAACCATTCTCGTCCTTGACCACACGAAATTTGAACGTGTCTCCTTTGCTCGCGTCTGCGCGCCGTCATCACTCGATGCCGTTGTGACCGATCAAGAACCAAGCGAGCAATGGACAAAAATATTTAAGGACAACAACGTTGAACTATACTTCTAAAGCAAAAACGGCAGTGATCTGCCGTTTTTTTTTTTCATTTTACACAATATATCAAAATAAAAATCCTCCATTGACGGAAAAAAACACGAAAAACGCAAAAACTGTAAAAAATCACTTGACTTTGTCTGCATAATAAAATATAATATAATAGATTATTTTTTCTATTTATGCCGCATTTTGCGGCGGATTGGAGTTTTCATTATGCAGCTTAAAGTCGTTAAATTCGGCGGAAGCTCTCTGGCTGATGCCGAGCAGTTCCGCAAGGTGGCAAGCATTATCAAGGCTGACCCCGCAAGACGCTACGTTATTCCCTCCGCGCCCGGAAAGCGTTTTTCCGATGACGTGAAGGTCACCGATATGCTTTACAATTGCTACGAAATGGTAAAGCGCGGGGAGGACATTGACGAATATTTCGGACAGATCGAAAAGAGATACTGCGAGATCATCTCCGACCTGGGACTTGATTTCGATATCTCGGGCGAGCTGACCTACGTGAAGAACGCTCTCCGTCACCGCTCGGGACGTGACTTCGCGGCAAGCCGCGGAGAATACCTCAACGGTCTGATCCTTGCAAAATATCTGAAGTTTGATTTCATTGATGCCGAAAACGTTATCCTCTTCAAGGAAAACGGCACCTTTGACCCGGACAAGACAAACGAAGTCCTTCGCGCTGAGCTTGCTCAGCACAAAAGAGCGGTCATTCCCGGATTTTACGGCGTAATGCCCAACGGCACCATCAAGACTTTCTCCCGCGGAGGTTCCGATATTACCGGCTCTATCGTTGCCCGCGCCTGCAGCGCAGATCTCTATGAGAACTGGACCGACGTTGACGGCTTCAAAATGGCTGACCCCAGAGTTATCGACAACCCCTGCACTATTGAGACCATCACATACCGTGAGCTTCGCGAGCTTTCTTATATGGGCGCGACGGTGCTTCACGAGGACGCTATCTTCCCCGTTCGTTTTGCCAACATTCCTATCAACATCAAAAACACAAACGATCCCTCAAAGAGAGGTACGATGATCGTTCCCTCCACCTCCGATTACAATACCGACAAGGTTATTACGGGTATCGCGGGTAAGGCCGGATTCTCCGTTATCACCATCGAAAAGGATATGATGAACGCAGAGCTGGGCTTTGGACGCAAGGTACTTGAGGTTCTTGAGGACAACGAGATCTCCTTTGAACATCTTCCCTCGGGTATTGATACCATGTGCGTGGTCGTTTCAAGCGCGGCCATTGCCGACAAGAAGGAAAAGCTCCTTGCAACTATGCAGAGACGCGTTCGTCCCGACACTATCACCATCACCGACGGCATTGCCCTTCTGGCAGTTGTTGGCCGCGGTATGGTCAAGGCAAAAGGTACGGCGGCAAGAGTGCTTAACGCCGCTTCCAAGGCAGGCGTCAACATTCGCATGATCGACCAGGGTTCAAGCGAGCTTAACATCATCATCGGTATTGACGAGGACGATCTCAAAAAGGCACACGTTGCCATCTACAACGAATTTGTAAAATAAAAAATTTAACCCGAGAAGCCTCCTGCCTCTCGGGTTAAAAAATACTTTACGCCATCTGCTCGGAAAGCTGAGCGCCGCCCACAATGTGAAAATGCAGGTGCTTTACGCTCTGGCAGGCATTGTCACCGCAGTTTGAGATCACGCGGTATCCGCCGCCGAGATCTTCCTGCGCGGCGATCTTCGGAATAGCTTCGAAGATCTTTGCAACCACTGCACTGTTTGAGCTATTGATTCCGTCAACCGAAGGAATATGCTCCTTTGGGACGATGAGGATATGAACGGGCGCCTGGGGGTTGATGTCACGAAAGGCGTAGGCATATTCGTCCTCATAAACCTTTGACGAGGGGATATCCCCTGCTACTATCTTACAAAATAAGCAATCCATTTTTATCTCCATTCTGCCGTTTACGGCTAAAAAATTAAGGACTTGAAATGATAAATCTTTCGATTGAAAATAACGATCTGTGGACCTATCTGCAGTCTTCAGACAAGCCCATAGTCATGTACGGAATGGGCAACGGTGCCGACAAGATCCTTGCAGTCTGCGAAAAATACGGCATTGAGGTCTGCGACTTCTTTGCCAGCGACGGTTTTGTCCGCGGACACGCGTTTCACGGCAAGACCGTGCTTTCGTACAGTGAAATAAAGGAAAAATACAAGGATTTTATCGTTCTTGTATCCTTTGCCACTTCTCTGCCCGACGTGCTTGACAGAATCTACGCCATCTCGCAGGAAGCCGAGCTTTACGTGCCCGACGTGCCGGTTTTCGGTGAAACGTTGTTTGCGCGGGAATTTGTTGAGGAAAACGCGGAAAAAATTCGGAGGTGCGCCTCTCTTTTTGCGGACGATGAATCGGTTCGTGTCTATGAAAATGTCATAAACGCAAAGCTGACGGGAAAAATTTCATATCTTCGGGCAAGTGAAACCGACCGTCAGACAGTTTACCGTGAGATCCTGCGTCCTCAATTCTACCGCGCTTACGCCGACCTTGGGGCTTATAACGGAGACACGGTACGCGAACTTCTTCAGTACGCTCCGAATCTTGAATTCGCCGCGGCACTTGAGCCGGACGGCAGGAATTTCCGAAAGCTGTCCGAATACGCGCAGAGTGAATCCCGCTTGACCCTTGAGCTTCACAACGTGGGAGCTTGGGATCACGCGGATACTCTTTTCTTTGACGGAAGCGGAAACCGCAACGCAAATATTTCTTCTGCGGGCAAAAAGACAAAGGAAGTAAAGGTCGACGCCCTTGACAACATTCTGCGGGGCAGGTCTGTTGACTATATCAAGTATGACGTTGAAGGGTCGGAACGACAGGCGCTTGAAGGGTCAAAGGAAACGATCACCCGTTTTTCACCCGACCTGCTTGTCTCTATGTATCATCGAAGCGAAGATGTTTTTGAGCTTCCCTTGATGATACATGAAATGAATCCCGAATACAGGCTTTATCTGCGCCGTTTTTCCTATCTTCCCGCCTGGGATCTCAATCTTTACGCAATAAAATAATTCTCAAACCCCGTCTCAGACGGGGTTTTATTTACAACTTTTCGGGGTAAACGCCCTGTTCGATCAATTCTTTAAAATAATTTTGAACGTAGGGCTTGTCCTCGGCATAAGTAACGCCGACCCATGTGTCCTCTGATTCAAGGACCTTTACTTTTCCCCTACCCTCTGTTACAAATTTGCCCACCATGGTAGGTAAAACGTGCTCGCTTTTCACATCGTCTTCAGGCAAGCCGCGAAGAAAATCACTCAGCTGAGTTTCGATTTCAGAGAAGATCGCGGGAGTAAAGCACCACATATTCATGGAAACGAGGGTGTCGGGGGAAAGCGTCTTTCCGTCTGCCACGGCAACGCCGTCCTTTTTCTCGATCCCATATGTTTCTTTTATCTGCGTGAGCCAACCGTCACCGTCGGCACAGCAGACCCCTCGGGTCACACTTCCGTTATCGCTGAGAGTATTTCCCAGGCGGAACCCGATCATCGCGTGGTCGTTTTCGCCGCGCTCCGAAACAAGGTAATCGTGCGCTTTTTTGTAGGCCGTTTTACCGTAATAATCGTCGGCGTTTATAATGAGAAACGGCTCTTTCACCGCATGTCGGCAGCTATACAGCGCGTGGGTCGTTCCCCAGGGCTTTTGACGATTCGCGGCGCAAACGGGGGTATAGGGCAGGTCGCACTTGTCCTGGAAAACGTACTCAACCTCGCAAAGCTTCTCGGTCTTATTGCCAACCACCTCGCGAAAATCCTTTTCGATATCCCGTCTTATGACGAAAACCACCTTATTAAATCCTGCCTCCAAGGCATCGTGAATAGAATAATCAATAATTATCTCGCCATTTGGGCCAACGGGTGCTATCTGCTTGACACCGCCGCCAAATCTCGATCCGATCCCTGCGGCAAGTATTACAAGTGAAGTCTTCATACAACTCACTTCCTTTCATTTCAAAAAAGGGCGGTTTCCCCGCCCTTTTCTTATTCGATAATAAAGTCCTTCAGATCTGCAAACAGAGCCGAGGTATCGTCTGTGTGAGCAGTCAATTTAATGGGAGAAAGCAGATCCAGAGAGAAGATTCCCATGATGGACTTTGCATCAACCACGTAACGACCGGAGCACAGGTCGATCTCAATATCGTACTTTGTAACCGTATTTACAAAACGGCGAACGTCCTCAAGCGTTGTGAGGCGAATATTTACTGTTGTCATTTCAGAAAACCTCCTGATTTGTTTTCTTAAATTATACCTCATATTTCCTCTCTTGTCAAGAAAAATATCACTTTGTTAAAAACAAATCAGTATGAAAACACTTTTTTGGTTTGTTTACCTTATCGGAATACGGCCGCAATATCCGCAATGTATAATGGAATCGGAGGTGGTAAAATGAAGTTATGCGCGTCTGCGGCGTTTGCTTTTTACGATGCCCTGGAGTTGTACAAAAAGTCTCCGCTTGGCTTTCTTTCAATCATATCAAGGCTTGGGATCGGTACGGCTGTCTCATTGCTTTCTGTGCGGGACACATACCGTCATCTTGAGATCTCAGGAAAAAAAGAGACGGCAGAGGCTGCAAAAACAGTTTACGGCGGCACTTTACGCCTGCCCTTTAAATCTTCCGAGATCACGGGACGGGTTCGCTATTTTGCCGCCGAGCATTACATGGACGACCGCACCGTCTACCGTCGGCTGAACGAAGCAAGGAAAATCTACGAAAAAACACTTTGTCACTACGAAACCCTTACAAAAAAATAAAAGAGATGCCTATGGCATCTCTTTAATTTTTACAGGGTGACTCCGTCCTTGAAGATGGCAAGATCACGCTTGTCCATGCGCTCGCTCTTTGTCTTCTCACCCGACGCCACCGACATAATGAAATCGTAAAATTCGTTTGTAAGTGTCTCCATACTCTTTCCCTGCGCCAGCTCGCCCGCGTTAAAATCTATCCAGCCGCTTTTATGCTCAAAAAGCCTTGTGTTGCTTGATATCTTAACGGTGGGAACAGGACAGCCGAAAGGGGTGCCGCGTCCCGTGGTAAAGAGCACCATATGAGCGCCCGAAATCGCCAAGGACAAGGACGCCACCAGATCGTTTCCCGGGGCTTGGAGCAATGAAAGTCCGTTTTTCTGCACCGGCTGACCGTAAGAAAGTACGTCCTCGACCACCGCCGTGCCGCCCTTCTGGGTACAGCCGAGAGATTTATCCTCGAGGGTCGAAATGCCTCCGGCCTTATTTCCGGGAGAGGGATTTTCGTTTATCTTTTCGCCGTGGCGGCGGAAATATTCCTTGAAATTATTGATCAGAGCAACGCAGTCATCAAAAACCTCTTTTGTACGGCAACGGTTCATCAAAATCGTCTCAGCGCCGAACATTTCGGGAACCTCGGTCAAGATCGTAGATCCGCCGCCCGAGATCAGCTTATCCGAAAATGAACCGACCAGAGGATTTGCGGTAATTCCCGAAAAACCGTCGGAACCGCCGCACTTGAGGCCGATGATCAGCTTATCTGCCGTACATTCCTCGCGTTCAAACTGCGATGCGTAATCGCAAAGCTCGGAAACTATCTTCACGCCCTCCGTGATCTCGTCCTCAACCTCCTGGCAGACAAGGAAACGGATACGCTCGGTGTCGTAGTCACCAAGCATTGCCTTCATCTGCTGGGCGGTGTTGTTCTCACAGCCAAGGCAAAGCACTAAAACTGCGCCTGCATTGGGATGATTTATAAGTCCGCAAAGGGCCTTTTGGGTATTTTGGTGATCCTCACCAAGCTGTGAACAGCCGTAAGGATGCGCATAAGAGAAAACGCCCTCAACACTGCCCCGGGCAAGGTCTTTCGATCTGTCCTCAATCTCCTTGGCGATAGAATTTACGCAACCGACCGTAGGAACGATCCAGACCTCGTTGCGGATACCCACCTTGCCGTCTTTTCGCTTGTAGCCCATGAAAGTGCCGGGAACGGTCTTTTCAAGCTCGGTGTAATTGGGGGTGTACTCATAGGAAAGCAGACCCGAGAGGTTAGACGCGAGATTATGTGTGTGTACGTGGTGTCCCGCCGCGATCTTCTCCTTTGCATGGCCTATGGGAAAGCCGTATTTTATTACGTTCTCGCCCTCGGAAATTTCACGAAGTGCCACCTTATGACCTGCGGGAATATCCTCTGCAAGCGTTATTTCGGAACCGTCAAGTGCGATCCTTTCGCCGGCAACAGCCGCCGTCAAAGCTACCGCCACGTTATCCTTTTCATGTATTTTTAATACGTTCATTTTAATCTCCCAAGATCAGGCTTCAACGAGCTTTGCAACGGTAGCCTTTACACCGTCAGCCTTGAAAGCATCAAGGTAAGATGCAACGGTCTCGCAGAACCCAGAATAAGCGCAAAGATCCTCACCCCAGAAATTCGTATTTGAAAGTACAGCCTTTGCGTACTCTGCGGAGGTTTTTTTGCTATGTGATGCAATAAATTCGAGTGCCTGAGCATCGTCACGAACCGTGTACGCTTCCCCGTCACAGGGACGCTTTGCGTCGATCTTGCCCTCCAAGTAATCTCCTGCACCGTAGAAAGCAAGGAGACCTGCCATAGACATGGTCAGCGCAGGTGCGATCTTGCCGTTCTTTTCATAGTAATCCTTGAAAGAGGGCAAAATTCTGCTCTTCCACTTGGAAACGGAATTGAGGGAAATATCAAGCACGCTGTGGCGAATGAAGGGATTCTCAAATCTCTCGTAAACTGCCGCCGCGAACGCCGCAACATCCTCTGCCGGAAGTTTCACCTGGGGTGCGATCTCCTCGCCTACCGCCTTTTCCATGAACGCGCGGATAGTTTTATCTTCCATGCACTCGCGCACAATCGGCAGTCCCGAAAGCCAGCCCAGAAGAACCGTAGAGGTGTGAGCACCGTTGAGGATCCTTACCTTTCTCTCGCGGTAAGGCTTCTGATCGTCTGTAAACACAACGGGCATTCCTGCGCGATCAAGAGGAAGCTCGGCAGAAATATCACGGTCGCTTTCAATGACCCAAAGTCCAAAAGGCTCGCCCACGTCAAGAAGCTCGTCGCTATATCCGAGCTTTTCGCAGATCTGCTCTGCCTCGTCCCGAGGATAGCCTGTAACTATACGGTCAACAAGTGTGGAGCAGAAGACACAAGACTCCTCTACCCACTTTATAAACTCTGCGCCAAGTCTCCACTCCTGTGCAAGGGCAAGAACGCAATCCTTCAGCTTTCCTCCGTTGTTTTCAATAAGCTCAACGGGGAGAAGGATAAGACCCTTGGAATTATCCCCCTTGAAATAGCAAAATCTCTCGTAGAGGAACTTTGTGAGCTTTCCGGGGTATGTTGCGGGAATACCCTCGATCTTGTCGCTGCGGTCAAGAACGATTCCCGCCTCGGTGGTATTGGAAACGACGAAACGAAGGGTGTCAAGTCTTGATAACTCCATGTAAGAATCCATGTCGCTGTATATATCCACGGTCTTCTGAACGCTTGTTACGATATGAGCGGAATTTATCACCTCGCCGTCAAGCTTTCCGCGAAGATTTACCGTGTAAAGGTTATCCTGCTTATCGAATCGCTCAAGTGAGCCGAATTCGATGGGCTTTACGATAGCGATACCGCAATCCATGATCCCTGCCTCGTTTGCCTTATCTATCATGTAGTCAACGAATGCGCGCAAAAAATTGCCCTCACCGAACTGCAAAAGTCTGATGGGAAGCGTTTTTCTGTTCTGAACCTTACTCTTAATGGATTCCATGTTTTCTCTCCTTTATATAAAGAACTTTTGTTCTTTTTCTGCAATGTAATTATATCAAATCCTGCCCGAATTGCAAGTACCCATTGACTTTTTTACCCAAAGAGGGTATGATTGACTTAATAACCATTGCAAAAAGGAGACAAATCTTATGGGCATTATCAACGATTCCTTTATTTTAAAGACCGAGACGGCAAAACGGCTGTACGAAAGCTATGCAAAAAATCTCCCCATCATCGACTACCACTGCCACATCAACCCCCGCGAGATCTACGAAAACCGCAAGTTTGAGAACATCGCGCAGGTATGGCTTGGCGGCGACCACTACAAGTGGAGAGTTATCCGTTCAAACGGAGTTGAGGAGTCCAAGATAACGGGCGACGCTGACGATAGAACCAAATTCCAGATGTTCGCCGAGGCCCTTCCCATGGCTATCGGAAACCCCATGTTCCATTGGACCATGCTTGAGCTGAAGAGATATTTCGGCTACGACGGCATTCTCAACGGCGAGACCGCCGAGGAGGTATGGAATCTCTGCAACGCAAAGCTGCAGGAGGATTCAATGACCGTAAGAGGTCTCATTGAACAGTCGAACGTGGCGGTCATCGGTACCACCGACGATCCCATTGATTCTCTTGAATGGCACATAAAAATAGCCGCTGACAAGAGCTTTAAGACAAAGGTAGTTCCCTCTTTCCGTCCCGACAAGGCTGTGAATATTGAAAAGGCAGGATTTGTTGAGTACATCGCACAGCTTTCCGCAGCATCGGGAATCGAGATCAAGTCTGCCGCTGACGTAAAGGCCGCGCTTACAAACCGTCTTGATTTCTTCTGCTCTCTGGGCTGCAAGGCTTCCGACCATGGTCTTGACTACGTTGTTTACTCCGAAGCGACGGACGCTGAGATCGAAAGCATCTTCGCTCGCGCGATGGCAGGTGAGACCGTCTCGCAGGACGAGGCTGACGCATACAAGACCGCTATTCTCGTTCATCTCGGACGCGAGTACCACGGCCGCGACGTTGTAATGCAGCTCCACTACGGCGCGATCAGAAACACAAATCAGAGAATGTTCGAAAAGTTGGGCCCCGACACGGGCTACGACTGCATTTCCACATTTGATTGTTCAAAGAACATCACCCGCTTCCTCAATGCTCTTGAGGTTGACGGAAAGCTTCCCAAGACCATTCTCTACTCCCTCAACCCTGCCGACAACCAGATGCTCGACACCATTCTCGGCTGCTTCCAGGGCACAGAGGCACGTGGCAAGATCCAGCACGGCTCCGCTTGGTGGTTCAACGATACGAAGACGGGCATGGAGGATCAGATCAAGTCCTTGGCAAATCTTTCACTCCTTGGCAATTTCGTGGGTATGCTCACGGACTCCCGTTCTTTCCTTTCCTACACACGTCATGAGTATTTTCGCAGAATTCTCTGCAACGTGATCGGTCAGTGGGTAGAGGACGGCGAATACCCCGACGACGAGGCGACCCTCAAGAAGATCATCGAGGGCATCAGCTACTATAACGCGGAAAAGTATTTTGGGTTTTAAGTAAAACAAAAACAGCAGGTTATCACCTGCTGTTTTTTATTTTACACATCAAATTCCGGGTGCTTATCCTGCTCCTCGGACACATATTTTCCATTCTTCTTTCTCTGCTTTACGCAAAGAGAGAGAAGATATTCAATCTGTCCGTTCACCGAACGGAAATCGTCCTCCGCCCATGCGGCAAGGGCGTCATACAGCTCGGCAGACAAGCGAAGCGGAACCTGCTTTTTTCCGTTATCGTTCATCAGTACAAGCTACCTGTATTCACAATAGGCTGTGCATCGTGGTTGCCGCAAAGAACCACAAGCAGATTTGATACCATTGCAGCTTTCCGCTCGTTGTCAAGGGTCACCTTGCCACCCTGTTCAATACGCTCAAGAGCCATTTCGACCATGCCGACCGCGCCGTCAACTATCATCTTTCTCGCGTCGATGATCGCGGACGCCTGCTGACGCTGAAGCATTACCGCGGCGATCTCGGTGGCGTATGCCAGGTATGTGATTCTCGCTTCAACGATCTCGATTCCCGCTTCCTCGACCTTTGTCTGGATCTCGTTTTTAATACGATCGGCTACGATCTCACTTGATCCTCTGAGGCTTCCCTCGTCTGCAATTCCGTCGCCGGTTGTGTCAATGCCGGGAGCCACGTCGTAAGGATAAAGGCGGACGATGTTGCGAAGCGCACCGTCGCACTGCAGAGAAAGATATTCCTTATAGTTATCTACGTTAAATACTGCCTTTGCGGTATCCACAACTCTCCATGTAACGGCAATGGCGATCTCGATAGGGTTACCGAGGCAATCGTTTATCTTCTGGCGATTGTTATTCAAGGTCATGAGCTTGAGAGACAGCTTTTTGTTCACCTGCTCAACGGCGATATTCGTGCCGTTTGCAGAGAGGGTCACCGGAGCCGCTTTTACGTCACCGCTTTGGTTGAGCTTTGTCTTTGCCGCGGGATTGACTGCCACGCAGAAGGGGTTCACCCAATAAAAGCCCGCGTCCTTTAAAGTACCTATATACTTACCGAAAAGCGTAAGAACGAGTGCCTCTTGGGGGTGAAGTACCTTCAGTCCCAGAAAAGGTATCCAGCCAAGGCACACCCATATCATTCCAATCGCAAAAAGCGGAACACCGAGCGTGTAATTTTCAGCATCCATCTGCATACCGCCTAATGCAACGGCAACGATCGCACCTATGTAAAGCAGTCCCCATAAGAGCATCATACCCATTCCGTTTTTCCTTGCTGATAAGATCTTTTCTTTCATAATAGTTCCTTTCTTCCCCTTAAGGGGATAAAACGTTGAGAAACACTTGGCACCGCCTCGGCGGCAAAATGGGATCGGATCCCATTTTGCAAGTGTTTCATGTGCGAAATGGCTGAACTTACAGCCTGTTATCGCTTTGTTTCGCACTTGATATCATAATGATATCACAAAAATATCTATTTGTCAAGAGCGTACAGAAAAAAACCTGATTTTTTTCGATCCGCATTGTCCTTTTGCAGGACAATGCGTGCTCCTGCAGTCCAAACGGTTAAATACATACAGAAAACGGCGGGAGCAAGCCCCCGCCCTACGAACAAAAAACAAAAAAGAGAGAATTTGCTCCCTGCTGGTAAGACAGTAATATGAATTTTGATAGAACAGGTATGATTACGGTCATGCCTGTTCTGCTTTTGCGAGAATATCCACGGGGATAAATCCTACAAGATCATAGCAGATGTGAATCTTCTGCTTTCTCTTGCCGCTGGACTTATCTGGCGCTTCTACATAGACTGCCTTGACAAGTT
>JAFQKA010000058.1 GCA_017397175.1 Clostridia bacterium | reverse complement strand
TTGTTTCTTCTTTTGCGAAAGAAGAAACAAGAGAAATGAGACAAAGAAAATCCAAACGCAAATGAATCCTCAAAAACAATATCGTTTTCTGAAACTCCACCTTTCTCCTTTTCATTTACAATGAAAAGGAGATTGAAAAAACATTGATATGAAGCCTGTTCACCCCTCACGCAACCGTAGATTTCATGTTTTTCACAATCCCTCCGTCATTTTCCTTTGGAAAATGCCACCTCCCTTTACACAAGGGAGGCTTGCGGACGACGGCGAGCTTGCTCGTTTGTGGTCGCCCCTGCATTGTGAAATTCAATGCAAGGCGGAAACCCGTAAGGCTTCCTCCGGGAGGGAAACTGTTTCTTTCGTTAAAATTTAACACTTGTTTGCGATTTTTAACATTTTTTGATTCTGTGTATATGCAAAAATAAAGGAAAGGCGGTGTCCTATGGGATTTTTCTCAAATCTGTTCTCAAAAAAGGGCGAGGACAGCGTAAAATTCAGACGTGAAATGGCACAAAAGATCGCAAAACAGCGGATCCGCTACGTCACCGAAAAGAAAAACGACGTGGAGGAGGTCATCGGAAAGGACGGCGCCTTCAGCATTCGTGACGGTCAATTCATCGTTTTTGCCTCGTCGGAGGTGCTTTTCAGAACGAACGTGGACGATCTGCGCGCTTGGGAGCTTCTTTCGGGCGAGGGCGCGGTGCTCACGGGTCCCGATCTTGACCGAGAGGGCGAGGAAAGAACGGTGACGGCATTTTACGTTTATTACAGGTAGAAAATCGGTCGGTTTCTGTTGACATCTCGTATATAAAATGATATAATAGTTGCAAGTGAAACCAATTCGCTTGCAACTTTTTTAATTTCGCGGGGAAAGGGACGATCTTGGGGCTTTTTTAAAAAAGCCCCAAACCCCAAAAACTTAGGGTTAAGCACCTCCGTTTTTGAGAGCGACAGTCACCACCACAAAATCCATGCCCCCGAAAGGAGATTTTCATATGCCATCATTCCACAGATTCATTCTTATCCTTAACCGCTGCTGTACCCTGTTCCGGGCGGAAAGAACACCCGACGAGGAGCTTCCCCCTCATCTGCAGACCTACATTCTGCCCATCTGTAACACCCCCGGAATGTCCCAGGATCAGTTGGCTAAACTTATGTTCATAAACAAAAGCAACGTGGCACGCCACTTGGCTGCCCTTGAAAAATCCGGATATATCGAGCGCCGCCAGAACGATGAGGATCGCCGCATAACGAACGTCTTCCCCACCGATAAGGCGTTTGAAGCAAAAACAGAGCTTATTGAAGGCATCCGAGAGTGGAACAGCTACATTATGGGCGAATTTTCCGAGGAGGAAGCCGCAATTTTCTACGATATGCTCTCACGAGCCGCCGACCGCGCCGCATCATATGCCGGGCGCAGGTTTGAGGAGGAGGAGAAAAAGGAGGATAGCAGATGAAGCTGTTTCTGAAATATTCAAAGCCCTTTGCTCCCTACGTCTGCCTTGGACTTTTCATCAAGATCTTAGGCTCCTTCTCCGAGCTGGTGATCCCCTTTATACTTGAACACATCATCGACGTAGTGGTTCCCACATCGGATATGCGCGCCGTGCTTTTCTGGGGCGTTGCCATGATAGTTGTGTCCCTTTTGACCCTGGTGCTGAACGTGGTAGCAAACCGCATGGCGGCAAAGGTGGCGCGCAACGTGACCGAGGGCGTCCGCCACGATCTTTTCCGCCGCGTCATGTATCTGACGGCGGCGCAGATAGACAAGCTTACCGTCCCAAGCCTTGAATCAAGGCTCACCTCGGACACCTTCCAGATCCACCGCGTTACGGGAATGATCTTACGCATGGGAATCCGTGCACCTATTTTGCTCATCGGCGGAGTGCTGGTGACCCTTGCTCTTGACCCTGTCATGACGCTGGTCATGCTTGGCACCCTTCCCCTTATTGCCGTTTCGGTACTTATCGTCTCAAGAAAGGGTATCAAGCTTTTCACGGGCGTGCAGGACAAGGTGGATTCGATGACGGGCGTTGTGCGCGAAAATGCAACAGGTATCCGCGTGGTAAAAGCTCTTTCAAAGACCGATTACGAAAAGCGTCACTTTGACGGCTCGAACCGTGCGCTTGTGGCCGCCGAAAAACGGGCGCAGCTGACCATGGCGCTGTCAAATCCTCTGATCACCTTCTTTTTAAACGCTGGACTTGCCGCCGTTATCGTTGTAGGCGCGTACCGAGTTCAGGGTGAACTGACAAAGCCGGGCGTTATCATCGCCTTCATGTCCTATTTCACTATCATCGCAAACGCGATGATCGCCATTACCCGAATCTTCACCATGATGACCCGCGGAATCGCCTCGGCAAACAGAATCACCGAGGTCATCGAACTGAATCAGGAACTTACTCCTGTGGAAAACACGAAAAAATGCCCCCGTGAGGGCTACATAGTTTTCGACCACGTGGACTTTTCCTACGGCAAAATGAAAAAGACCCTCACAGATATAGATTTTTCTCTGACAAAGGGAGGGACTCTGGGAATCATCGGCGCAACCGGATCGGGAAAATCCACCGTGATCCAGCTCCTCATGCGCTACTACGACGCGGACAGCGGAGCCGTCTATCTTGACGGCCGCGACGTGCGGTCATATACTGCGGACGAGCTTTATTCAAAGATCGGCATCGTCCGCCAGAACGATTTCATCTACAACGATACCATCGAGGAAAATATCAGCTTCGGGCGGGATCTGCCCCACGAAGACATTGAAAAGGCGGCGGTCATTGCCCAGGCTCACGGATTTATTTCGGACATCGAGGCAGGCTACGACCATCAGCTTACCTCAAAAGGTACCAACGTGTCGGGCGGTCAGCGCCAGAGACTTCTTATTTCCCGCGCCTTGGCGGGCAAGCCCGAACTGCTTATCCTTGACGACAGCTCCTCGGCGCTTGACTACAAAACAGACGCAAATCTGCGCCGTGCCATTTCCGAAAACCTCGGAGATACCACACAGGTGATCGTGGCGCAGAGAGTAAGCTCTATTATGGGCTCCGATCTTATTCTCGTTATGGACGAGGGTGAGATCGTTGCCGCAGGTACTCACGAGCAACTGATCGAAAGCTGTGAGGTCTACCGCGAGATCAGCGATTCGCAGTTGGGAGGTGCTTTCCTTGAATAGAGGCCACGGACCTATGCGAGGCATGGGCGGTGAAAAGGGCGAGATCAAAAAGGATATACTTTTCCGAATGTTCTCCTATGCCTTTGAGCACAAAGCACTGCTTTCCCTTGCAATAATCATTATGATCGCCTCCAATCTTCTGGCTCTCTGGGGCCCCGACCTGTCGGGAAAGGCGATCAACGCCATCGGAGATTCCCCCGAAGCGGTGGATATGAAGACTGTCATCTATTACAGCGCGCTTATGCTGGGCGCGTTTGCCCTGTCGGCAGTTCTCGGCTATATAAACTCTATCGTAATGGTGAATCTCAGCCAGAAGATCACTTACACCATGCGTCGCCAGATTTTCGAGCGGCTCATGTCCCTGCCCGTGGGGTATTTCGACAAGACCGCAACGGGAAATATCATCAGCCACATCTCCTACGACGTTGATACCGTCAATTCGTCCCTGTCAAACGATATTTTACAGATCGGCGCAGGCGCCATCACCGTTATCGGCTCACTTGTGATGATGCTCAGAATTTCTCCCGTGATGGTGTCGGTATTTTTGTTCACCATTCCCGCGTCTATTATTTTCACGCGCTACAAGACCAAGAAGA
This sequence comes from Clostridia bacterium, assembly GCA_017397175.1. Classification (GTDB taxonomy): domain Bacteria; phylum Bacillota; class Clostridia; order Oscillospirales; family CAG-272; genus SIG710. Next base: position 4,628 of record JAFQKA010000058.1, on the reverse strand, counting down.
TACAGCCCTTTTTCAGAGCGAGATCGGGTAAGATCGGTGAACTGAACGGCTACGCGGAGGAAATGCTCTCGGGTCAGAAAACTATCCGCTCTTACAACCGCGAGGACGTGATCGTCTCCCGATTCGATAAGAAGAACAAGATCACGGTTGACGCATATTACGACGCCGAGTACCACGGAAGCGTCATCGGCCCTTCGGTCAATTTTATCAACAACCTGTCCCTGTCTCTTATCTCTATGCTGGGCGGTCTGCTTTATCTCTATACCCTCACCCACACCGAGAATCCTATCCCTTACCTTGTGATCTCACTGGGAAACGTGTCCACCTTTATTATGTATTCGAGAAAATTCTCGGGTCCCATAAACGAGCTGGCAAATATCATGAGCGAGCTGCAGTCGGCTTGTGCGGCGGCGGAGAGGGTCTTCAGACTTCTTGACACCGAGCCCGAACCTGCGGACGCGCCCGATGCCGTTGAGCTGACAGACGTTCGCGGTGACGTGACGTTGGAAAACGTAAAATTCGGCTATATTCCCGAAAAGACCATTATACATGATCTGTCATTTAACGCAAAGCCCGGCAATCTTATTGCTATCGTAGGCCCTACGGGTGCGGGTAAAACCACTATCATCAACCTGCTCATGCGCTTTTATGACATAAACGGCGGAAAGATAAAGCTGGACGGTCACGAGCTGCGTCAGATCACCCGCGAAAGCCTGAGACGGGCTTACACCATGGTGCTGCAGGACACGTGGCTCTTCCACGGCACAATTTTTGAAAATATAGCATACGGCCGCGAAAATGCCACCATGGAGGAGGTCATCGAAGCGGCAAAGGCGGCGAAGATCCATAATTATATTATGAATCTGCCCGACGAATACAATACGGTCCTTTCGGACGACGGCGTGAACATCTCAAAGGGTCAGAAGCAGCTTATAACCATCGCCCGCGCCATGCTGGCAGATGCGCCCATGCTGATCCTGGACGAGGCCACCTCAAACGTGGATTCACGCACCGAACGGCAGATACAGGAAGCTATGTACCGTCTGATGGAGGGGCGCACCTGCTTTGTTATCGCCCACCGATTGTCTACCATTCAGAACGCCGACCTGATCCTGGTACTGCGTGACGGTGAGGTCATCGAGCAGGGATCCCATGATGAGCTGATGTCTATGCAGAACGGTTTTTACCGCTCGCTTTACTGCTCTCAGTTCGACTGAACAGAATTTTGATAACCCCCGACACCCTGTAAACGGGTGTCGGGGGTTATCCTGTCAGCTCACGGCGAAGGAAGGCGAATATCTTCTTTTCCTCGCGGGATATTTTTACCTGGGACAGCCCCAGAGCGGCGGCTGTCTGCTGTTGTGTCATGTCACGATAATAGCGCAAAAGCACAATCTTCTGCCAGGAAGACGGCATTTTCGAAATGGCTTGGGACAGGGCAAGATTGTCCCCCAGGCGCTGTAATTCCGTATCCTCTGTGGGAATGACGTTTTCAAGCGTTGTTCCCTCGTCACCGTAGACGGTTTCGCTCAGTGACGCTACGGGTGACATTGAATCCAGCGCCACCGCCGCCTCGTTTATTGACATTCCGCACCCTTCGGCAAGCTCGGAAAGGGTCGCCTCGCGCCCCTCTTCCATCATTATCCTGTTTTTAAGGTTCATCAGCTGAATTGCGGCTTTTTTGTACTGTCGACTGACCTTGATCAGTCCGTCGTCCCGCAGGTGCCGTCGGATCTCACCGATAATAAGCGGAACCGCATAAGTGGAAAAAACCGTACCGCGTGTGTGGTCAAAGCTCCGAATGGCGCGGAGCATTCCGATAGTTCCTATCTGTATCAGATCCTCCGTCTCCGTTCCCCTGTCCCGAAAGCGAAGGGCAATAGAGCGCACCAGCCCTGCGTTCAGCTTTATCAGCTCCTCGGTGGCCTGCTCGTCTCCCTGCGCCGCACGTTCAAGCAAAAGCGCGTTGTCGGCGTATTTTTCCTTTGACTTCTCCATTTACACCTCCTGTCAGCAAATTACCGTCCGAACAGGCTGAAATCCTCCAGTTGCTTTACCATAATGACCGAGGTACCCTTGCCGATCTTGCTGCGTACCCGCATTTTGTCGGTGAAGCTTTCCATTACGGTAAATCCCATTCCGCTGCGCTCGCTTTCGGGTGAAGTGGTGAACAGGGGTTGACGCGCCTGCCTGACGTCCCCGATCCCCACGCCCCGATCTCTGATCTCAAGCCTTATGCTTCGGTTACTGTAAATTTGCACGGTTATGTAGATGACGCCCATAGTCTGCGGATATGCGTGAACGATACAGTTTGTCACCGCCTCGGAAACAACGCATTTGATGTCCGCCACCTCTGAGACCGTGGGATTTGCCTGCGCCGCAAACGCCGCCACGATGGCGCGCGCCGCCGATTCGTTGACCGACAGAGACGGCAGCTTTAATTTCATTTCGTTTATGAGCTTCGGTTTTTCAAGATTCGGCATTCTTTTCACCGTCCTTTCTGTTCTTTTTTACGATCTCTACCTTACAAATCCGACCGAATCCCGCCAGATCCAGGATACGGCGTATGCGATCGGTGGGGTTGAGCAAAACCGTCTCGCCGCCAAAGGAATCCAGCAGGGTGTACCGTCCCATAATGAGACCCAGCCCCGAGCTGTCCATAAAATCCACACCCGACAGGTCTATCATAAGCTTTTGCGGCCGCAGACGGCAGATGAGCGCGTCCAGCTCACGCCGCAACACGGACGCGCTGTGGTGGTCGATCTCGCCCTTCAGCCTTACGGTGGCGCTGTTGCTCTCCGAATCGCAGACACAGCTGAAAAATCCGCTTTCCATATTCTCACTTCCTTTTTTGCTTCATTTTAGCACCCCGACCGCAAAAAAATTGTCACTTTTGAGCGGGAGACTATAATTTTTCAAAAATTATTGCAGTTTCGGCTTTTGTGTGGTAAAATACAGAGAGAAACAACTGCGCTGAATACAGAAAGGCGAAAAAATGACAAAATTTTCAATTAAAATAAAGGTCGTTGCTCTGATCTTGTCCGTCCTGACGTTGACTTTGGCAGGTTGCGGCGGACCTGTCCACCCTCAGAAAATGCCTGCTGACACAAATCTGGGCAAGCCCGCTATCGACGGCTACCCCGATCAGGATAAGTATTCCTCGGAAACCCGGCTGAGCTTTGTGGGCGTTGGTGACAACATCATACACGAGGCGGTGTTCACGGACGCGGCAAACCGCGCATCGGTTTATGCTTCAAGCACGGGGGAAAGCTCCCGCTACCGCTTTGTTGATATGTATGAGGGGATCGCGGATCTGATCGCGGAGGCGGATATTTCCTACGTCAACCATGAGACCCCCATTGCAGGCGACTCCTTTGGCATCAAGGGCTATCCCGATTTTAACGCACCCGACGAGGCAGGGGACACCCTCATCGACCTCGGCTTTGATATAATCAACATGGCCAACAACCATATGCTCGACATGGGCGAGGCGGGACTGCGTGAGACTATAAAGTATTGGAATGGCAAATCGGGAGACTTTGTCATGATCGGCGGCTACACCAAGTCGGATTACGATCAGGTTCGGATCATTGAGCGGCAGGGCGTGAAGATCGCGCTTTTGTCTTATACTACCTTTGTCAATGACAAGCACAAAAATTCTCTGTCCTCGGGCAGCGAGCTTCTTGTTCCCTATGCGGACGATGCAACCATTCGCCGCCAGACGGCACTTGCCCATGACAGCGGTGCGGACGTTCTGATCGCGGCTATACACTGGGGTGTTGAAAACGCGTTTGCGCCCAACGCACAGCAAAAGAGACTGGCAAAGCTGCTTGCCGACTGCGGTGTTGACGTTGTTCTCGGATCCCATTCACATACCCTTCAGCCCGTTGAGTGGGTCGAGGGGGCTTCGGGCAATAAAACGCTTGTGGCGTACTCCCTTGGGAATCTTATCAACACCATGCATTACAGCTATTACATGGTTGGCGGGGCGTTGACCTTTGATATAGTAAAGGAAAAGGACGGGGAAGCGAAGATCGAAAATCCCGTGCTCGTGCCTACCATGTGCCATTACAGCATGACCCGTGACACTCTGCAGATGTACCTTTTGCAGGATTACACCGAGGAGCTGTTGAGGGCCCACGGCTCACAGCTCAAGGGCGCATTTACCATGCAGACCCTCCACGGCTACGTAAAGGACAATATTTCCCCCGAATTTCTGCCCGAGTTTTTTAAATAACAGCTTGACTTTTCCAAATAACACAAGACCCCCGCGCAGCGGGGGTTAAATTTTTTATGTAAAAATAAAATATGTAGGGGACGACGTCCTCGGCGTCCCGTTTTCTACGGGAGGATAATATCCTCCCCTACAAGAATCGCGCTTGTTTCACATTGTGGGAAGTATTCTATGCCCGTTCGATTCTTCGGGTCGTCGTGGCGCCGACCCCTACCGGGTATAACAAGGATGAACGACCACCGCCCACCATTTGCTCAAACCAGCGAATTCGGAGCGAATGATTTGGACCGGCCGAATTCGCGGACGTAGAATGACCGCAGGTCACGCATGAGAGCAGATAAAATTCACCGCGCCGGACGCTGGGGAATTTTATCAAACGGTAAGCGTGACCGAG
>JAFQKA010000057.1 GCA_017397175.1 Clostridia bacterium | reverse complement strand
TTGTTTCTTCTTTTGCGAAAGAAGAAACAAGAGAAATGAGACAAAGAAAATCCAAACGCAAATGAATCCTCAAAAACAATATCGTTTTCTGAAACTCCACCTTTCTCCTTTTCATTTACAATGAAAAGGAGATTGAAAAAATCGTTGACATTAAGCTTGTTCACCCCTCACGCAACCGTAGATTTCATGTTTTTCACAATCCCTCCGTCATTTTCCTTTGGAAAATGCCACCTCCCTTTACACAAGGGAGGCTAACAGACGTGGGAGTATTCTATGACCGTCGATTCTTCGGGTCGTCGAGGCGCCGACCCCTACCGGATATGTTGAAATTGTTCGTTTCTCCGCGATTCACGAATCACCCATACGAAACCTCAAAAACTTTCCCCGAAAGGACGAAATCATGAAAAAACTTTTTTTCACTCTCTGCCTTCTTGCGCTGACCCTCGCAACCCTTGCCGCCTGCGGCGATAAAACAGGGGACACGGACGGTGTCATAAAGGTAAAATACAACTCCGAAACGGGGAAGGTGTCGGTCTCGGCAACACTTACGTCGGACACCTATAAAAAATATAAAAATGAGACCCTGTACCTGATGGAGATCCCCGCAGGACAGTCGATCAGAGACGTGGCTACCTCCGTTCCTGCCGCACAGCTGAAGGCAAAGGGCACGATGGAACAGTCCCTGGAGCTGAAAAGCGGCGCGCGGACCCTGCTCTATTCGGGCTTTGTGCTGGCTTACTATAACTATGCCGAGGGCTATACCCCCATCGGCGAGGTCAGATACGTGGAAAACCCCGAAGCGCTGGCGACATCAAAGCAAAAATACCCCGATTACGCTTCTCCCAAAGGACTTTTTGTGACCTCTGCCGCACAGGCGGTGAAAACAGGCACAAAACACACGGTAATTCGTGTCCCTGTTGAAAAATTCATTCGCGCCAAAGGGGACGAGGAGACCCTTGCCACTATTTTCTGCGGAAATTCCTACTACATAAGTCGCGCGGAGATCGCAAAGCTTGACCATAAGATAAAGACCATGTCCGAGTCGGGTATTGAGGTGCTTTTGCAGTTCACACTTGACACCGATCCATATGCACTTGATGAGGGTGTCGGCAAGCTGGCGTCCCTTTATACCCGAGGCGGAAGCGCTCCCGAGGGTGAAAATAAGCACTACGCCCTGGCGGTCACAGATCCCGACGGATTTGAAAAGTTAGCGTCCTTTTTTGAATATATCGCGCAACGCTACACCCAACAGGACGGCGAGTACGGCTTTGCAGGTGCTTTCATCATCGGTGACAGCGTAAACGACCTGGAAAGCGCAAACACCGATGTCGAGCGCACTCTCGCCGAGACCACCGAGCGATACAGCACCATTTTCCGCATAGCCTATACGGCGCTGCGCTCAAATTACGCAAACGGCAAGATCTTCGTGCCTGTGGACAGCGAATGGTCCTATGAGACCGCCCCCGAGACGGACACGACACCCCCCGATACCGCGTCCGATACCACGGACGAGACCGCTTCCGACCCCGAAGGCGGCCAAACCCCGAGCACTCCCATGCCCGTAGCGCGTAAACGCCGATTCGGCGCAAAGGAATTTCTCTCGAATTTTGCCGCGAAGATCACCCTTGGCGGTGATATTCCCTATTCGGTCTGCCTCACATTGCTCCACGATGGGGACAGCGATGTAAAGAACGACATTTCACAGGGCGGCAAGACCCCGACCAAGATAAATTGCGGCAACCTGACCGCCGTGAACACTTTTCTTAACAGCGCGGGTCTGACCTATGGCGACGACCGCCGCGAGCTTGCCGTGATCGCTTCGATCCCCGCGCAGGACGAAAAGAAGATGGCTCAGTCCTACGCCGAGCTTTATTTTGCCTGCACAGATAACGCTGTCAGCGCCTTTATTTACAACGGCGAGCGTGATAACGCCACGGGCAACGGCGAAACGGGTCTGATGACGGCGCAAGCCGAAGGACAAAAGGGTGAAAAACGCAAAATTTACGATATTTTCTGCGCTATCGACCGCACAAACTGTGCCGAGACGCTGTCAAAGCTCTCGGATTCTCTTGGCAGCCGCGCCGAGAAGTACGCAGAAGAGAAAAAGCTTGCCTTCCACGCGGTGACGGACGGCTCAAGCACCGAAATAAAGGTGAAGAGAGGCGAGAGCGCCGCGCTTTATACCTTTGACGGCACAAGCGTTGCGGACTTTTATCCTGCGTACAGCGCTGTGTCTCTTTCCCCTCGGGACGAGAACGGCGGCGCCATCGAGGCGGTTCTGTCTCCCCTTGGCCCGGGCGACCTTATGGGTGTCCGCTCACCCGAGATCTCGGGTGAAAGGCTTCAGCGCGGAAAGGTCATAAAGGTGACCCTTAACGCCACGTTGCCCACCTCGAATACGGGAAAACTGACTCTGCTTTTGCAGAGCACGGGAAAAAATATTGCAAGCTGTGAAAGTACCGTCACCGCCCAGTCGGGCAACCGTCAGACGGTATGGTTCGACATATCGGAATTTGCCGATAAAATCGACGAAAAGGATACTTTGCGCCTGTCTCTTTTGTGCGAGGCGGACAACAGCGCACCTCTCCGAGGCGACGAGACTGCCGACACGGGCTATTCTCTGACGATCTACGGCATAGAGCTTGTGACAAAGAAGCCGATCAGCCCTCTGTGGTGGATAATTCCCATTATTTTAGTGATTTTGGGTGGACTTTTCTTCCTCTACGTTCGTTTCCGACCCTCAATAGAGGAGGCAATTTCAAATTACCGCGAGAATACCGCGCGTCAAAAAGCGGCGGAACGCAGAAGAAGTCAAGGCGCGCAAAGACCGCAAAGACGAGGAAATGCACCCCGTCCGCCGCAAGGCTACAGAGCGCCGAGACCTCAGGGACGGCCCCGCCCGCAAAATCCTGCGCCATACGGTCGACCCAATCCCCAAAGACCTTCCCAAGACCCCCGCAGAAACGGATATTAAAGAAGAAAGGAGACTCAAATGGATATTCGAGACCGTGAGTTTTCCAGCGAAATAACCCGATACGAGACCAAGACCGAGGACTATTACTGTATGCGCCGAAACGAGCTTTCAAAGGGCAGATTGCAGTGCCGTCCTCACCTGCATTACCATATAGAATTCGGCATAATGCGCCACGGCAACACCACTTTTTTTGTAGATTCGGTGGAATATAAGCTTGAAGCGGGAGATATTTTCATCGCCTTTCCGAACCAGATCCACCGCTACGATTCAATAGACGACGAGCAGTACGATCTGATAATAGCCAACCCCGATACCATGCCTGAGCTGTCAGGTGTTTTCGGGACTTGCGTGCCTCGGAGCGCAGTGCTGAAAAGGTGCGCGCAGACCGAGCACCTGGGCAAGCTCATAGGAGAAATTTGTCGGGCGAATCTGAGCACGGACGGTCAGTACCGCGAGCTGATCTTAAAGGGCTATATGCTGTCCTTTTTCGGAGAGCTTCTGACGCTTTTGCCCCTGTCCGATTCAAAGCTGGGAGATTCCCATGCTCTGAAAAGCGTGGTAAATTACTGCACTAAGAATTTTTCAAAGGATCTTTCTCTTACCATACTTGAAAACGAGCTTCACATCAGCAAATATTACATATCTCATCTGTTTTCAAACAGGCTGAAGGTACGCTTCAACGACTATATAAACTCCCTGCGCATATCCGAGGCCTGCAGACGGCTGAGAAGAAGCGACGACACGGTGACGGAGATCTCCGAGGCGGTGGGATTCGGAACTCTGCGGACCTTCAACCGCGCGTTTACAAAGCAGATGGGAATGTCCCCCTCCGAGTATAAGAAACAGAACAGCAGATAAAAAGCAAAAGAGACCCCAAAAGGGGTCTCTTTTGCCTTTGCCCGTTTTTCTGTCTCTACCTTCCCGTGATCTTCCGTATCAGTTTGGCAATGAATCCCGGGGGTTTGATCACAAAAATCTTCATATGTATTGCCTCCTTGGCTTTTTTATCAGTTTATTCCCCGTTATGGCGGCGTGTGAAAGAAACAAGAGAAAAAACGCGGCAAATTACATAGCGGATTTGCAAAATACAGTAGACAAAAGAGCAAATTTGTGATAAAATGATATCTGTATAGAAATAACTTTACCGAAAGGAAAAAAATATGAACACAAAAGAACTTATCGCCGCATTTGAAAAGGGCGCGGCAGACAAAATCCTGACCGAGCTTTACGGCGCAAAGAACGTGGACGCGCAGAAGGCAAGATATATTGCCGCTATCGGAAAATTTGCCGAGCTTTACGGAGAGGACAGAGAGGTAAACGCATACTCCGTTGCAGGCAGAACCGAGATCTCGGGCAACCACACCGACCACAACTACGGCCGTGTTATCGCCGCTTCTCTCGACCTTGATATCATCGCTGTTGCCGCACCCGCTCAGGGAAGCACTATCCGCGTTTACAGCGAGGGCTTTGGGGAGCAAACAGTCGATTTTGACGCATACAACGCCCCCGACGAGGCAAAATTCGGCACCTCCGAGTCGATCATCGCGGGTATGTGCGCGGGATTTTGCAAGAACGGCCACAAGATAGGCGGCTTTGACGCTTACGCTACCTCAAACGTCCTCAAAGGCTCGGGAATGTCCTCCTCCGCCGCATACGAGGATATGATCGGTAACATTCTCAGTCATATTTACAACGACGGAAAGGTAGACAACGTAGAGATCGCTCAGCTCGCACAGTACGCAGAGAACGTGTTCTTCGGCAAGCCCTGCGGACTTATGGACCAGGTGGCTTGCGCGGCAGGCGGAATTGTCGGCATCGACTTTGCGGATCCTGCAGCACCCGTTATCGAAAAGCTGAATTTTGACATCACGGGCGCAGGCTACAACCTGTGTATCGTTGACACGGGCGGAAACCACGCAGACCTGACCGATGATTACGCATCCGTTCCTGCCGAGATGAAGTCGGTAGCGGCTTATTTTGGCAAGAAGGTCTTGCGCGAGACCGACGAGGCGGAAGTCATTGCGGCTATCCCCGCACTCCGCGAAAAATTAGGTGACCGTGCGGTTCTACGCGCACTTCATTTCTTCGCTGAAAATAAGAGGGTTGGGGAGATGAACGACGCTTTACGCGCAGGGGATCTGGATGCGTTCCTTGCGGGAATTTTAGCTTCGGGACGTTCCAGCTTCTGCTATCTGCAGAACGTATACACAACGAAGAACCTGACCGAGCAGGGTCTTTCTCTGGCTCTCTGCCTGGCAGATAAGTACCTGACGGGCGCACGCGCCGCATTCCGTGTACACGGCGGCGGCTTTGCGGGAACTATTCAGGCATTCGTACCCAACAACATGGCAGAGGGCTTCCGCGCGCTGATGGACGGCGCTTTCGGAGAGGGCTCTTGCCTGATACTTAATATTCGCCCCCACGGCGCACTGCGCGTTCTGTAATGGCAAAGAAACAAAAAAAGAAAGTGCCCGTTGCATCGGGCGCCGAGAGCAAAAAAAGAGGAAGCAGAAAGATCCTGCTTCCTCTGCTCCTGCTTGTAAATACAATAGCCGTGTCGGTCGTTTACTTCCTGCTTTTGCGCTACGTGCGCCCAGAGCCTGTGCTGATAGTTTATATGGCGGTTTTTGCGGTGGCTCTTGTTTGGTACGTTTGCTACAACCGCGGCTTTTTCGCGCGGAATCTGACCCCAGACCGTCTGCCTGACACAATGACCGCCCAACAGAAGTCAGCGTTTATCGCGGACGTGAAAAGAAGAGAGCAGAGCTCGAAATGGCTGGTGGTTTTCGGCTTTCCCTTTGGCTTTGCCCTGCTTTTTGACAGCCTTTCATGGCTGGCCGAGGACATTGTCGCTCAATTTTCTTCATTTTTTGGATAAGTTATGTCAAACAATTCAGTTTATACTCTTTATTCGGGGTCGGACGGAAACGCGGTCTGCTTTAACCTTGCGGGACACCAGTTTCTCATTGACGCAGGCAAAAGCGCCCGTTCCCTTTGCATGGCGTTGCGTGAGATCGGTTCGGATATTTCGAAGATCGAGGCGATCTTCATTACGCACGAGCATTCGGATCACACCTCCGCCCTTGAAATTATCGAAAAATACAATTCGATACCCATACATATAGTTTCCCGCTGCGCGGAAAAGCTGAAAAGCGGGAAAAATCAGTACCTTTTGCCAAATCTCGTTACCCACCCGCCGATCTTTTGCGAGCGGTTGGGCTGCGTAAAAATAAGCTCCTTCGAAACGCCCCACGATAGCAGAAGCAGCGTGGGATACAGAATCGAGTTCACCGACAGCGACGGGGATCATAAAATAGGTCTCGCTACCGACATGGGTCGCGTTACCGATTCGATCCGCCGAGGGCTGAAGGGCTGTGACAGCGTTATAATCGAGGCAAATCACGATATAGAGATGCTTTTGTGCGGATCTTATCCCGAGTATCTTAAAATGCGGATACTGTCCGATCACGGGCACCTGTCAAACGCCGACTGCGCGGCATTCGCCGCGGAGCTGGCCCGCGACGGGACAAGGAACTTTTTGCTCGCGCACCTGAGCGAGGAGAATAACGATCCGTCTTTGGCTTTGGCCGAGGTGCGGGCCGCACTTGGTGACGATTCCGTCACCGTCGGCGTGGCGGAACGACACGAGCCTACGCGTTTGATATAGCAAGGAATTTTGTGTTTGTAAGGCTCCCTCCGTCTTTTGCTACGCAAAAGCCACCTCCCTCCCGGAGGGAGGCTGATTACCCCCCTTTAATTAAAAGTTTTGCGGGGTTTGGGGTGCTTTTTCGAAAAGCACCCCAAGCGCACCCCGTATCCCCAGGAGGTCACTATGGACGAAAAATACAGCAGCATATTAAAAAGCGTGCAGAAGCCGGGCAGATACAGCGGCGGCGAGTACGGTCAGACCATAAAGGATCTGTCCGACGGCCGCGTAAAAGCAAGATTCGCCTTCTGCTTCCCCGATACATACGAGATCGGAATGTCAAACCTCGGCGTTCGCATCCTTTACGGTGCTTTGAACCGCGAGGAGGACATCTGGTGCGAGAGAGCATACGCGCCGTGGGCGGATATGGAAGAAAAAATGATCGAGCACGATATGCCCCTCTGCGCCCTTGAGAGCGGAGATCCTTTGTCGATGTTCGACATCGTGGGATTTACACTCCAGTACGAAATGTGCTACACGAACGTGCTCCAGATGCTCAAATTGGCAAAAATTCCGCTGAAAAGCGCAGACAGAACAAACGATCAGCCCATCATCATCGGCGGCGGCCCTTGCAGCTATAATCCCGAACCGCTGGCAGACTTTTTCGACTGCTTTTCTATCGGTGAGGGTGAGGATATGCTGGTGGAGTTCACAAAGCTGCTCATCGAAGAAAAGGCAAAGGGCAATTTTGACCGCCAAGAGTTTTTGCACTACGCAGCAACGAAAATAAAAGGTCTTTACGTGCCCTCGCTTTACGAGGTGACCTACAAAGAGGACGGCACCATCGGTTCCTTCGGACCCATCTACCCCGACGTGCCAAAGCGCGTCACCAAGCGAATTATGAAAGACATGGATAAGGCATATTTCCCCGACAAGGTGGTAATGCCTTACATTGAGACCGTGCAGGACAGGATCATGCTGGAGGTCTACCGCGGCTGTATCCGAGGCTGTCGTTTCTGCCAGGCGGGAATGATCTACCGACCTGTTCGTGAAAAGACCCCCGAGGTGCTCTGCCGTCAGGCAAAGTGCCTGTACGAGAACACGGGGTACGACGAAATTTCTCTCTCGTCCCTGTCTATCAGCGACTACACCGAGATCGAAAAGCTGACCACCAAGCTCCTTGAATGGACGGACGACAAAAAGGTAAATCTGTCTTTGCCGTCCTTGCGCGTAGACAGCTTTACGAAAGAGCTTATGGAGAAGATAGCATCGGTGCGTTCAAGCTCTCTGACCTTTGCTCCCGAGGCGGGAACTCAGAGGCTCCGCGACGTTATCAACAAAAACGTCCGCGAGGAGGATCTGTTCCGTGCTGTCGGAGTAGCCTTTGACGCGGGTAAGACCACGGTAAAACTCTATTTCATGAACGGTCTGCCTACCGAGACCGCCGACGATCTGCTCGGTATCCCCAAGCTGGCGTCCGACGTGGTCCATCAGTTCTATATAAACCCCAATCGCCCGAAGGGAAAATCGCCTCAAGTTACTATCAGCGTGGCGTGCTTTGTACCAAAGCCCTTTACGCCTTTCCAGTGGGAAAGACAGGACACGGTGGAGGAGCTGACGGAAAAGAACGAATACATCTATCAGAACGTGACCGACCGCAAGGTCAGATACACCCACCACGACCCCAAGACCTCTCATATCGAGTGCGTTTTGGCCCGCGGCGACCGCCGCTTGTGCCGCGCTCTTGAGGAAGCGGCAAACCGCGGTTTTCATTTTGACGCCTGGGACGAATATTTTGACTACGATAAGTGGGTCGAGGTGTTCGAGGCGACGGGAATCGATCCCGCATTCTATGCAAACCGTCAGTGGGGCTTTGATGAAATTCTCCCTTGGGACGTGATCGACTGCGGAGTATCAAAAGAATTTTTCCGTCGTGAGCGAGACCGCGCTTACGGCGAGATAACGACGCCATCCTGCCGCGAAAAATGCAGCGGCTGCGGCGCAAATAAGCTGGGAGGTGAGCGCACGTGCTGCCCGCAGGCATGATATCAAAGGAAAATCCTCAGCCTATCAGGATAAAATTCAAAAAGGTGGGCAATCTGCAGTATATATCTCACCTTGACCTGCAGAGAACTTTTGAAAAAGTCATTATCCGCTCGGGGATCCCCGCGTGGTATACCATGGGCTTCAACCCCCACGCGAAAATGGTGTTCGGACTGCCTCTTTCGGTGGGTTGTCAGAGCGTTTGCGAGTACCTGGACATCAGGATCACCGAGTATATGACCTTCAACGAAATAAAAGCGCGTCTCAAGACCGCGCTGACCGACGAGCTTGACGTAATAGAGGTCTACGAGCCTCAGATGAAGCTCACCGATATCGGCGCGGCACGCTATACGCTGACCTTTGAGACCCGTGGCGCGTGCGAAGATCTTGCAGATAAGGCAAAAGCACTTTTTGAAAAGCCCGTTGCAATGGAAAAAAAGGGTAAGGCGGGTGTCAAGGAGATAGACATTACCAAGATGATAAAATCCCTTGACTGCCGTTACGATCCCGAGACTGACCGCATCGTTATCGACACCACCGTGTCGGCAGGTCAGGCGGAGACGTTGAACCCCGAAATGATAGTTACGGCCCTGCGGGAGCAGCTTGGTTTTTTGTCTGAGGACATTCTGACCGAGCATTACAGCATAATGAGAGAAGAAATTTATAACTTGAACGGCGAGGCATTCAGATAAATGTTTGAAAAAATCAAAGCCGAAAACGGCGTAGTCTACCTGCGCTCAACGCTTCTGCCCTGCCCACACGGGTTTTCCACAAGACAGGGTGGTGTCAGCACCCTTGAGCATACATCGTCGCTGAATTTGGCGTTCCGCCGAGGCGACGACGAGGAAACGGTGCTGAAAAACCTGGCGCTTTTCAGCACAGCTGTGGGGATCGACGACAAAAAGGTCGTTTCTCTGCATCAGGTTCACTCGGCACGAGTGCGCGAAGTCACAAACGCCGACGCGGGACTTGGCTATTTTCGCCCCACCGATGAAAGCTCGGACGGCTATATCACCACAGAATCGGGTCTGCCCGTAGGTGTAAAAAACGCCGACTGCACCCCTGTGCTTTTTGCATGGGTGCGCGACGGTGAGACAAAGGCTGTTGCCGCAGTTCATGCCGGCTGGCGGGGAACGCTCTCCGAGATCTCTCTTGAGGCCGTCGGAAAGCTGATTGAAAAAGGCGCGCAAAAATCCGAGATATTTGCGGCAATAGGGCCGTCCATCAGCTCTTGCTGCTACGAGGTGGAACGGGATTTTTACGATGAATTCGAAAAGAAATACGGCGAGGAATTTTGCCGTAGATTTATTTCCGAAAGCGCACAAAAGGACGGAAAATATTTTGCCGACGTGGCAAAAATGAACCATTGGCAGCTTGAGCGCGCGGGAATTCCCGAAAAGAATATCGACCTTTGCCCGTTTTGCACCTCCTGCGAGGAGGAAATGTTCTATTCTCACCGCAAGTCCCGCGGTCTCCGCGGCACTATGCTGTCTGTGATTTGTTTGTAGGGGAAGGTTTTGCGGAAGTCCCCCAGCCCCCCAACCCCCTTTAAAAAGGGTGTTGGATCCCCCAAACCAAACTCGGGAAACCAATGGCTAAACACCATTGGTTTTGGTCAAGATTGAGGAAAAGGGTTTGGGTCACACAATAACACCACAACGAAAACGATGTCTGAACAACATCGTTTTTGGGGACGTAAAATAAAATTTGTAGGGGACGACGTCCTCGGCGTCCCGTTTTCGACGGGAGGATAATATCCTCCCCTACCGGGCCAGATGAAATTGTTCGTTTTTACGGACGACCGGTGGTCGCCCCTACATTGTGGTCGTTAATTCGTCTCATTGTGGGAAGAATTCTGTAATCATTTGTTTTTTACGGGACGCCGAGGACGTCGTCCCCTACGGGTGTGTTGAGAACGAACGATTACCACCCGCCCCCTCCTCAAACCAGCGAATTCGGAGCGAATGGTTTGGACCGGCCGAATTCGCGGATGTAGAATGACCGCAGGTCACGCATGAGAGCAGATAAAATTCACCGCGCTTGACGCAGGGGAATTTTATCAAACGGTAAGCGTGACCGA